>NZ_JBLQTA010000002.1:0-446186 GCF_048159625.1 Ciceribacter azotifigens | reverse complement strand
TGTTAACGTGCGGCTTCGTGCGCTCAAACTTACTCTTTGCCATTTGAATGCTTCCTATGATCGTAAATGGTTGACCCGGCAAACGGGTTTAGTGCCGCCGTTTAAGGCTTTCGCAGCAATTGCGCAAGACCTATTTGCTCTGCGCGGCAAAGGCCGCGACATGGGCGATCCGGATACCGTCTCCCTCGCGCACGACAGACCGAAACAGCCGGCCAGCACCGGCGACAGACCGGCAAACACGCGAGTTATGGGGTGACGAGTGCGATTGGAGCGGGTAGCGGGAATCGAACCCGCGTATTCAGCTTGGAAGGCTGCTGCTCTACCATTGAGCTATACCCGCGGTGTTCGATCCGATGTCGGAATGGTGGAGGGAGTTGGATTTGAACCAACGTAGGCTGAGCCAACGGATTTACAGTCCGTCCCCTTTAACCACTCGGGCATCCCTCCAGTCTCCGACCGGATCAAGCGACCAAGCTTTCTCCAGATCCTCGGGAGCGACGCCCCGTGATCTGCGGCGGGTATATGACCGCCCTATCGGTCGATGTCAACACGATGTCCGGGGAATTTTTCCGAAATTTTTCCGCACCTCGCAAAAACGCCTTCGCCGCCGGGCACCTCTATCCGCCGCAAGACTTCGCCGCTATAAAGCCGCATGGCCAAAGACACTTCCAAAGACAGATCCGCCCGCGACAGCCACTACGCCACCCTGCGCCGCCAGGTGCGCGACGCCAAGCGCGAGAGGGGCGAAATCCCCACCCCGGCACCGCAGAAGCGGAGGAAGTCGGCCGAGGGCTGGACACCGCCGCAGCTTGCTCCCGAGCAGGTCTATCTCTATGGCCTGCACACGGTACGCGCTGCGATCGACAATCCGGAACGTCGGATCATCAAGCTTTCGGTAACCCAGAACGCCCTTGCCCGGCTCGAAATCGGCCAGCCGGAAACGCTCTCCTTTCCTGTGGAAATCGTTTCGCCGCAGGAAATCGACAAGGTGCTCGGTCCGGATGCCATCCATCAGGGCGTCATGATCGAGACGCGCGCCCTGCCCGTCCGGCGTCTGGAAGCCCTGAAGGAAAGTCCGCTCCTGCTCGTGCTCGACCAGGTGACGGACCCGCACAATGTCGGCGCTATCATGCGCTCGGCCGTCGCGTTCAATGCCGGTGCGGTGATCACCACCCAGCGTCACAGCCCGACCGAATCGGGCGTGCTTGCCAAATCGGCTTCGGGCGCCCTCGAACTCATCCCCTACATCCAGATCACCAATCTCGCGGATGCGCTCGGCGAGTTGCACCGGCTCGGCTTCTATTCGATCGGCCTCGATTCGGAGGGACCGGCCCCACTCGAAGGCACGTTCCGCGGCGAGAAGATCGCGCTCGTGCTCGGTTCGGAAGGCAAGGGTCTGCGCCAGAAGACGCGTGAAACCGTCAATGCGCTCGCCCGGCTCGACATGCCGGGAGCGATCAAGTCGCTCAACGTCTCGAACGCCGCCGCGATCGCGCTCTACGCCTCGCGGCAGTTCCTCGCGAAAGCTGCGTCCTAGTCGGTGTCTTCGGCCCGGCAGACGAGTGGTGCGGTCCCCGGCACCGTCAGGGTCGCATCCTCGCCCCTGCCCCGCAGTTCGACGCCATCCGCCTCGTAGCGAAAACCGTCGCCCGAGATCGCCGCGGGAAGATCGTAGGTCTTGCCGTCCGGGAAACTCACATAGGCGGTGTCGTTCTCGAAGCGCACGGTGAACGTGCTGCCACCGTCACATTTGTAGATGGCGGTCGGCACATCCTCGGCCATGGCCGGCATCACCGGCACGGCAAACGCGACCAATCCTGCAAACACGCGCAAACGTCGGGTCATGGCAGCCTCCTGCAACTCTGACGATCATAGCGCAAGCAGACAGGCGGGACTACGACAAATGTAAAAAAGGTGGAGAACGGAAGCGGTCTGTCCAGAACAGACCCAAGGAAAAATGGTGCCCCCGGCAGGATTCGAACCCGCGACCCCCTGATTACAAATCAGGTGCTCTACCAACTGAGCTACAAGGGCATCATGCGCCCGTCGGATAAGCAGATTTTGGCCGGCTGTAAAGCAATTTCTGCAGCTTGGCAGACACTTGCCCGGCCTCGCCCGACTGTCGCGGCCGGCAAGCGGGTCAGCGAAACACCTTGTCGCTCTCGGCCTTTTTCATGTACCACAGAGCCCGTCACCGAGGGCCCCCGATGTCTCGTTCCTTCCAGTCGCTTTCCTTCATAGCTTCCAGCGCGCCGGAAGCGCAGGCCGCCAGGCAGGAGCTGATTCGCGTCTACGGCAGCGTCGAACCGAAGGAGGCCGACGTGATCGTTGCGCTCGGCGGCGACGGCTTCATGCTCCAGACGCTGCACGACACGATGAACACGGGCAAGCTCGTCTACGGGATGAATCGCGGTTCGGTCGGCTTCCTGATGAACGATTTCCACATGGAGAAGCTGCGCGAGCGGATTGAAGCCGCCGTCGAGAACGACTGCCATCCCCTGAAGATGACGACCGAGAGCGCCGACGGAACCGCCTCGGTGGCGCTGGCGATCAACGAGGTCTCGCTGTTTCGCCAGTCCTACCAGGCAGCGAAGCTCCGCGTCATCATCGACGGCAAGGTGCGACTCGACGAACTCATCTGTGACGGTCTCATGGTCGCGACGCCTGCGGGATCGACCGCCTACAATCTCTCGGCCCACGGGCCGATCCTGCCGCTCGAAGCGCCGCTGCTCGCACTGACCCCGGTCAGCGCCTTTCGTCCGCGACGCTGGCGCGGCGCGCTGCTTCCGAATAAGGTGAGCGTCGACATTCACGTGCTCGAAGCCGACAAGCGACCGGTGAACGCGGTCGCCGACCACACCGAGGTGAAATCGGTGATCAGGGTGCAGATTGCGCAATCCGAGGACACGACGGCGCGGATTCTGTCCGATCCCGACCGTTCCTGGTCGGACCGAATTCTGGCCGAACAGTTTTCCAACTAGGGAGGTTTCCGGATGGCTTTACACGTCTTCTCCCGACTGGCCTTCGCCGCACTGGCAATGGCTGCTGCCCCTGTCTTCGCCGGAGATATCGATGAGTTGCCCGTAACGGCGACCTTCGTCGTCAGCACCGGTTTCTGGGAAGAAGTCGGCGGCGAGCCGAGTGGCAAGGCCGAAGCAAAGAGTGCGACCGGCACGGACAGCACCGCAGCCGACACCGCAACGCGCCGCGGCTATTACAAGCTCGTCGCCATCCGCCAGCCGGATCGCACGGCCAAGGTCTATCTGCAGCAGATCGCGCTCGACGAGACCGGCCCGCAGGTGGTCGAGAGCGTCGAACTCGAAGAGTTCACGGCGATCAAACCCTACGTCACCGACATCCGGCCGGAAGACTCGACCGGCATCAGCCGGCAACCCGGGCTCTTCGCCACCGTCTACCTGAAGACCGATCCGGCAGCGACGGAACCGGAAAGCTGGACGGTGCTGATCGACGAGTTCGGAGAGATCAAGATCGAGAAGGCCACGAACTGACCGGCGGAAAAGCGCGGCAGAAGCTTCGCTCTCAGCGCTTTCCGAATGCCTTGAGGAAGGTTCGGACAGCATTGCGTGCGAGCCCGTCCAGCTCGCTTTCGGGGATCGGGAGACCGAGCTGCAGGTCGGCGCGCACGTCGGTCATGACGAGCGCCATAAACTGGCGCGCTGCCAGCGAGGGATCGTCGAGCGTCAGATAGCCGCCGTGGGCCAGTTGCGCGAAACGGGCGGCGAGTGCGGGATATTTGCGTCCCGGGCCGTATTCCCGCCAGCTGGTGAAAAGCTCCGGGTGCCGCGCGCCCTCGAGCGACAGGATACGGAAAAGCCAGCGCCCGCAGTCCTCGCAGATCGCCACCTTCAGCAACCGCTTGGCGAAGGCGGCGAGATCCGCCTCGATGTCCGACGGCGCATCAGGAAAACTATCGAGCACCGAAAAGAAGCGGGCGCTGGAGCGCTGCGTGACGTCCTCCACGACCGCCTTGAAGACCTTATCCTTGTCGCCGATCTGGTTATAGACGGTCTGGCGGGAGACCTTGGCGCGGGCTGCAATCGCGTCGATGCTCGCACTCGAATAGCCGCTGTCGGCGAAGATCGCCGCCGCCGCGTCGATGATTGCGGCGCGCTTGCCCGGTGCGCCAGCGCGGTGACCGTCCGCTGATTTTTGATGGTCCGTGATCTGATCCATGCCTCACCATAAAGGGGCTTGACGAATTGGACAATTGTGTCCAATAATTTATACATCATAGTCACCGCTCGGCATAGGCCGACGCGCCTCATTCATTCATTCATTCCGCATCCGATTCAACCTCCTCGCGGCCCGTGCCGCGGAGCAACGAAGGCTTTTTCCATGCAGCCAAACATCAAAGCATCCCTTCCGATCGTCCTCGGCCTGCTCACTGCCATCGGTCTTTTCGCGATCGACATGTATCTTCCCGCCCTTCCCGAGATCGGTGAAGGGCTCCATGCCGGCAGCAGCGCCGTGCAGGCGAGCCTCGTTTCCTTCTTCGTCGCCATGGCGCTCTCCCAGCTCGTCTACGGACCGGTCTCCGACATGATCGGCCGCAAGAAGCCGCTTTATTTCGGCCTTTCGCTCTTCTCCATCGGGGCGGTCGGCTGCGCGCTTTCCCCCTCGATCGAATGGCTGGTCGGCTTCCGCGCCCTTCAGGGCATCGGCGCCTGCGCCGGAGCCGTCATCTGCCGCGCGATCGTCCGTGACCTCTTCACCGGCGTGGCAGCCGCCCAGTTGATGTCGCGATTGTTGCTGGTCTTCAGCGTGTCGCCGATTCTGGCGCCGCTCGCCGGCAGTGGCGTGACGCTCGCGGCAAGCTGGCGCGCGATCTTCTGGGTGATGGTCCTCGCCGCCGCGCTTGGGGCCGTGCTTGTCACGCTGCTGCTTCCCGAAACCCGCTCCGAAGAAGCCCGCAGTCAGAGCAGTCTCGGCAGCGCCCTCGCCTCCTATGCGACGCTGCTGCGTGATCCTTACTACCTCGGGCTCGTCCTCATCGCGTCCTTCGGCATGGCGAGCTACATGATCTACGTCGCCAACTCTTCCTTCGTGCTCATCGAGCATTACGGGCTTTCGCCCAGCCTCTACAGCGTCGTCTTCTCGATGAACGCCGTCTCCTTCATCGGCGCATCGCAGATGAACGGCCGGCTGTCGCGCCGGTTCGGCCTGAGACGACTGATCCGCTTCGCAGTCGCCGGCTTCGCGCTCGCCTCGACAATGCTTTTCCTGGCCTTCGCCTCCGGCTTCGGCAGCCTGCCGGTCCTCTCCGCGCTGCTCTTCGTCGGCTACGGCTTCCTCGGCATGGTCATTCCGACCTCGGCGGTGCTGGCGCTCGAAAGCCACGGACGGATCGCCGGGACAGCCTCGGCGCTCATGGGGACGCTGCAATTCGTCACGGCGTCGAGCGTAATCGGGGTCGCAAGCCTGTTCTTCGACGGCACGGCCATGCCGATGGTGACGACCATCGCCGCCTGTTCGCTGATGGTGCTCTTCCTTGCCGCATTGACATTGCGGCCGGCGTCGGCAGCCGAGACGGCAGAAGAACGCCTCTGAAACGCAAAGGCGGCGGGATTTTCGTCCCGCCGCCTCGCCATTTCTGCAATCTTCCCGAGGTCAGTCGATATCGGCGACCTCGACGTCGGCGCCACCCGAGATGCGATGGGCGAGTGCCGCCTCCATGAACTCGTTGAGGCCACCGTTCAGCACGCTGTCCGGATCGGTGCTCTCGACGCCGGTTCTGAGGTCCTTCACCAACTGGTACGGCTGCAGCACGTAAGAGCGGATCTGGTGCCCCCAGCCGATATCGGTCTTCGACGCGGCTTCGGCATTGGCCGCTTCTTCGCGCTTCTTGAGTTCCGCTTCGTAAAGACGGGCACGCAACATGTCCCAGGCCTTCGCGCGGTTCTTGTGCTGCGAGCGTTCCTGCTGGCAGGCAACGACGATGCCGCTTGGAATGTGCGTAATGCGCACCGCCGAGTCGGTGGTGTTGACGTGCTGTCCGCCGGCACCCGAAGAGCGGTAGGTATCGATGCGGCAATCGCTCTCGTTGATGTCGATCTGAATCGAGTCGTCGACCACGGGATAGACCCAGACGGACGAGAAGGACGTGTGGCGTCGAGCGTTCGAATCATAAGGCGAGATGCGCACCAGCCGATGCACACCGGATTCCGTCTTCAGCCAGCCGTAGGCGTTGTGACCCTTGACGTGGATCGTCGCCGACTTGATGCCCGCCTCTTCACCTTCATGCACTTCCAGAACCTCAACCTTGAAGCCCTGCTTCTCGGCCCAGCGGATGTACATGCGCAGCAACATGTTGGCCCAGTCCTGGCTCTCCGTGCCGCCAGCGCCGGAATGGACTTCGAGATAGGTGTCGTTGCCGTCGGCTTCGCCCGACAGCATGGCTTCGACCTGGAGCCGGCCGGCCTCGGTCTTCAGCGCCTTCAGCGCGTTCTCGGCCTCGGTGACGATCTCCTGATCGCCCTCTTCCTCACCCATTTCGATGAGTTCGACGTTGTCGGTAAGCTGCCGCTCGAGCGCCTTCACACCGTTGATGCCATCATCCAGCTGCTGGCGCTCGCGCATCAGCTTCTGTGCTTCGGCGGCGTCATTCCAGAGGTTCGGATCCTCTGCCCTGTTGTTCAACCAGTCCAGTCGTCTTATCGCCTGGTCCCAGTCAAAGATGCCTCCTCAGCAGGCTTATGGCCTGCTTGATTTCGTCGACGACGTTCTCGATTTCGGTACGCATGTAGTTGCTATTTCACCTCGCTGAAAAGGAGCCCCGTGCATAGTTGCGGCCACCGCTTCTGTAAAGGGGTGGCCGCATGCGGATCAGGGTGTCAGAGCAGTTCCGGCCGGTTCCGGGCGTTCTAGAAGAGACCGCCCGAGCCGGAGGTCACGGCCTCGTTGGCCTGCGGTGACGTGCGCAGGATCTCCTCCGGCGCCATGTAGCTGTCCATGCCGATAACCGAGAAGCTGTCGGCCGGGCCGGTGCCGGGCTTGAAGGCCTCGATGATGGTATCCGGCTCGCCCTGAACCGCCGCCATGCCCGTCTTGCGGTTGATGGCGATCAGGTTCATGCCCTCCGGAATGTGGAACTTGCCCGGTGGTGTGCCGGCGACGGCACCCTGCATGAAATCGTTGAAGACCGGTGCGGACAGCGAGCCGCCCGTCGCACCACGCCCGAGCGGGGCCGGGTTGTCGTAACCGAGATAGAGGCCGGCGACGAGGTTCGGCGTGTAACCCACGAACCAGGCGTCCTTCTCGTCGTTGGTGGTGCCGGTCTTGCCGGCGACGGGCCGGTCGAGCTTGACCTTGCCGGCTGCAGTTCCGCGCGTGATGACCCCTTCCATGATCGAGGTGATCTGGTAGGCGGTCATCGGGTCGAGCACCTGTTCGCGGTTGTCGACGACCGTCGGCTCTTCCTGATTGTTCCAGCCGTCAGCATTGCAGCCTTCGCAGACCCGCTCCTCGTGACGGAAGATCGTCTTGCCGTAGCGGTCCTGGATGCGATCGATGAGCGTCGGCTTGATCTGCTTGCCGCCGTTGGCGAGCACGGCATAGGCCGAAACCATCCGCAGCACCGTCGTTTCTCCCGAGCCGAGGGACATCGCCAGAACCGGATTCATCTTGTCGTAGATACCGAAGCGTTCGGCGTATTCTGCAACGAGGTTCATGCCCATGTCGTTGGCAAGGCGCACCGTCATCTGGTTACGCGACTTTTCGATGCCGAGCCGGAGCGTCGAAGGACCGGCCGAGCCGCCGCCGTAGTTCTGCGGGCGCCAGACCTGGCCGCCCTGCACGATCTCGATGGGCGCGTCCATGATGACGGAAGCGGGAGTATAACCGTTGTCGAGCGCCGCGGCGTAGACGAAGGGCTTGAACGACGAACCGGGCTGGCGCATCGCCTGGGTGGCGCGGTTGAATTCAGACTGCGCATAGGAGAAACCGCCGACCATGGCGAGAACGCGACCCGTGTGCGGGTCCATCGCGACGAGGCCACCCTGCACCTTCGGCGGCTGGCGCAGACGGTAGCGATCCTTCTGCCCCTCCCCTTCGAGCGCTTCGACGAAGACGACGTCGCCGGCTTTCAGTACGCCTTCCGGAGACTTCGCGGTCTTGCGGTCGCCGGTCGCTGAGCGATAGGCCCAGTCCATGTCCTCGGCCATGATCTTGCCGGTGCGGCGCTCGGCCGCCACCTTGCCGCCGGCTTCGGTCGCCGGCTGCAGGCCGATGTCGACACGGTCGCTGGAAACGGCGAGCACGACGGCCAGCTTCCATTCCGGAACGTCGCTCAAGCCCGCCACCTTCGCGAGCGGCGCGCCCCAGTCGCCCGAGACGTCGACCTGGCTGACGGGGCCGCGATAGCCGCGACGCTCATCATAGGTGAGCAGCCCCTTCTGAAGAGCCTTGCGGGCAACGATCTGCATCTTGGGATCGAGGGATGTGCGGACGGAGAGCCCACCTTCGTAGAGTGCCTTGTCGCCGTAGCGCTCGATGATCTGGCGACGGACCTCCTCGGCAAAGTAATCCGACGCGAAGAGATGGGCACCGGTGCGGCGAAGGGTGACGCCGAGCGGCTGTTTCTTCGCGTCCGCACCGTCCTCCTGCGAAACGAACCCGTTCTCGACCATGCGGTCGATGACCCAGTTGCGGCGCTCGAGGGCGGCATCGGGGTGGCGGAACGGATGATAGTTGGACGGGCCCTTCGGCAGCGAAGCGAGATAAGCGGCCTCGGCGATGGTGAGTTCGGTCACCGACTTGTCGAAATAGGTGAGCGCGGCACCGGCAATACCGTAGGCGTTCATGCCGAAGAAGATCTCGTTCAGGTAGAGTTCGAGGATCTTGTCCTTCGAATAAGCCTGCTCGATGCGGAAGGAGAGGATCGCTTCCTTCACCTTGCGATCGATCGTCTGGTCCGAGGACAGCAGGAAGTTTTTGGCGACCTGCTGGGTAATGGTCGAGGCACCGACCGGACGGCGACCGGAGCCGAAATTCTGCAGATTGACGAGAATTGCGCGACCGAGACCATAAATGTCGACGCCGGGGTGATTGTAGAAGTTCTTGTCTTCAGCCGAAAGGAAGGCGGCCTTGACACGGTCCGGGATCGCCTGGATCGGCAGGAACAGGCGGCGCTCGCGCGCATATTCGGCCATCAGCGAGCCGTCATCGGCATGGATGCGGGTCGCGACCGGAGGTTCGTAACTCGACAGGACGGCAAAATCCGGCAGATCCCTCGTGACGTTGGCCAGATAGATCGCGACGACCACCGCAACGGCGAGCGCAAGCACGGAGGCAAGTCCGAAGAAGTATCCAATCAGTCTGATCATAATCGAGCTACCGGCGTTCGCTTTCGGTTCGGCGCGCAATGGCAAACATCGCACATGTCGTCGCGTTTTGCACGTCAAGCGCCTATTGGCAAGACTTCGGGGATAGCCAGACGACGCTGTGGCTACGCTCCTTGATGCCTCCCCGGAGTAAAGGCGCGATTGTGAGGAAAATAGGGCCAGTCAACGCCCGTCCCGCATTCATTCCGCACGGCGGGCGGCAAAAGCCACCTCCGCCTCGATGGCGTCGCGTATCAGCCACCGTTCGCAAGTGCCGGCTCGCGGTATCGGGTGATCGCCGCGGTCAGCAGTTCGGCGATCTTCTCCCGCCAGCTTTCGTCGAGCAGCACCTTCTCGTCCTCCTTGTTCGACAGGAAGCCGAGCTCGAGCAGGATCGACGGGACGTCGTGGGCCTGAAGGACACGGAAACCCGCAAAACGGTGCGGATTGTTGATCAGGGCGACCTGCCCTTCGAAGGACGACACGACCTGCTCCGCCATCGCCACGGAAAACGCCTGGGTTTCGCGCCGGGTGAAATCGAGAAGGATGTCGGTGACCTCCGCCGGCTCGGTGGCGAGATCGGCGCCGCCGATCACGTCGGCGAGATTTTCGCGTTCGGCAAGCTCGGCGGCCATCTTGTCGGAGGCCTTGTCGGAGATCGTGTAGACGGTCGCGCCGCGGATGTTGTCCTGTCGCAGCTTGTCGGCATGAAGCGAAAGGAAGAGGTTCGCATGGTGCTGGCGCGCGATCGTCACCCGCTCGGACAGGGACAGGAACTCGTCGCCCTCACGCGTCAGAAAGGCGAATATCCCCGGCTCCCTGGCAAGACGCCGCTGCAAAGCCTTGGCGAAGGCGAGCGTAATGTCCTTTTCCGGCGTCTTGGTTTCGGCGGCGATCGCGCCGTTGTCGATGCCGCCGTGGCCGGCGTCGATGGCAATCACGAAGGTGCCGCCCGGCACCGGGCTGGACGTTCCGAGCCGGTCTCCCCGTGCCGCCGCCTCGGAGGCCGGCACGCCGACAGCCGCCTTTCCGCCACTCCAGGCCTGGCGCTTGACGAGATCGTCGAAGACTTCCCTCTTCACCATCTCGGCATCCAGCACGAGACGAAAGCCCTTGCCGGCTTCGTCGGCCTGGACTTCGGCAAGCGCGAGTTGCGCAGGTCGTTCGGCCGTCAGCACGATTCGCGCGGACTGGGCGCCAACCGCGCCGTAACGGACGTCCTTGAAGAGGCCGCGCGCCTTCAGATCCTCCGCCGGAAAGGCGAAGGCCATGGCGGGCAGGTCGACGACGATGCGATCGGGTTTCTCCATGTAGCGAACTTCGAAAACCGGCTTGCGGTCGAGGTCGACGACGATACGGGTCCGGGCCCGGTCGCCGGCGATCCTTGCGGCATAGGCAAGCACCGGCGGTTCGCGGTCTTCGTCGGCGGCCGATGCGCTTTCCGGCACCATCAGCGACAGCAGCGCCGCCATCAGGACGCCGAGCAGCCACGTGTTGCGGCGCGACCCTGGCCGACCGATTCCAGACTGACGCAACACCCACCCCTTTCGATGAAATGACAGAGCCCGCCGCCCATCCTCCACAAGAGAATCACCTCGGCGTGCTAAACACTACTAATCCATGGGTATTATGGCACAAATGGGTTTTCCCTTGCTATTGCGGTGGAGAAAACATACAACGCAACCGAGGGATAGAGATGCCCACGGGATAGAATCATCGCCACGGCTGCCAACCATAATCAGGTTTGGCGCCAGCTTGCCGGACATTCATCCTCCGTCTCTGCAGCTTTGTCCTGAAACTGGATCACAAGCCGGCACTCGGCCGGTTTCGTCTACTGGTGGGCAACCACCAAGCGCTCTTTGAGAGCATTCATCGGGCCCAAGGGCCTATTGGCATTGTCGTTTTTGTTCGGTCTTTGATGTCGTTGCAGCAGGTAGTCAGAAACCTCAGCGGATTTGGAGCGCTCGACGCCCCGGAAGCTGTTCAGTTGCTGCTCGCTCACCCCACCGGACGAAGACATCTATATCCGGCGCATCCCCAAGATATCTCTCGCCCGTTCCAGCAACGTGCGACTCGATCTTGCCGAGAAGGCGCCGAGGAGCACAGCTTACATGGCAGACAAAATGCTTATCGACGCGTCTCACGAGGAAGAGACGCGCGTTGTCGTCGTTCGTGGTAACCGGATAGAAGAATTCGATTTCGAGTCCCAGCATAAGAAACAGATCAGGGGCAACATCTATCTGGCAAAGGTCACGCGGGTCGAACCCTCGCTGCAGGCCGCCTTCGTCGATTACGGCGGCAATCGCCACGGCTTCCTGGCCTTCGCCGAAATCCATCCCGATTACTACCAGATCCCGCTTGCGGATCGCCAGGCGCTCCTGAGCGCCGAAGCCGAGGAGCACCGCCGCGCCGACGAAGGCGATGCGGAACACGAAGCGCCAGCCGCCGCAGCCGAAGCCGCCGTCTCTCCGGCGGAAGCCGTCTCCCCGGCCGAAGACGCCGAACCCGCTGCTGAAGCGGTAACGGCCGAAGAAGCCCCGGTCGAGGCCGCCGAGGAAGCTGCCGCAAAGCCGAAGGCGCGGCGCGCCCGCAAGCCGCGCGGCAAGAAGGCCGCAGATGCGGCTGCAGAGCCGGCGGAAGAAGTCGGAGCGACGGACGAAGACGAAGGCGGCAAGACCATCGCCGCCATGGTCGACATGGACGAAATCTCCGAAGAGGCCGGCGGTCGCCGAGGACGCGACGACGATTTCGACGATGATGACGACGATCATGTCGAGGAGAAGGAAGAAATCGAATCCGTCGGCGCCGAGGACGCGATGGAAGAGGTTCCGGACCGCGTCGTTCGCAAGCCCCGCAAACAGTACCGCATCCAGGAAGTCATCAAGCGGCGTCAGATCCTGCTGGTGCAGGTCGCCAAGGAAGAGCGCGGCAACAAGGGTGCTGCTCTCACCACCTATCTTTCGCTTGCCGGCCGCTATTCCGTGCTGATGCCAAACACGGCCCGTGGCGGCGGCATCTCCCGCAAGATCACCCAGCCGACCGACCGCAAGCGGCTGAAGGAAATCGCCCGCGGTCTCGAAGTGCCGCAGGGCATGGGCGTCATCCTGCGCACGGCCGGTGCCAACCGCACCAAGGTCGAGATCAAGCGCGACTTCGAATACCTGATGCGCCTTTGGGAAAACGTCCGGACGCTGACGCTGAACTCGACCGCGCCCTGCCTCGTCTATGAGGAAGGCTCGCTCATCAAGCGCTCGATCCGCGACCTCTACAACAAGGACATCGGCGAGATCGTCGTTGCCGGCGAGGAAGGCTATCGTGAAGCGAAAGACTTCATGAAGATGCTGATGCCGAGCCACGCCAAGGTCGTCCAGCCGTATCGCGACATTCACCCGATCTTCTCGCGTTCCGGCATCGAAGGCCAGCTCGACCGCATGCTGCAGCCGCAGGTGACGCTGAAGTCCGGCGGCTACATCATCATCAACCAGACCGAAGCGCTGGTGGCGATCGACGTCAACTCCGGCCGCTCGACGCGCGAACACTCGATCGAGGACACCGCGCTGCAGACGAACCTCGAGGCAGCGGAGGAAGTCGCCCGCCAGCTTCGCCTGCGCGACCTTGCCGGCCTCATCGTCATCGACTTCATCGACATGGAAGAGAAGCGCAACAACCGCGCAGTCGAGAAGAAGCTGAAGGATTGTCTGAAGAACGACCGCGCCCGCATCCAGGTCGGCCGGATCTCGCATTTCGGCCTGCTCGAGATGTCGCGCCAGCGCATCCGTGCCTCGGTTCTCGAATCGACGACGCAGCTCTGCCCGCATTGCGGCGGCACCGGCCTCATCCGCTCGCAGTCCTCCGTCGCGCTGCATGTCCTGCGCGGCATCGAGGAATTCCTGCTGAAGAGCACGACACATGACATCACTGTTCGCACGACGCCGGAAACGGCGCTCTACCTGCTGAACCACAAGCGCGGCACGATCGTCGACTACGAACACCGCTTCGGCGTGTCGATCGTGATCGACTCCGACGATACCGTCGGGTCGCAGCACTTCGCCATCGACCGCGGCGAGCCGGTTCTGAACCCGGTCAAGATCGAAAGCCTGATGCCGGTGATTTCCGAGCCGGAAGAGGAAGAGGAAGTCTACATCGAACCGGAAGAAGAGGACGAAGACGAAGCCGTCGAAGCCTCGTCCGCGCCGCAGGCAACCTCCAGCGAGGAGCAACAGGGCCGCAAGCGCAAGCGTCGTCGGCGCCGGCGCAACCGCAACGGAAACGGCAACGGTGAGGCTGCCTCTGCATCTGCGCACGATGGCGCCGATGAGGATGAAGACGAGGATGAGGGCGAAGAGGAAGGCACTGTAGCCGCCTCTGCCGCAGCCGACGAGACGTCCGAAGAAGGCCAGAAGCGCAAGCGCCGCCGTCGCGGCAAGCGCGGCGGCCGCCGTAGCCGTCCGGGCGAAGAAGGCACGGCGGAAGCCGCAGGCGCCGAGGGTGACGAGTCCGAAGCGACCGGGGATGAGGCTGAAGGTGCGGAAACCGCCGCCGAGGTGATCGAAGCGATCGCCGAAGAAACGGTGGCCGAAGAGCCGTCCGCCATGGCCGCCATCGAATCGGCGGAGGAACCGGTAACCCGCAAGCCGCGCCGCACCCGCAAGGCCAAGGTCGCCGTTTCGCCGGTCGAGGAGCCGATCCTCGCCGAAGAGGCGCCGCCGGTCGAACCCGAAGTCGCAGAAAAGAGCGCGACGCTTGCCGAAGAGCCGGTCGCCGAGGAAACCGTGACCGAAGAGGCCGCGGAGCCGGCAAAGCCCGCCCGCGCCAACCGCCAGTCGAACGTAACCTCGTCCGAGCCGGTCGTCACGTCGGTGAAATCGGCCACGCCGGAAGGTGAAGGCGAAAAGCCGAAGAAGGGTGGCTGGTGGCAGAAGCGCGGCTTCTTCTGAGATCGCCATTTTGACGTCTGAAACATGCGACGGCCGCCCGATGGGCGGCCGTTTCGCCTTCGCGCTTCCCCAACCAGGCCAGTTCCGGGCAAGAGTCAGAGAAGCGGCCTGCGACGCGACATCAAAAGGGCCTGGGTACCGACGACCGTCGCCTCCCCTTGCGCGGCAAAGCCGCACCGCGCTGCGAGGCGGATCGAGCGCTCGTGGGCCGGATCGAAGATGGCAGCAATCCTGTCACCGATGAAATTGGCATCCGCCCATTGGAGAACCGCCGTCAGGGCTTCGGTCGCGATTCCCCTTCCCTGAACCTCAGGCGCCAGAAGCCAGCCCGCCTCGGGAACACCACCGAGCGACGGGGTCATCTCGCGCTTGAAGTCGGCAAAGCCCAGTTCACCCAGATATTCGCCCGTATGACGATCCTCGATCGCCCAGTAACCGAAGCCGAGAAGACGCCAGTGCCCCACATAGCGCAGCAGACGAGCCCAGCTCTCCTGCCTGGTGGACGGCTTTCCGCTGATGTAGCGGACGACGTCTTCATCGGCCCACATACGTGCCAGCGGGTCGAGGTCGGAAACACGGTGCCCGCGCAGCCGCGTGCGCTCCGTCAGCAGTTCCGGCGCCTCGAACGACGGCTGTCTCACCCAGGATATGGTCATCGGCACCTCCCGCCTCGTTGATAGATCCAATCCAGACGTTAGAGCCTGACTTGGCCCATCGCGGCAAGAGATCAAGGGCGAGGGTTGCCGCCGGCGCTATTTGAGCCAGCGCTCGATCCGGTCGAGCGCCTCGACCATTTCCGCCATCGTGCCGGCGTAGGAGAAGCGCATCGCGCGGTGGCCCTCCAACGGGTCGAAGTCGAGGCCGGGCGTCGCCGCGACGTTGATCGCCGAGAGCATTTCGCGGGCGAAGGCCATGCTGTCATTGGTGTGACGGCTGACGTCGACATAGGCGTAGAAGGCCCCGTCCATCGGTGACAGCAAGGGAAACCCGAGCTTCGGCAGCCGCTCCATCAGATAGTCGCGATTGGCACGGCAGCTCGCCTTGTAGTGCTCCAGCTCCTCGCCGGCGGAGAGCGCCGCGACTGCGGCGATCTGCGAGAGTTCGGGAGCGGAGATGTAGAGGCTCTGCGCCAGGCACTCGAGCGGGCGGACGAGTTCCGGCGGAACCACCATCCAGCCGATGCGCCAGCCGGTCATGCAATAGTATTTCGAGAAGGAGTTGATGATCACCGCGCCGTCGCCGATCTCGAGCGCACTCGCCTCGTCACCGGAGAAGGTCAGGCCGTGGTAGATCTCGTCGGAGATGAGGTTGATCCCCTCGTCCTCGCAATAGCGCGCGAGCTCTGCAAGCTGCGCCTTGCCGGTCACCGTTCCGGTCGGATTGGCGGGGCTCGCGAGAAGGACACCCTTCAGCCGGAGCCCGGCTTCGCGTTGCGCGTTTTCAAGGCTTTCGGGAGTCAGGGTGAAATGCGTTCCGGCATTGACTGGTACTTCGACAACCGTCAGGCCGAGCGCCTTGAGGATATTGCGATAGGCCGGGTATCCGGGCCGTGCGATCGCCACGGCATCGCCGGCGTCGAAAAGGCCGAGGAAAGCGAGGTTGAACGCCGCCGACGAGCCTGTCGTGACGATGATCCGTCCGGCATCCACGGTGACACCGTGCCGCCGACGGTAGTAGTCGGAAAGCGCCTGGCGCAATTCGCCGGTGCCGAGTGCGTCCGTGTAGCCGATGCGACCGTGATCGAGCGCGGTCCGTGCAGCCGCAAGGGCCGCCTGCGGGGCGGGATGCCCGGGCTGCCCAACCGCCATGGAAATGACTGGCTGCCCCGCCTGCCGGCGCCGGGTGGCTTCGGCCAGCACGTCCATGGCATGGAACGGTTCGACGGCACTGCGTTTGGAAATGGTAACCACGGGCAATTCTCTCGCTTCTGCTGGGGCGCCTGACATTTGCCGTATTATTGCTGTGTTCACAATGGTGAGATTGGCGCGGAGATGCCATTTTTCGACCTTCCATTCCGCGCTCCAAATACTACATTGGTCGCGAATCCAATCGGTTCCAGCGGAACCAGCCGGCTGTCGGCGATCTGCCGACGGCCCTTACGAGGAATGACATGCCCCTGACGTTCAAACATCTCGCTGTTGCGGCTCTCGCTCTCCTGCCCGCAGCACTGCCGACAACGGTGAATGCCCTCGACGAGCAGCAGAAGAAGGAATTCGGCGAGTTCATCAAGGAATACCTGATCGAAAACCCCGAGATCATGCTCGACGTGCAGGACGCACTCGAAAAGAAGCAGCAGGATGCACGTCAGCGGCAGGCCTCGGCCGCGGTCGAGACCAACAAGGAAGCGCTCTTCACCTCGAAGTACGATCTCTCGCTTGGCAATCCGCACGGCGACATCACGATCGTCGAGTTCTTCGACTACAATTGCGGTTACTGCAAGCGCGCGCTGTCCGACATGGACAGCATCATCGCAGCCGACAAGAACGTGCGCTTCGTGCTGAAGGAGTTCCCGATCCTCGGGCCCGATTCGGAAGCGGCGCACAAGGTTTCGGATGCCTTCCGCAAGATCGCGCCGGAGAAATACGGTGAGTTCCACCGTGCGCTGCTCGGCGGCGAGGGCCGCGCCAACGAGGCGCGTGCAATCGAAGTCGCCGCCTCGCTCGGCGTCGAAGAGGCCGATATCCGCAAGAAGATGGCGGAAAGCCCCAACGACGAGTCCGTCCGCGAAGCCTACCAGCTGGCGACCAGCCTGGGCATCACCGGCACCCCCTCCTACATCGTCGGCAACGAAGCCGTGTTCGGCGCCATCGGCTCGAAGGCGATCGAGGAGAAGGTCGCGAACGTCCGCAGCTGCGGCCGTACCGCCTGCTGAGTGCCGGAGAAACGTCTCAACCCTTCTCTCCCCCGCAAAGTCGGGGGAACTCAGGCGTATGGCCCGCAGGGGGCTTTCCCTTGCGGGCCTCTCAGTCTATAGGAGGCGGTTGAAGAGAGACGGACCCCTCATGAGCAAAACGATCTTCGTGCTGAACGGCCCCAATCTGAACATGCTCGGCAAACGCGAGCCGGGCATCTATGGCGGCAAGACCCTCGTCGATATCGAGGCCGACTGCAAGGAAGCGGGCGACGCTCTGGGCTTCCATATCGACTTCCGCCAGAGCAACCACGAGGGCAAGCTCGTCGACTGGCTGCATGAGGCCAACGACGCTGCCGTCGGCGTTGCAATCAATCCCGGCGCATACGGGCACACTTCCATTGCCCTGCACGACGCAATCCGCGCGATCTCCGTTCCGGTCGTCGAAGTGCACATCTCCAATATCCACGCGCGGGAAGAATTCCGCCACAAGTCGATGATCGCACCGGCCGCGAAGGGCATGGTCTGCGGCTTTGGCCCCCACAGCTACATCCTGGCGCTGCACGCGCTGAAAAACATCACGCAATAACAAGAATATAGGACCTCACCCATGGCTGAAAAGAAATCGGGAATCGATCAGGCGCTGATCCGTGACCTCGCGAACATCCTCAACGAGACCGATCTGACCGAGATCGAAGTCGAACAGGACGACCTGAGAATCCGCGTCTCGCGCTCCGGTCCGCAGATGGTCGCCATGCAGCAGGCCCCGGCCTACCAGATTCCCGCGGCCGCCCCTGCTCCCGTTGCCGCTGCCCCGGCAGTTGCCGCTGAGCCGGCACGCAACCTCTCGAATGCGGTCACCGCGCCGATGGTCGGCACCGCCTATCTCGCCCCCGCCCCGGGCGCCCGCCCCTTCGTCGAGGTCGGCTCGATCGTCAAGGAAGGCCAGACGCTTCTCATTATCGAGGCGATGAAGACGATGAACCAGATCCCGGCCCCGCGCTCCGGCAAGGTCGTGGAAATTCTGATCGAGGATGCCCGGCCCGTCGAGTACGGCGAGCCCATGCTGATCATCGAGTGAGGCCCATGAGCGGTATTTCGAAGATACTGATTGCCAATCGCGGCGAAATCGCCCTGCGCGTCCTGCGCGCCTGCAAGGAGCTCGGCATCGCCACGGTGGCCGTGCACTCCACAGCGGACGCGGATGCGATGCATGTCCGGCTCGCCGACGAGAGCGTCTGCATCGGCCCGCCGCCTTCGCGCGAAAGCTATCTCAACATCCACCAGATCGTCGCGGCCTGCGAAATCACCGGTGCCGACGCCGTCCATCCGGGTTACGGCTTCCTCTCGGAAAACGCCAAGTTCGCCGACATCCTCGATGCGCACGGCATCACCTTCATCGGCCCGACGGCCGAGCACATCCGCCTGATGGGTGACAAGATCACCGCCAAGCAGACGGCGATGGAACTCGGCATTCCGGTCGTTCCGGGCTCCGATGGCGAGGTGACGGAAGACAACCTGATGGCCACCGCGCACCGCGTCGGCTTTCCGGTTCTCATCAAGGCGACCGCCGGCGGCGGCGGCCGTGGCATGAAGGTGGCCAGGACCGCGGAAGACCTCGAAGAAGCCTTCAACACGGCCCGGACCGAAGCGGCTGCCGCGTTCGGCAACCCCGCCGTCTACATGGAGAAGTACCTCGGCAAGCCGCGGCACATCGAGATCCAGGTCCTCGGCGACGGTGAAGGCAACGCAATCCACCTCGGCGAGCGCGACTGCTCGCTGCAACGCCGCCACCAGAAGGTCTGGGAAGAGGCCAACTCTCCGGCGCTCAACGTCGAACAGCGCATGAAGATCGGCCAGATCTGCGCCGACGCCATGAAGAAGATGAAGTACCGCGGCGCCGGCACGATCGAGTTCCTCTACGAGAACGGCGAGTTCTACTTCATCGAGATGAACACCCGCCTGCAGGTGGAGCATCCGATCACCGAAGCGATCACCGGCATCGACCTCGTACACGAGCAGATCCGCATCGCGTCGGGCGCTGGTCTTTCGGTCACGCAGGACGAGGTCACCTTCTCCGGCCACGCCATCGAATGCCGCATCAATGCCGAGGATCCGCGCACCTTCGTGCCCTCCCCCGGCACGATCACGCATTTCCATGCGCCGGGCGGCCTCGGCGTGCGCGTCGATTCGGGCGCGTACCAGGGCTACAAGATCCCGCCCTACTACGACAGCCTGATCGGCAAGCTCATCGTGCACGGGCGCACCCGCGTCGAATGCATGATGCGCCTGCGCCGCGTGCTCGACGAATTCGTCATCGACGGCATCAAGACAACCCTGCCGCTGTTCCAGGACCTGATCGCCAATCAGGACATCGCGAACGGCGACTACGACATCCACTGGCTGGAGGATTATCTGGCCAGAACCTCAGCCTGAAGGACGCCGATGGCAGGACCGCGCAGCAGGGACTACTCGATCACTCCGGAGATCCTGCTGCGCGCCTATTCCATCGGCCTCTTTCCGATGGCGGAGTCGGCGGACGACCCGGAAATCTTCTGGGTCGAGCCGGAACTTCGCGGCATAATTCCCCTCGACCAGTTCCACGTTTCGAAGAGCCTTGCGAAGGCGATCCGCCACAAGCCCTTCGACATCCGCTACGACACCGCCTTCGACCTTGTCCTCGAAAAATGCGCGGAAGCGGCCGAGGACCGTCCGAGCACCTGGATCAACCAGACAATCAAGGATCTCTACGGCGCGCTTCACCGGATGGGGCATGCCCATAGCGTCGAAGCCTGGGACGGCGACGAACTCGTCGGCGGGCTCTACGGGGTCTCCCTCGGTTCCGCCTTCTTCGGCGAGAGCATGTTCGCCCGCCGCACAAACGCCTCGAAAATCTGCCTCGTCCATCTTGTCGAACGCCTTAAGGAGCGCGGCTTCACGCTGCTCGACACGCAGTTCACCACAGAGCACCTGAAGACCTTCGGCGCGATCGACGTGCCGAAGGACGAATATGCGCGTCTGCTGGAAACGGCCGTGGCGGGGCCGGATATCGCGTTCGTCTAGCGCGGCAACGCCGGCATCAAGACCTCAGAACAGCCCGACACTTCCCGGCTTCGTTCCGGGAATCTGCGGCAGCGGCTGTCCCTGCGGCATCTCCTCGGCACCCTGCGGAATATCGAGCGGCGGCAGGAGATCGCCCGGTGCGTTGTCCGGCACCGGCTGAGGCTCGTCGAGTGGCGGCAGGGCATCGCCCGGGGCGATATCCTGCATCTGTTGAGAATCGTCGAGCGGTGGCAGGGAATCGCCGGGAACGTTGTCTGGAATTTCCTGCGGGGCACCGAGCGGTGGAACAGCATCCTGCTGCTGCGGCGGCGGCTGAAGCGTGCCGCTGTCCTGCGGGGCGGGTGCGGTTTCTGCGGGTGCGACGGCGCCTTCGCCAGCCGGCTGCGCCTGCCCGCTTACCGGCGCCGGCGTCTGGCTTTCCGAACTTGCAGCCGCTTTCTGAGCTTCGGCGGCCTTCTCGCTCTCCGAAACCGGTACGGGAGCCGGATGAGCGGCGACGACGCCAGGCGGCGCCGGAACGTCCGACGACTGCTTGCAACCCGTCAGCCACACGTCGTAGATCGCGTGTTCGACTGCGTTCAGCGCCGGGCTGTCGGCAAACATCCAGCCGGAAAAGATGCGGCGGATCTTGCGGTCGAGCGTAATCTCGTCGACTTCGATGAAAGCGTCGATCTTCTGGGCTTCCGCCTCGTCGCGGGAGTAGCAGACCTTCGGCGTCACCTGCAGCGCACCGAACTGCACGGTCTCGTTGACATAGACATCAAAGGAGGTGATGCGCCCGGTGATCTTGTCGATGCCGGCGAACTGCGCGACCGGATTGGCGATACGCTCCGCCATCGCCGGAGCGACGGGCGACAGCAGGGAAACGGCGGTCGTCAGCGCAAAGAGTGAGGCCGCGCCAAGCCCGATGCCGTTTCCGAAAAGCTTCATATCTCCAGTCTCCAGCCGTCCTGCCGACGATGCTCCCCGGGGAGAAGACAACGCCACCAAAGCGGCTAAACGTCAATTGTGGCCAAAACCGGTGTCAGTTGCCGGGCGTCCAGGCGTCGTAGTCACCGGTTACGCGCGGACGCTCGCCCGGCACGGCGATCGAGCCCTGCGGACGATAGGCGAGCGAAGAACCGGTGTAGTTGGGACGATGCGGCTTCTGCCACTCGCGCGGCTTGTAGTCCTCCTTGGTCGGAGGAACATCCGTGCGATGATGCATCCAGCCGTGCCAGTCGGCAGAAATCGTCGAAGCCTCGGCATAGCCGTTATAGATGACCCAGCGGCGCGGGAGACCGAAGGAGGTCATACCGCCTTCGTAGTAGACGTTGCCGAACTCGTCTTCGCCGACGCGCTTGCCATTGCGCCAGGTGAAGAAGCGCGTGCCCATGGTCTGGCCGTTCCACCAGGTGAAAAGTTGCAACAGAAGCTGCTTCATGTCTCGTCCTTCGGCTCCGACGCCCGAATGGCGCTCGGGTTCAACAGTTCCCCGCTTATGCCGCCTCGGGGGCCGATTGTCCAGTGTTTCGCCGGCCGTCAACCGTCATTTCAGCTTCAACTTGAAGCCGATGTGGCTGGCTTCGAAACCGAGCCGCCCATAGAAGCGGTGGGCGTCCGTGCGCTTCGCGTTGGAGGTGAGCTGCACCTGACGCAGGCCCTGCCGTCTCGCCTCCTCGAGACAGAAGCGGATCATCGCCTCGCCGATCCCCTGCCCGCGGCAATCCGCGCGCGTATGCACCGCCTCGACGATCATCGAGGAGCCGCCGCGGCCGGTCAGGGTCGTGGTGATCAGGGTCTGAAAGGTCCCGACCACCTCTCCGCCTTTAATGACCACATGGAGGGTCTCGTTCGGCGACTGCTCAATGCGGCGGAGTGCCGCCATATAGCCGGGAAGTGCGACGGGATCCGTGGTGTCGCCGTGGCCGCCGAGCGAATCGTTTGCGAACATCGCGACGATCGCCGGCACATCGTCGTGTCCGGCCTTCCTGATGGTGACGGCTTCGGTTTCCATATATGGTCCTTCGCGAGCGGGAACACCCGCAAATCAGGGGAACTGGGGGGAAGACTTACATGATCTGTCGCAGCGCTTGCACGTTCTTTCTTGCGCTAATCTTGTCCATGCCGGCAGCGTTCGCCGAGGAAGGCGGCCGCAAGGGGATCGCCTTCGTCCAGGCACCCGAGATGAGCAGCGGCGTCTGCACCGGAGCGAATGCCGAAGAGGCCTTTGCCTGCGCCCGCAAGCAGTGCGTCGACGGCGGCGGGACCGACGAGGATTGCGTTGCGATGAGCTACTGTTTCCCGGCGCTCTACAGCGTCCAGGTCTCGATCCTGCATACGGAGGGTCTCCACTGGGCGGAATTCTACTGCGGTTGGGAAAGCAAGGAAGCGGCGCTCGCCGCGGCGAAGGTCGCCTGTGACCGGGAACGGCGTCCCGACCTCGCTGAATGCGCAGCCGTCCTCCTCTATGACGAGGACGGCAAGCAGGAGGAAGTCCCCCAGGAGTGAGGACGCTCAGCCGAGCGGCTTTTCCATGATGATCGCCGGCAGGCCCGAATCCGGACCGCCGCAGCTCGTCGTGCGGTCGACCTCGGTGAAGCCGTGCGCCTCGTAGAAGGCGATGGCCGCGGCGTTTCGCGGCTCGACCTCCAGACGCATGATCTCCGCATCCGGAAAGCAGGTTTCGAGCTCGGCGAAGAGATCGCGGCCTATCCCCATGCGCTGGCAGGACGGTCGCACGTAGAGCTGGTGCAGGATGGCCGTCTTCGTCATTGTCTTCGACATGGCGGCATAGGCCATGCCGCCGAGCCGCCGCCCGTCGTCGGCGACGAGGAACTCGCCGCCCTTCTTCTCCACCCGCGCCTTCAGCGCCGGCAGCGAGTGCCAGGCATCGACGAGCTGCTGCACCTTCTCCGGTCCGTAGAAGCCGTCATAGGTGGCGTGGAAGGTCTCCTCCAGCAGGCCGCGCAGCGCTTCGACATCGCGCTCGCTGGCCGTGCGGACGAAGAACATCGCTGCCATCACTCCTCGATTCCGAGCTTCAGCTTGACGAGCGCCTGCACGGCCTGCGGATTGGCCTTGCCGCCGGTCGCCTTCATCACCTGGCCGACGAACCAGCCGGCGAGCGTCGGCTTCGCCTTGACCTTCTCCACCTGATCCGGGTTGGCGGCAATGATGTCGTCGACCGCCTTCTCGATAGCGCCGGTGTCGGTCACCTGTTTCATGCCGCGGCTCTCGACGATCGCCGCCGGGTCGCCGCCCTCGTTCCAGATGATCTCGAAGAGATCCTTTGCGATCTTGCCGGAGATCGTGCCATCCTTGATGAGGTCGATGATGCCGCCGAGCTGGGCGGGCGAGACGGGCGTCTGCTCGATACCCTTACCGTCCTTGTTCAGCGCGCCGAGCAGGTCGTTGATGACCCAGTTTGCTGCCGCCTTGCCGTCGCGGCCCTCGGCCACCGCCTCGAAATAGTCCGCGATCGCCTTTTCCGAGACGAGCACCGAAGCGTCGTAGACGGAGAGGCCGAGATCGGCGACAAAACGGGCCTTCTTGTCGTCCGGCAGCTCCGGCAGGTCCTTCTTCAGAGCCTCGACGAAGGCATCGTCGAATTCGAGCGGCAGCAGGTCCGGGTCGGGGAAATAGCGGTAATCATGCGCCTCTTCCTTTGACCGCATGGCGCGGGTCTCGCCCTTGCCGGGGTCGAAAAGGCGGGTTTCCTGGTCGATCTCGCCGCCGTCCTCAAGAATGGCGATCTGGCGACGAGCCTCATACTCGATCGCCTGGCCGATGAAGCGAATCGAGTTGACGTTCTTGATCTCGCAGCGCGTGCCGAAAGGGCCGCCCGGCTTGCGCACGGAGACGTTGACGTCGGCGCGCATCGAGCCTTCGTCCATGTTGCCGTCGCAGGTGCCGAGATAACGCACGATCGAGCGCAGCTTGGTCATGTAGGCCTTGGCTTCGTCGGAAGAGCGCATGTCAGGCTTGGAGACGATCTCCATCAGCGCCACGCCCGAGCGGTTCAGGTCGACATAGGACATGGTCGGATGCTGGTCGTGCATCGACTTGCCGGCATCCTGTTCCAGATGCAGCCGCTCGATGCCGATTTCAATGTCCTCGAAATTGCCCTGGCGGTCAGGGCCGAGCGAGATGATGATCTTGCCCTCGCCGACGATCGGGTCCTTGAACTGCGAGATCTGGTAGCCCTGCGGCAGGTCCGGATAGAAATAGTTCTTGCGGTCGAAGATCGAGCGGTTGTTGATCTTCGCCTTGAGGCCGAGGCCGGTGCGCACGGCCTGCCTGACGCATTCCTCGTTGATCACCGGCAGCATGCCCGGCATCGCCGCGTCGACGAGCGAGACGTTGGAATTCGGCGCGTTGCCGAAGGTGGTCGAGGCACCCGAGAAGAGCTTGGCGTTGCTGGTCACCTGGGCATGGACTTCCATGCCGATCACCACTTCCCAATCGCCGGTGGCGCCGGGGATCAAGCGTTTCGGGTCAGGCGTGCGCGTGTCAACAATGGTCATCTGGAGCTCTTGTCATGCTTGGGATTTCTGACCCCGTTGGGTAGAGCAAATGGCGCGGCGGCGCAAGGCTCGAGGCGCCCGTGGCCATCGTTATGCGACCGCTCGCGCCAGCCGTCGGCGATGTCAGAATTCCTGGCCGTAGCCGACCGGCTCCGCTGCGACGAACGCCTTGGCGAGGCCGACCGTCTGGATGTCGCGATCAAGCTTGGGATTGTAGGCGACTGTCAGCCAGTGCACGGAATAGCCGTGCTTCTCGAAGAAATGCAAACCTTCGCGGTTCATCGCGTGTGTCTCGAGCGTCGCCTTCTCGAAGCCGAGATGGCGGATTTCGTTCTCGACGGCTTCGAGCAGGGCCGCGCCGAGGCCCTGCCCCTGGAAAACCGGGTCGATCCAGAAGTCGGTGATGTTCTCGTCCAGGTTTTCGCGTGCTGCCCAGCCGGCGACGTTGCCATTCTGCTCGATCACCGTGATCGTGAGCCACTCGGAGTTCACGAAATTCCAGAAGGCGACGCGCGCGTTCTCGACCATGGCTTTCGTTTCGCCGACCGGGATCATCGCCTTTTCCCAGGCGCGCAGCCCCACATCGGCGAGGATCGCCGCCTCATCCTGCCGTGCACTGCGGATTGTCATCATGAAGTGCCCCCTGCTTTATGTCAGTAGAACACCGGCGATGCCGTTTTGCCAGTCCCTGTCCAAAGGAGGCAGAGAACCAGAGAATACTGTTTATAAACAATTGTCTAAATTCCTTTCCGCATGCCAGCATTACGTTAGGGAGGCCTCGGAAGAGCGGCTGGCTGATTCGCCGAAGGATTGAGATGCGCATGCCGCCCTGCGCTTGACGTGCGTAGAGCCATGCGGCAAAAACAGCACCACACGATGGAGTGTTGATGTACGGTTTGTCACAGACCCGGTGAAGGCCCTGCCCGCGATCGACTACGATCCGCGCGCATGGGCCCGACGAGAACAGAACCCCGATGCCTGACCGGCACCGGATACGTTTTCGTGCGTCCTTTCGAAGGACGCGAATACCGGATGAACGACAATGGACATTTCGCGCAACGAACAGCGCATCCTTCACCTGCTCGCCCAAGGCGGGCGGATCGAGATCTACCGCAATGACAGCCGCAAGATCGAAAGAGCGCAGTGCTTCTCGCGCGACGGCTGGCTCTATCCCGGCTTCGACCTTCTCCTTTTCCGAAGACTGAAGCGCCTCAAGGCGATCAGTTCGAAGGCCGGACGCCCCTATCGCATCACCGAAAGGGGGCTGCGGCTGGTAAGAGCCGAATTGGACAATAGGTGAAGACGGCGCCGGCCTTCCTCCTGAAGGCCGGCAGCTACAGCGCCTTTTCCAGATGGACCTTCTCGACGTCCATCTGCATCGCCTCCGACCGCTCGATCCGACGCCAGACGAGGACGAAGCCGCAGCGCTCGTACAGTCGAATGGCACCGGCATTGCGGGCGTGGGTGGCGATGCGCGCCTTGCCGATTCCCTCGCGCTTCATCAGGGAGAAAACGTGTTCGAGAAGCGCCCTGCCGGCGCCCTTTCCCTGATGATCTGGATGAACCCACAAGTCCGAGATATAGTCGGCGTCGCCGTCGCGAGCGGTCCAGCCGACGATCTCACCGTCGCAGTCGGCGACGAGAATGACCGCCGAACCGGTCGCGGCGAAATTACAGAAGGCGCGGTGCACGCGCTCCGGCATCTCGGTGCCGAAGTCGTTCAAGACGGGGTTTGCCGCCCATGCGGCAAAGCCGACTTCTCCGACGCTTTCAGCGTCGGCCTCGGTCATCGGCCGGATCAGGACCCGGCTTACCACCACTTCGCCGGGCGGAAGGTGCCGGCGGCCTGCTCGATGACGTGGGCGGCCTTGAAGAGCGTGCTCTCCTCGAACGGCCGGCCGATGAGCTGCAGGCCGAGCGGCAGGCCCTTGGCGTCGAGGCCGGCAGGCACTGAAAGGCCCGGAAGCCCGGCCATGTTCACCGTGACCGTGAAGACGTCCTGCAGGTACATCTTGACCGGATCGGCGGCGAGTTCCTTGTCACCGATGGCAAAGGCAGACGACGGCGTGATCGGTGCGAGTACGGTGTCGACATCGTTGAAGGCGAGTTCGAAGTCGCGCTTGATCAGCGTTCGGACCTTCTGGGCTCTCAGGTAATAGGCGTCGTAATAGCCGGCCGAGAGCACGTATGTGCCGATGAGGATACGCCGCTTCACCTCGGCGCCGAAACCGGCGGCACGGGTCTGCTCGTACATGTCGGCGATGTCCTTGCCGTCGACGCGCAGTCCGTAGCGGACACCGTCGTAGCGGGCGAGGTTCGACGAGGCTTCCGCCGGTGCCACGATATAGTAGGCGGGCAGCGCATATTTGGTGTGCGGCAGGGAAATGTCGACGACCTCGGCACCGGCGTCTTTCAGCCAGGCCACGCCCTGCGCCCAGAGTTTTTCGATCTCTTCGGGCATGCCCTCGACGCGGTATTCCTTCGGAATGCCGATCCGCATGCCCTTGAGCGACTGGCCGAGCGTCGCCTCGTAATCCGGTACCGGAATGTCAACCGAGGTCGTGTCCTTGTCGTCGACGCTCGCCATCGACTTCAAGAGGATCGCCGCGTCGCGCACGTCGCGGGCGATCGGGCCGGCCTGGTCGAGGGACGACGCATAGGCGACGATGCCCCAGCGCGAGCAACGGCCATAGGTCGGCTTGATGCCGACGGTGCCGGTGAAGGCGGCCGGCTGGCGGATCGAGCCGCCGGTGTCGGTGGCCGTCGCGCCGGCGCAGAGATGGGCCGCGACCGCAGCCGCCGAGCCGCCCGAAGAGCCTCCGGGAACGAGGCGCTGATCGGAACCGCTCGCCTTCCACGGGTTGGTCACCGGACCGTAGTGGGAGCTCTCGTTCGACGAGCCCATGGCGAATTCGTCCATGTTGAGCTTGCCGAGCATGACGGCGCCGTCGTCCCAGAGGTTCTGGGTGACGGTCGATTCGTATTTCGGCTTGAACCGGCTGAGGACGGCGCTGCAGGCCTGGGTATGGACGTCGCGGGTCGCAAACAGGTCCTTGACCCCGAGCGGAATGCCCTCGAGCGCCCCGGCCTTGCCGGCGGCAATGCGCTCGTCGGAGGCCTTCGCCATCTCCAGCGCCTTCTCCGGCGTGACCGTCACATAGGCGTTGATCGCATCGTTGGCGGTCTCGATCGCCTGCAGATAGGCTTCGGTCAACTCGACGGCTTTGAATTCCTTCGCCGCCAGTTTGGCGCGGGCTTCGGCAATGGTCAGGCTGGTCAGTTCGCTCATGATCGGTTCACTTCAAAATGAAAGGCGCCTTGGCAGCGCATCAATGCTGGATACGGCCCGGTGACGGCCGTCACGCGCGGAATAGGCGACGGTTATTCGACAACCTTCGGCACGAGGAAGAAATTGCGATCGGTCTCCGGCGCATTGGCAACGATATCGTCCGCCTTGCCGCCGTCGGTGACCTCGTCCTTGCGCTTCTTCATCGCCATCGGCGTGACCGACGTCATCGGCTCGACGCCGGTGACGTCGACCTCGGAGAGCTGTTCGACGAAGCCGAGAATGCCGTTCAGCTCACCCATCATCCGCTCCGCATCCTCGTCATTGAGGGCAATGCGGGCAAGATGCGCAACACGCTTCACGGTGGCGAGATCAACGGACATGGGTATTCTCCGATTGGACTTTCTCCCCGCTATAATGTCCATGTCCGCGCTTCGCAACGGTCAGAATCTCCGATCCGAGCAGCAGGTGCAGCAAATCGTCCAGATTCTCGACTGGAGTGAATACGCCGGCCTTCACGCTACGCTGACCTAGCCGCACCGCTTTGATACCCTTCGCGTCGCCTTTGGTATGCTTGACCGCGCCCATTTCAGCCACCTGCGACAACGGGCGACCCGGCTCATTGCCGAACCAGCGGTATTTCTTCAGGTTCAATTCGTCGTCCACGGCGATCCAAACCACGCAGCCACTTGGCTTTTCGCAGAGCCTCAAGTTGACATTGATCTTCGACCGGGCACCGCCGACGCGAGTCACCTTGAGCTGGATGTGGCGCGTGACGCCCCGGCAGGTGAGCACGAGATCATAGCCGCCGGCATCGAACTCGCTCTTCAGGACTTCGGCGTCGAGAATACCACATTGCCACAGGCGCCGTAGCAAATCGCCAACGAAAAGGTGTTCGACAATGGTTTCTCGCAGGACGGAGTTCTCCGCATGCCGCCGTCGCAAGTCCTCCTCGGAAAGCGCTTGAATCATAGCGAGAGGCTTTCGCCGGGCTTCGGCGTGGCGACCTTCGTCTTCGTTCCCTCCATGCCGGCGACGAACTTCTCCGGCGTCTGGTCGATGATCGGGAACGAACCGTAGTGACAGGGCAGAGCAACCTCGAAGTTGAAGAACCGCTGGCAGGCGAGCGCGGCGACGGCACCGCCCATGGTGAAGCGGTCGCCGATCGGAACGATGCCGATATCGGGGCGGTGTAATTCGTTGATCAGCGCCATGTCGGAGAAGATGTCGGTGTCGCCCATGTGGAGCAGCGAGGCGCCGTCGTCGAAGTGCAGCATCAGCCCGTTCGGATTGCCGAGCGAGTGGGAGACGCCGTCCTCTGTGATCGAGGCGGAGGAATGCAGCGCATTGGTGAAGGTGACGGTGAAGCTATCCATGTCGATGGTGCCGCCGGTGTTGCCGGGCGAATAGTTTTCGAGCCCCTTGTGGGCGAGCCACATGCAGAGGTCGAAATTGGCGACGACCGTCGCACCGCTCTCCTTTGCGATTGCGAGCGTATCACCGACATGGTCGCCGTGGCCGTGGGTCAGCAGGATGTGGGTGACGCCGGCAGCGGCCTCCTTGGGATCGAGACCGCCAAAGCCCGGATTGCCGGTGAAGAAGGGATCGATGAGAATGCGGGCCTTGCCGGTTTCGATGCGGAAGGCGGAATGCCCGAGCCAGGTGATTTTCATTGTCGTCTCTTCCTTTCGAATCTTCTGCCGTGTGGCCACCGATCTCATTAGAGTATTTTGGCTGACAGCGGCAGCAGGGCAAGTCCGCGGACACCGTCTGCGCTCGTATTGCGCAGGCCCGCCCGGTAGGATATGCGACATCATCCCCCCCGATGGACGGAGTTTGCGGCGCACGCGGCGTCATTCATCGGGTTTTCGAGTGACGGCCGCAAGGAGGCAAGAATGTCCGACGATGATTATGTATACGACGAAGCGACCGGCGAATGGCGGCCGGCCTCCGAAATGGCGGCACAGGCCGCAGCCGCGGCCGAGGTTCGCGACAGCGCCGGCAACGTGCTCGCCGATGGTGATTCCGTCACCCTCATCAAGGACCTCAAGGTCAAGGGCACCAGCACGACCCTGAAGCAGGGGACCGTCATCAAATCGATCCGCCTTACGGAGAATCCGGAGGAGGTCGACTGCCGCCACGACGCCATCAAGGGCCTCGTGCTGCGCACCGAATTCTTGCGCAAGCGGTAAGAGAACAGCATGGCCACGCTGACGATCGAGGAACTCGCAGGCTTCCTGAAGCCCGGCCAGGCGATTGCCGGTCTCGATCTCGGCACCAAGACGATCGGGGTCGCGATGTCGGACCTCGGTCGCCGCTTTTCCACCCCCCGCCCGGTCATCAAGCGCGTCAAGTTCACCAGGGATGCCGAGGTGCTGCTCGATTTCGCGGCGAGAGAGAAAGTCGCCGCCTTCGTCATCGGACTGCCGATGAACATGGACGGCTCTTCCGGGCCACGCGTTCAGGCGACGCGGGCCTTCGTACGCACGATGTCCGACAAAACCGATATACCGTTCATCCTCTGGGACGAGCGGCTTTCGACGGTCGCGGCGGAACGCGCGCTTCTCGAAATGGACGTGTCACGCGCCAAGCGTGCTGAACGCATCGACTCGGCCGCCGCCGCCTTTATCCTTCAGGGCGCCCTCGACAGGCTTTCTGCGCTGTCAAGGACAGGCACCTCCGACACAGACACACCCTGACGCGCCCGCCACCAGGCGGCAATCGCGCGGCGCTTGCGCAAGGCGATGATCGCAAAGACGAGCAGGCTGTCGAACACGATCGCCCGGGCGACCAGCGGCGGAATGGTGTCCGGCGGGATGCCGAGAATGTCTCCGTAGATCTCGAAGACCAGGTCATGCGCCTGACGGGTCAGCATGAAAAAGCCGAAACTGATGTCGTTGTAGGAAAGGCCGTACCAGCCGCCGAGCAGCACGATCGGCGTCGCCCAGAAAATCAGGAACGTCTTCATGCCGCCCTCCCCTTCCATTCTTGTGACGGCGCCCAGTTGCGGACGAGCCAGGTCACCAGAGCCATCGCACTGAGCACGACGGCCGGCACGGCGATGTCCAGCGCCAGGCCGGCGAAGAACATCATCACCATAAGCATTCTCGCAATCCGTGCGGCGCTGTTAACCATCTTGCCATCGGCTCCGGCATTATCCGGTCCGAAACTCGCGCGTTAACGGCCCCCGCGCAACGTAAACCATTTGTTAAGGTTAACGCGCCCTGGGGATAACCGGCATACCGCTTACGCTCCGTCCGAACCGTAGCGACAGTCAAAAAGTTATTTAGCTTGAGAGCTAATTATCGACTCAGAAAAGAAAGCTGTCGCTCACCGGTCCGGATATCGCGCGGCCCGCCTACCCTGCCGCCGGATAGAGGAGATCGAGGACGTAGCGGGCGTCGAAGCGGGCATCGATGGCGCCGTAGGTGTGGCGCCAGCCGCCGGCGAGCCGCGTCTCGAGGAAGGCATCGGCGATCTTGCCGGCACCGAGGCGATAGAGTTCCGCCGCGGCGGCGGCGAGCGCCAACTGCTCGACGAGGAGCCTTGACGCGGCTTCGTCGCGCTCGGCAAGTGCGGTCGCAGCCCTAAGGACCTCGACGGTCTTCCTGCCGGAAGCGCCGAGGTCGCGTTCGAGCCCGGCAAAGATCGTCTCGAAGAGATCCTTGCCGCGGTTCAGGACCCGCAGCACGTCGAGCGCCATGACGTTGCCCGACCCTTCCCAGATCGCATTGACCGGGGCTTCGCGATAGTGGCGGGCGATCGCCCGCTCCTCGATGTAGCCGCTGCCGCCGATGCACTCCATTGCCTCGTAGATCAGCGCCGGCGCCATCTTGCAGACCCAGTATTTGACGACCGGCGTCATCACCCGCGCATAGGCGGCATCGGCCGGATTGTCGCGCGCCTGGTCGAAGGATTGCGCAAGCCGGAAGACAAGTGCAGTCGCTCCGGCAACGTCGAGCGCCATGTCGGCGAGTACGCGGGTCATGATCGGCTGGTCGATCAGCATCTTGCCGAAGACGCTGCGGCCACGAACATGGTGGACGGCTTCCGCCATCGAGGCGCGCATGATGCCGGCAGACGCGACAGCGCAGTCGAGCCGGGTCAGCGTCACCATGTCGAGGATGGTGCGGATGCCGTCGCCGGGCTGGCCGAGGATATAGCCGAACGTGCCTTCGAACTCGACCTCGGAGGAGGCGTTCGAGCGGTTTCCGATCTTGTCCTTCAGACGCTGGAACTGGAGCCCGTTGGCCGAGCCGTCTTCGAGAAGGCGCGGTACGAGGAAACAGCCGATCCCCTCCGGCGTCTGCGCGAGCATCACGAAGGCATCGCTCATCGGCGCGGACATGAACCACTTGTGGCCGGAAAGGCGATAGATGCCCTCACCCACCCGCTCGGCGCGCGAGGTATTGGCGCGCACGTCGGTGCCGCCCTGTTTCTCCGTCATGCCCATGCCGAGCGTGATCCCCGTCTTCTGCATCGGCGGCTTGTTGGAGGAGTCATATTTGCGCGAGAGGATCTTCGGGACCCATTCCTTCTGCACCTGCGGCGAAGCCATCAGGGCGGCGACCGATGCGCTCGTCATCGTCAACGGGCAGAGGTGCCCGCATTCGAGCTGGGCGGTGAGAAAGAAGCGGACCGCGCGGGCCCTGTGTTCGTTCCCGCGGGTATCGGGATGGTTCTCCCAGGCCGAAGAGTGCAGCCCGTTCGCCATCGAGCGGCGCATCAGCGCATGCCAGGCCGGATGAAACTCCACCACGTCCAGCCGTTCGCCGCGCACGCCGTGGGTCCGCAATTGCGGCACATTCTGGTTCGCCATGCGCGCCAGTTCCTGCGCCTCCGGCGATGTCACGTAACGGCCGAGCGCGTCATACTCTTCCCGAAGCGAACGATGAAGCCCGGAGCTCAGATCGACGATCAGCGGATCCGACCGGTAGGCGTTGATGCCGGACCAGGGTTTCGGCTGGTTCAGTTCGCGGTGTTTTTCTTCTGCCCGGCTCATTTCACTCATTTTTGTCTTTTGAAGGATGTGATTCGTTTAACATGGGGAACAAAGTCCGATCCACATAGCACATGCTTGCCCCCCCGGCTGGCAATCTTTATAGACCGCGTGACTATCTCAGGAGGACAGTCCCATGGTCTTCTTTCCCCACCGCCACCTCCTTGGCATCAAGGGCCTCACCGAACAGGACATTACCTACCTGCTCGACAAGGCCGACGAAGCCGTCAAAATCAGCCGCCAGAGGGAAAAAAAGACCTCGACGCTGCGTGGCCTCACCCAGATCAATCTCTTCTTCGAAGCCTCGACGCGGACACAGTCCTCGTTCGAGCTTGCCGGCAAGCGGCTCGGCGCGGACGTCATGAACATGTCCGTCAGCACGTCCTCGGTCAAAAAGGGCGAGACGCTGATCGACACGGCGATGACGCTCAACGCCATGCGGCCGGACGTGCTGGTCATCCGTCATTCTTCCGCAGGCGCTGCCGCCCTCCTCTCCCAGAAGGTCGCATGTTCGGTGGTCAATGCCGGCGACGGCCAGCACGAACACCCGACGCAGGCGCTCCTCGACGCGCTCACCATCCGACGCGCCAAGGGCAAGCTCTCGCGCATCATCGTCGCGATCTGCGGCGACGTGCTGCATTCGCGCGTCGCCCGCTCGAACATTCTGCTGCTGAACGCCATGGGCGCCCGCGTCCGGGTCGTGGCACCGGCGACGCTGCTGCCCGCCGGCATCGCCCAGATGGGCGTCGAAGTCTTCCACGACATGAAGGAAGGCCTGAAGGATGCCGACGTCGTGATGATGCTGCGCCTGCAGCGCGAGCGCATGTCGGGTGCCTTCGTGCCGTCGATCCGCGAATACTTCCACTTCTACGGCCTCGACGCCGAAAAGCTGAAGGCAGCGAAGGAAGACGCGCTCGTCATGCATCCCGGGCCGATGAACCGCGGCGTCGAGATCGCCTCGGAAGTCGCCGACGGCCCCCAGAGCGTGATCGAGCAACAGGTGGAAATGGGTGTCGCTGTGCGCATGGCGGTGATGGAGGCCCTGCTCGTCTCCGGCAACCAGGGTCCGAGAACGGAAGGAATGGGCGCATGAGCACGACCACGCCCCTCGTCTTGAAGAATGTCCGGATCGTCGATCCGTCGCGTAGCATCGACGAGGTCGGAACGATCATCGTCGGGGCCGACGGCCGCATCGCCGCAGCCGGCGCCGACGCACTCAACCAGGCTGCACCGGACGGAGCAGAGGTGCGCGACTGCCGCGGCCTCACCGCAGTACCGGGTCTCGTCGACGCGCGCGTCTTCACCGGCGAACCGGGCGCGGAGCACCGCGAGACCATCGCCTCGGCCAGCCGGGCTGCGGCCGCGGGCGGCGTCACCTCCTTCATCGTAATGCCGGACACCGATCCGGTGATCGACGACATCGCGCTGGTCGAATTTGTACGCAAGACCGCCCGCGACACCGCCGTGGTCAACGTCTATCCGGCGGCGGCCCTGACGAAGGGGCTCGACGGGGTCGAGATGACCGAGATGGGCCTCCTGCAGGAAGCGGGCGCCGTCGCCTTCACCAACGGCCGTCACGGGTTCCCCGACACGCAGGTCCTGCGGCGCGCGATGACCTATGCGCGGGAGTTTTCCGCCGTCATCGCGCTCGAGCCGAAGGACAAGTATCTCGGCGCCAACGGCGTGATGAACGAGGGCCTGTTCGCCAGCTGGCTCGGTCTTTCCGGCGTTCCCAAGGAGGCCGAGATCATCCCGCTCGAACGCGACCTCAGGATCGCGACGCTGACCCGGGCGAAATATCATGCGGCGAAAATCTCGGTGCCCGAGTCCGCGGAGGCGATCCGCGTCGCCCGCGAACGCGGCGCGAACGTCACCTGCGCCGTCTCGATCAACCACCTGTCGCTCAACGAGAACGACATCGGCGAGTACCGCACCTTCTTCAAGCTGTCGCCACCGCTGCGTTCGGAAGATGACCGCATGGCCATGGTCGAGGCGATCGCCGACGGCACGGTCGATATCATCGTTTCCTCGCACGACCCGCAGGACGTCGACACCAAGCGCCTGCCCTTTTCCGACGCCGCCGACGGTGCGATCGGCCTCGAAACGATGCTTTCCGCCGCCCTTCGCCTACATCACAGCGGCCAGGTGTCGCTGATGCGTCTGATCGACGCCATGTCGACGCGACCGGCCCGCATCTTCGGTCTCGACGCCGGGACGCTGAAGCCGGGTGCTCCGGCCGACATCACGCTCGTCGACCTCGACGAGCCGTGGCTCGTCTCCAAGGAGGCGATTGTCTCCCGCTCGAAGAACACGCCGTTCGAGGACGCACGTTTTTCCGGCCGGGCGGTGTCGACCTATGTCCGCGGACGGTGCGTGCATTCGCTGTAAGATAAGTAACGGGGGGACACAGTGGCGAACGTCAATTTCCTGCAAATCGGCCTGCCGGCGCTGATCGCGGTACTGAGCCTGGGCTATCTCCTGGGCTCGATCCCCTTCGGCCTCATCCTCACGCGAATGGCCGGCCACGGCGACCTGCGGCAGATCGGATCGGGCAATATCGGCGCCACCAACGTGCTCAGGACCGGCAACAAGAAGCTCGCGGCCGCGACCCTGCTGCTCGACGCGCTGAAGGCGACCGCCGCCGCCGTGGCTGCACAGGCCGTCTTCGGTGCCAATGCCGGGCTTCTCGCCGGGTTTGCCGCCTTCATCGGACACCTGTTTCCGGTCTGGCTCGGCTTCAAGGGCGGCAAGGGTGTCGCAACCTACATCGGCACCCTGCTCGGAGTCATGCCGCTGATGGTCGCCGTCTTTGCCGTCGTGTGGCTGTCGATCGCCGTCATCACCCGCTACTCCTCGTTGTCGGCCCTGATCGCAACCCTTGTCATTCCGGTTGTATTGTGGATTACTGGCGCCGAGGAAGCCGCCATCGTGACCGCGATCATGACCGTCGTTTCCTGGTGGCGGCACAAGGCCAATATCGAACGCCTGATCGCGGGAACGGAAAGCCGGATCGGACAAAAGGGATAGGCGCATGCCCGAGCGCAGCGCAAGACGGAACGGGATTGCGCTGACGGAAAGACAACGGATCGCCTGGCTACGGCTGATCCGGAGCGACAATGTGGGGCCGGCGACCTTCCGCGACCTCATCAACCATTTCGGAAATGCCGAGGCGGCCCTCGCCGCCCTGCCGGAGCTGTCGCGCCGCGGCGGCTCGATGAGGCCCGTCCGCATCGCCAGCGAGGCCGACGCGGTTCGCGAGTTGGAAACGGCCCGGCGCCTCGGCGCAACCTTCATCGGCATCGGTGAGCCGGATTATCCGCCGGCCCTGCGACAGATCGACGGCGCACCGCCTCTCCTCGCGGCGCGTGGCGACCTTTCAGCGACGCGGTTCGCCTATGTCGGCATCGTCGGCTCCCGCAATGCCTCGATCGCCGGCGTCAAGTTCGCGAGCCTCATCGCGCGTGAACTCGGCAGGGCGGGCTATGGCATTATCTCCGGACTGGCGCGCGGCATCGACACCGCCGCCCATCGTGCAAGTCTCGAAACGGGAACGATCGCCGCCATGGCCGGCGGGCTCGATCGCTCTTGTCGGACAGTGAACAAACATCTATCTGGATGATGAACCACAGCTAGAGTTTCGACATGCACATTTCACAATTGAGCGGGAAAACCGCAATCTCCTATGCCCGGTGGTCCTCAGGTCGCCAAGCCCTCGGAAGCTCCTCAGCACGGCAAACCAAGATAGCCGCCGAGTACGCGGCAAAAGCCAAGATGGTGCTTGATGGCAGCATCGTTGACGACGGTGTCAGCGCCTTCACCGGGGACAACCTTGAAGCAGGGCTGGGCAAGTTCCTCGATAGCGTGAGATCCGGCCAAGTCCCTTCGGACGTTGTCCTTCTCATCGAGAACATGGACCGGTTTTCCCGCAGGAACCCCATGGACGCCTTGCCGACGTTCCTTGAGGTACTCAAAACCGGCCTGATCATCGTCACGCTCCAAGACGAAATGATCCACAGTGACGAGCGTTACCGTGAAAACCCCATGCTGCTTGTACCCTCACTCGTCAGCATGCAGTTGGCCCACGACGAGAGCTTGAAGAAGAGCATCCGGCTCAAGGGTTCGTGGGCGGATCGCGTCAAGAAGATAGCCGCTGGCGAGCGCATACCGATTAGCAAGGTTCCCTTTTGGATTGACCGGAAGACCCAAGGGTTCAACAACCGCGTTGACGACGCCCGTGAAATCTTTCGGTTGGCAGCGGAAGGACATGGAGCAAGCGCCATCACCCGCGCAATCAACCTAAAGGGCATCCCGAGTTCCCTCGGGGGGACGTGGTGTCGCAGCATGATACAGGACGTTCTCAAGTCGAAAGAGGCGTATGGAACGCTTGTCATTAGAGGGCACGAACAGCCCGACTACTATCCGCCTATCGTATCCGAAACCGTCTGGCTGGCCATCCGCAACAATGCTCGCAAGCAGCGCCGGAACCCTCAAGCGGCAACCGACGCCAACCTGTTCCCGCGTCTCCTAAAGTGCGGACAGTGCGGAAGCCCGATGAACGTGACGACTACCAGCAGTTGGGGCAAGCGGTATAGGTATGCGGCTTGCACGGGCCGAACTACGAGCCGGAACGACTGCGGAGCCGGGAACTGGCCTTATGACCTGTTGGAAGAGAAATTCGTCGGACACCTTGGTGCCATCCTGGCTACACCCGACGAGCCGATGTCCCTCACGGCTGAGGTGAGTGAGCGCGACACGCTTCTCACGCGATTGGAGGCGCTGGAGGTACGGAAACAGAACGCTATCCAGTCGTCCATTGAAGCCGAGACGGCAGACGTACAGCGAGCATTCCGGGAAGCGGCTGACGGCTTCTCAAGACAGATCGCGGCGATGCGTTTGCAGCTTGCCGAGCTGGCCGAGGCAGCAGCGTCCGAAGTCAATAGCGCAGCGCGATCATTGGACATTGCCGCCGCCCTTGACGAGGCACAGACATTGCGAGAGAGCGACAGGCCGCGCTTGCGGGGCATGGTTGCGGCGGTAGTGGATGCGGTGACGCTGGAGCCGTACCACCGCAATGACATTAATGTCGCCGTGGTGAGCCTTAGGGGGCGGCAGCGGCCCTTCAATCTGGTGTTTGAGTAGTATCCGGGGCACCACGGCTCGCATAGGAAACCCGGTCCGTATCGCTTCCACTCACGAACTGAGGGCTATCGACACACGGACGCGGCTTGGTCCTTGACCCATGGCAAACCAGGACTGTCAATGTTGATTGCAACCCAGCAGCCTTCGTCAATCCACATTTTCATTGCAGCTTCAAATACTTGAAGGATAGGCTCAGCGGAAACGATACCGGCGAGTTGCGCCCCAAGCTTTGTGAAGAGTACAGCCCCCGTTGGCACTTGATTGTTCTCCGTGTGCGGGAACTCGATGTAGACACTGACGCCATGGTAACGAACCAACCCCTTCTTGGCCTGAATACCACTCAAGGAGTATCCGAGGCCGGTTGAAATCAGGCCAATCGACTCAAGAGTGAGAATGTCATCGAACGTCAGGCCGGGAACGCCGCTCTTATTTGGATCGACAATCACCAGCATGGGCTTGCCCCAGTCCCACATCGCCGAACACAGTTTCTCGAATGCCCGTGCATCCGAGGCATCTAGTGAATTGATAACCTCCAAGGACCGGCGGGAAAAAGTCCCCGGCTTGTTAGCCTCCTCCCCCAAGATCCTCCCCCATAACTCTTGCGCTTCCTCGCTTGAATAAAGCTGCGCTCTGTCGAACATTGATGCGAGCCAGTCTCGGTCAATCGCCGCAGGATCGGCATCACTTCGCAGGTGTGGGATGGCCTTGGCGGTGATGGACTCGATATTCCGTTGTTTCTGCTCCGCATCCTCGATTAGCCGCGCTAAGCCGCGTTCCTGGATCTCTGTTAGCTCAATCGCACCCAAGGCTCTAATCTGCTCGACGGCCACCTCCGCTCGGGCCACTCGCTTCATTTGCCAAGGCTTGGCTATTCCGCCGACGGCATCGCACACCCGTTCAACCAAGATGGCAGCTGGTTTCGAAATGTCACCGAGATTGATAATGCTTCCCTCTGCCATTCGCCGCTCCGTAGTTGAAATCGAAGGATGCAGCGCCTTGGACACAACTTCAAGATACTTGAAGAAGCCGCGCACAGTTCCGGCCCGTGCGGGGGAGGGAGTGCGCTCAACGCGAACTTCTCGTATGCACCACGGGGGACATATCGGACCACCCGAAGGCCGGAACCGTCTAAGAGGGCGCCCCGCCAACGGACGAAGGCCTGTGAGAGGAGTTCAGCCCCGGCGAATACCCCTCCATACTGGACATACGAGCGCGTTGACGTGAGCATGACGGCGTTCGAAAGGCTCCAGCGGTCACCCGAAGACGCCCCGGCACCTGAGTTGCGGCGGCGCTGCGGAGACATCCAAAACCGGCCCCGACCGTTGGGAGACAAGCAATTGATTTCAAAGGAAAATAACTACCCCTTCATACTGAGAGAACGAATTACCCCTCCATACAGGTAGAGCCACGGGCTTCACCCAGAGACATCCTTAGTTATCTCAGGTTTCTTTCATAAGTTATCAGCAGAAGTATTCTCCCAGAGAAACCTCTCAGTTCCCTCACGGTTCACCCCGTGGTGCCCTTCTCCTCCTCCTTCCTTGTCCACTCTCCTTGTCCTCCCCTGACGAAGTCCCGCCCATCGGACGGCACGTTGCTCAGCGATGCCGCTTGCCGTCCCCTGCGTTCCTTAGGCAACCTGTACGCCCCGTGCGTCATGCCGCTGAACGCCTCAGGTAGACCAAGCAGCGGCCCCCGGAGGTTTCCTTGAGACCACCTGCCGTCGCCCCGCAGGAACGCGTCTCGGGGAACCTCTTGGGGCCATCCGTCCCGCCGTCCGCATCCGCACCGACCATCACCGCCTAGACCTGCATTCTTTCCGATGCGGTCAACGCGATTTAGCGCGATCAAGCCGCGTCCCGCCCCATGACACCTGAGAAGCCCTTGCGCCTCTCTGTGGCAGGCTTGCGCAGCTGTGCGCATTCACGCCTTCCGTCACCTCCCATCCCCTTTGCCCTGGCATCGCCGCCGGGGCGCTCTTGCACGTCGCCACGACAGCGCCGCGCACCTCTTCGGGCCACCCGCCCGACACTACCCGTTGCCTCAAGGCAGCACTGGCAAAGGTATCCAGATTGATCCCGACCACCACCATCACCATTGAGCTTTTCGGCTCCTTCGGCGCTCGCCATATCGAGAGCGGCACCACGATTGACCGCATCAATCAATGTAACCGCGCGACCACCAAAAGCCCTATCCCGGTTCTCTGCCGTGAACTGATCGCCCACGGGCACGACCCGCAAGAGCGCGTCCACATCGTCCGCAGGTCGCTTGACCGCGATGCGCTCATTCCTGTCTTCGACCGTGACAGGCCGCTGGCGAAGTGGGCAGAAGTTGACATCATCGAGAACGCGGGACGCGGCCCTCACACCATACCACACCGCCCGTTTCCTGATGCCCTCAAGCGCGAAAGCAAGCGCAAGGCGTCCAAGGTAGACGATCCTACCGGAAACCCCGAACGCCTCCCCACGGGCGACCGCGCAGCAAGCAGCGAGGCCGCGTAATGGTCGCCAAGATGCCTCGCGGTTCCCGCGCCTACATCGTCCGAGAACTGATGTTCGATGACCTCGACTACATAGCCGCAAACCTTCGCCCCGCCGATGCCAAGGAACTTGAAGCCGCTTCTGGCCACACGAACTTTCGGGACCGGCTGACCATGTCCGTCGCATTGTCGGAAGAGGTGCGCGTGGTCGAATGCGGTGGCGCTCCTATACTGGTTTTCGGCCTTGCCCCAATCAGCGATGCTGTCGCCGCGATATGGGCCTGTGGCACATCCGGCGTCTCAAGGTTCCGGCGCTCGTTTGTCGAAGACAGCCGCGCCATGCTCCAGACTTGGTTCGATGCACGGCCGAAGCTCGCTCGCCTTGCCAACTTCGCTCACGCCGAAAACACCGTCCACCACCGTTGGCTCAAGGCACTCGGGGCCACCCTGCACCCTGAGGAACCCGTGGGCCACCGGGGGGCGTTGTTCCGGCCCTTCACGATTGACAGGGAGGCGTTGCCGTGTGCGATCCGGGCTTAATCCTTGGCATCGCCTCTGGCGTGGCCTCTACCGCTGGACAGGCGCAAGCCGCAGCGGACAATCAGGAAATGATCCGAAAGCAGACCATCCTTGAATACGCGTCCCAAGAGAGGGAATTGCTCGTTCAGGCCGATGCAGCGAACAAGGAAGGCTATCAAAGCCAACTGGAAACGGACCGCGCTGTCGCGCTGGCGAAGGTGACGGGCGAAGGCATGGGCGGTGCGACCGCAGCGGCAAGGATCGCGGAACAGCAGCGGCAGGGTGCCTTGTCCATCGCCAACGCGAAGGACCGTAGGGACAACGCCAAGGCCAACTACACGATGGCCGGAAGGATCACGCAAACCACGGCACAGAACGACATCAACCGCCAAGCTGTGAACCCGTTGACCGCCTTCACCAACATCGCCGCCTCCGGCATGTCAGGTTACGGCACCCTTGGGAGCTTCCCGACCGCCAACTCTGCGACGACGCCGACAGGGCACCTCAAGTGACCCCCGAGGGGCGAGCCTTCGGGCATGCCCCATCGTTGCACCGAAGACCAATAACATCTCAAGGAACACAATGAGCAACTTTGAACAGCAGCCGAACGGCTACTACTTCCCCACGGCTGCCCTGATGGATCGTGTCCGCGCAAATCCAGAACGATACCCCGACGCGGCAGCAGACTTCGCCCGTTTGTCCGGGAAGGGCGTGGATGAAGTGCAATCGATCCTCGACAATCACGGCTCCTATTTCGGAACTGTCGGCAATCGCGTCACTGACCTTGTGCAAGGCGGGTCCGAAGCCGTCGCCATTGCAGCCGAAAACCTCCTTCCCGCATCCGTCTTAGGCAGCGGGGCGCAAAGTCTCCGCCAGTTCTCGCAGGGCCTGGACCCGAAGTTTGATACGGAGAAGGGCATGGTCGAGAACCTGACGGAAGGCGTGGGCCAAGCCATCCCCGCGATTGCCGCCACAATTGGGACTGGAGGTTGGGCAGGTCTCGCCATTGGCGCTGGTGTCTCCACCCTCACGTTCGACAACGACGAAACGTTGACCGCCGCAATGGAAGAGGTTGCCCCCGGCATCACCCCGGACATCCTTGTTCCTCAGGAAGGCGACAGCGAAGAGGTGAAGACCCTTAAGGCCCTTGCCGCCAACACGGTAACCGACGCGCTGTCCCTTGGCGCGTTTAACGTAGCGGGGAAAGCTCTGAGGGGGCTTAAGCGGTCCCTCAGTGGCACCGCCGCCGATGCCGTAGCGCCGAACGCCGCACCTCTCGTTGCCGCAGGTGCACCCCGAAGCGCCGCCGATCAGGTAAAGACCGCCGCAGTGGAAGCCACCGCCCGGAAGCTGGACGCATCCATCTCGTTTGAGGAGGCCGCCTCCCGTACCAAGACCAGCGAGCGCCGCCGCCTTGCCGCACGGATCAACGGCCAAGCCGTCACAGGACAGCCGGTTGACCTCCAGTTGCGCGACAGGTTCGTCTTGGACGCGACCGTGTCGGCTGACAGGTTGTCAGGACGCACCGCAGACGTAGCGGCGGGAGCGGTCGCCTCTAAGGCCCTCCCGGCTGACATCACCGGGTTCCTTCATCGGATGCACGATGCTTTGGAAGCCGGGGACGATGCGGCATTGCTGGCGACAGCAAAGCAGGGCGTAGCCGCAGCCGGAACGGTGAACAACTCCTATGCCCAGACCGTAACGGCAGCGGCGATCAGACAGGCCCTATACCGGAAAGGAATTGGGTTTGAGGAGATGGTGTCCCTTGTCCGTGCCGATCCTTCCATTGCAACGCGACCGGCAGCGGCCCAGACACTCCGGGACATCTCAGAGGGCATCATGAGCCTTGCCGAGATTGACCGCCACCTTGGTTCCGCCGCGTCATACCAGTTGAACTACCGTAAGGGCATCATGCAGGGCACCGGGCAGACCGTTGACGATGCCGTGAAGTACCTTGAGGAGACTTTCGGGGAAGACGGTATCTCGCTGTTCGCGGATCGCTTCGAGTTCATCGACGGTGCCGCGAAGCAGTTGGGCGGATCGGGCATCGACCTTGTGAAGCTGCTTCCGCAGTTGGATGACATGTTCTCGGAATTCGACAAGGCCCGTCAGGGTGCCCTTGCTAACCTCAAGGACAACATGGCGTCCCGTTTGTCAGCAGAAGAGAAGGCCAAGGCCGTTGGCTCGACAATCCGCATGATTAAGGACCTCCAGACAACGGCGCTTCTGTCGCAATTCTCGACAACAGGCCTCGACATCGCCAGCAACACCCTCAACAACTTGCTCCTCCCGTTCATGGAACACGGCATCACCAAGGGGAACTGGGGACGCGCCGGAAGGGAATATGCCGGTTATCTGTCCGGGTTCGCCAAGGCACGGGAGATCGCCGCGAAGGCATGGAAGAAGGGGGAAGGAGTTCTTGATGACTTCGACATCACCGATCAGACCGTGTCCCGCCTCAGCTATTCCAACTTCCCGATTGCCGAGAAGCCGGGGGTGCATTTGGCCCTGAGGATGGCGAAGATCGCCACCGACGCCGCGCTTGCCTCTTCGGAATTCTGGAAGGCAACCCGCGCTCAGGGCTTGGCCTACGCGGACGGCCTAGAATTGGCCCTGTCGTCGGGCATGGGTAGACGCGAGGCGAAGCGGTTCGCGTCGGACTATGTGTTGAAGCAGTTCAACGGGGCGGGGCAACTGATAAACGCCAAGTACCGCTTGGATGCCGCCGAGACCGCGTGGCAAGCGGCCTTTGACACCCGCTATGTCACCGGGAAGGTCGGGCAAGCCATCGACAACGTGCGCAATCGCGACGATGTGACAGGCCTCCTTGCCCGGTCCGCAATGCCGTTCTTCCGCACCATCGTCAACATCGGGTCCAACTCGCTCCAGTTCCTTGTCCCGCCGGGAACCCCGTTCGCGCTCCGACAAATGGCGAAGTCGCAAAGACACGCTTGGCTCCGCAAGGTCCCCAAGACCCTCAAGGCCCTTGACGACTTCACGGGTGCCAACGGCACCGCCGCACAAAACCGCGCTGTAGGACGACACCGCTTAGGCATGGCCGGGACGATGGCCGCTTATGCCGTCGTGCAGATGAATGATGATGTGGAGATCACTGGGGCCTCCGGGTTCAAGAGATGGGATGCACGGAAACGGGCATTCGAAGAGTATCCGCCGAACTCCATTGTTATCGGCGGTACGGCCTTCGACCTGAACCGAATGCTTCCGTTTTCTGCCCCGCTTATGCTCGTCGGCATGTTGCGGGATATGGAGATAGAGGCACAGACGCATTTGGAGGGCGGCAACTACTCCGCCGACAACAGCACCGCACAGGCGCTTGTGGACTACGTCCCGGCGTTGGCCCTCACTAACCTGACGCTCTTCCAGGACAGCGCCGCGATGCAGGGCGTGTTCAACCTGTTCGACGCCGTACAACAGGCCGTGGAAGACAAGAACCTCGACGCCTTGGGCCTCTATGTCGAGAAGTACGCGCAGCAGTTCACTCCGGGTGTCGTCAAGATGGCCGCGAAGAACGTCAACGAAACGCAATACGAGGGCTTCGACTTCTTCTCGCGTTACGCGGCGGCGGCAGGTTTGCCCGTTGGTCTCCCCAAGTTGGACTTTGCGGGGGACCCGATTGTGCATCAGTTCGGGCGCGGCATCGATCCGTTCAACCGGAAGCCGCTCAAGACTGACAGCCCCCTTCACCGCGAGTTTGTCGCGCTCAATCGGCTGGAGGGTCTAGCCATGGTCCCGCCGCGCCCGGACATGGTCTTTGACAAACGCTATTGGCGGAAGATGGGGGTGCTGACAGACGGCATTCTTGGGAGCGACAATGCCCCATCGCTCACACAGATGGAAACGCTGGACGGCAAGAACGGGTGGGAAGCCTACCGGGAATATCTGTACCACGGCACCCTGTCGGATGACGCGACCGTCAGCACGGGGGGCCAAGGTGACGGAAACGACGTGGGCAAGGTTCTCCTCCTCAAGGGAGAGAACTTCAAAACCGCCGTCACCCGCATCATCGAAACCGGCAGCTATCGCGCACTGACGCCCGATGCACGGGCCAAGGTTTGGAACGCGGTATTCGGCCACTTCAAGGGGCTGGCAAAGGATCAGTTAGAGCGGGAATTGATCGTGGCCCCCGAGGTATTCGCGGGAAGCCGTTACGGTGCACCCGTGGAAGCCCCGGCATTTCTCAGCGATGTACGGAAGGGTAGCGCCGTGATGGCGTCACAGGTGCAGCGGAGCCGTGGTTCTCCGCTGGACGAAGCATTCCGCGTCGAAAGGTAATGCCAGCGCGGCACGGGGGGAGTTTGGCGGCTTCCCCCGTTCGCCCTGCCGACCGAACACCTGGGGTGGTAACATGACCAACAACAAGCAAGTGTCCCTCTACGACTTCAAGGGCCATCAGGTCCGCGTGGTGGAGCTGGAGGGGAACCCGTGGTTCGTCGCTGTGGATGTATATTTCATCCTGTTTCAGAGAACGACCGGGATGTCAGCTAGGCAGTATCTAGCTCCAGATGAGCAGCAAGTGCTTCATAAGGTAAGCGCACCAGCCGCGCTAACCTCTCTCTTTAAGGGACCGAGAGGTCGCATCGCTTTAATTTCCGAGAGCGGCCTCTACAAGACGATCATGCGCTCGGACAAGCCCCAAGCGAAAGCCTTCCAGGACTGGGTGACCCGTGAGGTCCTCCCGCGCATCCGCAAGGACGGCATGTACGTCAAGGATGAGGAGAAGATCGACCTCGCGGACGATGACGCCTTGGACCGGATGACCAAGCTGGTTCTTGAGGACTGGCGCTTCTGTTATTCTTGAACGCCCTCAAGGGGCAACCCGAGAAGTTGCGGCGAGACCAAAGACCCGCAGCGATCATATTTTCAAAATATTCTGACCGCTGTATGAGTGGCGATTATACACTCAGCGGGGGCCTCCTATGGTATTCGTCATTTACTTGATTATTGCGCTCGTCTTCGGATTGATCGGCTCAAGCATGGCAACTTCGCGAAACCGTAGCTCCGGCTTGTGGTTTGTGCTTTGTGCGGTGTTTGGTCTTTTTGGAATTATCGCCCTGTTGCTGATCGGAAAGAACCCCGGCGGCGGCACAAGCGAGGCCAGCGGCGTTTTGCTGCCCCCGACCGCCAATTTTGACAGGACGAAGTGGCAGGTCCTTTCCGAAGTAGACCCCGACATTCAAGCCGCGATTGCGAAGGTGGCACCGTTTGGCGATAGATGGGTATCCCAACTTGCAGAGAAGTACCTTGCAGTTGGCGATAAACAGTACTTGGACAGCATCGTTTCCAACGTGATTGGGGCGGCACAGAGTGCACCCCCCGGAACCCCAAGAGGGAACAATCGGCAACAGTCAGTTTAGGCGCAGAACGGACGGCGGTTATGTAATCGTTGGTGGTGCCTTTGTCGGGACAAAGTTCAGCAGCTACGACGACATGGTTCGCAAGTTCCAGAAGAACGGGCAGACGGTGAAGCTCTAGGTCGAGAGCGATCAAGCGCGTGCCCCCTTCTGTTGGGACGTGCCACGCCATCAAACGCGACAGGTGGGACGGAACACAAAAGCCTGAGGATGCACGTACCGAGCGCAGACACGCCGCTCCAACCTTGCAGCTGTGCACCGAAGCAAGGTTGGGGCCATCCCTTAGCGCCTCCTAGAGCCGCGCCGTTCGCTCCGCGTCACGCGCTGCGATCAGTGCGACTGCGGCGGGGCGGATGTGTTGAGGACCGGCTTCTATGATTGATGGGTCCTCGACTATCACGAAGTCGGCGACCATCGCTTTCCTTCTTCGGCCGCTGACGCCATCCCACACCTTGCGGCAAGCGGCCCAATAGTCTCGGGCTTGGATGATGTCTACGCTCACAGGCGCTAGTGCGTCCGTGAAGTAGACTACGGCGAAAGTGAGCGGTTCGCATCTTTTTGTGGTCATGTCCCTGGTTCTCCGTTTCGAGGCCGCATGTGTTGTGGCGGCGGGACTTCCTATTACTCACATAAAAGAGCGAAATAAAAGCACCAATTTTCCCGATATCTTCATACTTTTCAAAAGCTTCGGTAGCGAAGGCAGTGTGGGAGCCGGGGCGCAGAGGCTGCCAACGGGTTTCGGCTTGAAGACCTCGCAAATGCCTCCGTTATCGAGCGGAATGGCGGCGATGAAGATTTTTCAGGTTGCCCCGAGTGGGGGGAGACGAACACAGCCGACGCCGATGGGGTATGGGCCGAGGTCTAGAAAGCTCGCCTTAGCGAGCCTTCCCTTGAGATGCGACTTGCGGTCGGTCAGTTCCCGCCCGGACGCTGATCTGCGGCGCGGCCGCCACAGCGCGAACCATCCGAAGCAGAGTCCCAAGAGTGCTGGCAATTACCCGCATAGACGGCAGATGATGCGGTTACGAATACGACTGCGACAGCAGCAATGATCTTGAACATTTTGGTCCTCCTATGAGTGAGACGCCACCGTTACGCGTCTTTGGTGTTCTTGTAAACGGAGCAACCTGACCTTGTTTGGCATCTCGCGTTTCTGACTAGAAAGGTGATTTGGATAGGAATTGATCGGGGAGAACGAAGAGGGAGCGTTACACTGCAACAGTTCTAATTCCGCCCCGAACGCAAGCCGACAAGCCAGCGAGCAATGAAAATCGCCGCAGCGCCGAGATCCAGCACGAACCAAACCTCCCTATCAAGATGGACAGGTATAACAGGATTAAAAAGCAGAGCCAGGAAGCCGAAAAGCAGAACCCAAACAGTTAGCCGCTGATGCGTCTGAAATTCGCTCCACGCGAGAAACACCCCGGCGACCGTCACGACCAGTCGTAGCAGCGTGTAATAACCGTAGGGCATCGGCATCGTCGCGACCGCCAAAAGAACTGGAGTTGCCCCCAAAAGACCGGACATGCTCAGGTTTGAGATTGCGAGCTGATGAACTCGCGGGGCGATTGATATCCTAATGCGCTGTGCGGGTGAAGATTATTGTAATGCTCGAACCAGAGCGGCAGTTGCGCCATGACGGTTTCGGCATCCGGGGTGGGGTTCACCGCGACGTAATCGCGCTTGAAGGTTTTGACGAAGGCCTCGGCCATGCCGTTCGATTGCGGGCTGCGCACCGGCGTCGTGCAGGGTTCCATGCCGATGTCGCGGAGCAAGGACGCGGTGTCCCTGGCAATGAAGCAGGAGCCGTTGTCGGTGAGCCATTCGATGGGTTCGGACAGCATGTTGATGCGACCGAAGCGTTTCTCGACAGCGGTGATCACGAGGTCCTGCACGTCCCGGCTCTTGATGCCCTCGGTGGTGGCTACATGAGCGATTGCCTCACGGTCGCAGCAGTCGAGAGCGAAGGCGACACGGACCTTTTCCTTGTTGTCGCAGCCGATCTCGAAGCCGTCGGAGCACCATCGGATGTTCGAACGTTCGACAGCGACCTGACCGTCATGGAGACGATCATCGACCGCTCCGGTGTGGCGCACCAGCAGCAGATTGTGCAGCTTCATGACCCGGTAAACGCGCTTGGCATTGGGCCACGAGCGCCCGTCTCTCCGCGCATTCCTGCGCAGGACGGCATGGACACGCCGATAGCCGTAGGTGGGCATGACGGCGATGACGGCCTTGATCTCATCCACCAGGTCCCGATCCGGGAGTGGTGGGCGTCCTTTGGCTCTGGAAGGGGAGCCTGTGGCGCGCGTGGCGATATTCGACCGGGCGACACCCAAAGTCTCGCAGACGGTCTTCATCCCAAAATCCCCCTTGGAAGCGAGAGCGCGCGCAACATCTGTTTTTTTGGGCCGGAGGCGATTTCGAGAGCTTCCTTGAGGATTTCGCTCTCCATCGTCTTCTTGCCCAACAGGCGTTGCAACTCCTTCACCTGGGCCTGAAGCGCCCGGTATTCGGACGCCGGAACGACCTCCTCCTCGGCGGCCGTCGCCGTCAGTGCCCCTTGAGACGCCAGCTTGCGCCAGGCGAACAACTGGTTCGGCTGAATGCCGTGCCGACGCGCGACGATGCTCACCGTCGCGTCGCCCTCATAGGTCTCCTGAATGATCGCCAGCTTCTCTGCCGTGCTCCAACGCCGCCGACGTTCCGGCCCGGAGAGGACTTCCATCTTAAATTTGCTACCAGTCATATTACCAACATTACTCCTACCCACTTAGCTAAGTGGGGGAGCATGTCCGGGCCTTTCGGGGGCCAATTCACGACCGCCAAAAGAACAGCCGGGATGAGTAGAAAGACGTTTGGCATCTTGGCTCCTAACTCGCATAGTCGAGAGGACTGGGGCCATATCGATTACCGCCTGAGGTCCCTGGGACGCAGCAAAGGACGATGTAGAAAGCAAGCGTCGCCGCACCTCCAACATATCGATCCGCGATGCCGATCGGTATCCACAGCAGGGCCAGCCATCCGGTCAACCCCATGTCCCGAAGCCGTTGGGCGGTTAGGGAATAGCCGCAGATCACGTAAGGCACACCGAATAGGATTAGAATGAGCAATGCGGCCCGTTCTCCCGCACCGAAGAACCAGAGAGCCGCCAGGACCAAAAACAGCAAGGCGGTAAGCAGTATGCTCGCGAAAATATAGCTCTTGCGGTTCCGCCTTATCCCGAACGAGAACCATTCTTCTGTAGCCGGAACACCCATTGGACTACCTGTTCGTGACCGCATCAAACAAGAAGGCGACGGCGAGCACGGGTATGTACCAGAAGAACAGCGCGGCAGCCTGCCAGATGCTCCAGTCCCATACGGTAACAGCCCCGTAGACACCAAGGCCCGACCCTAAAAGCGGGATATACGTGACCACCGCCGCAACTAGAAAACTGATAATCCATCCGACGTTCATGGCATGACCGACGCCGTCCATAATTGCGAATAGCTGGACGATCCCCATAACAAAATAAGCAATACCTAAAAAGACCTGCATGGCATGTGCCCCCTTCTTACAGGTCAAAACGATAGTTGTGGCACGGCCAATTTCAACTGGTTTTTCACCATCTGCACACCTTTGACGCGCACATCAGTTCTTGACCGAAGGACGGTGCAACATGGTGAGCGGTGACTGCGATGTAGACCCGTGAGTTTTTTTCTGAAAAATTCGTTGGCCCGTCCGCAGAGATCCCCGAAGGAAAATCCCCCCGTACCCCCTAGGGTGCCCTCTCCGTCTCCTATACGTGGCGACAGTGAAGAATGGGGGCACCTCTCGACAACAACCGTCTTTCGCCGGATGCCCTCAAGGCCAAGGAAAGGCGTCAGGTGTCCCCACGGCATCACCCTAGCCGGGAAGGCTTGGCGCTCGTTATTCGCGTTGACCGCACCAGAAGGAGCAGCACACCGCCCACGCCCGTCCATTCGCTGGAACTGTCCACAATGTTTACTTTCGGGACACCGCTCACTTGACTGGCCATTTCGCGTCCACTAAATGTATGTCCACAACAGCTAAAGAGGATAGTGGACGAAAGATGATCGTAGGATATGCGAGAGTGAGTTCAACGGGGCAGGACCACGCGACCCAGATTGACCGCCTGACGGCAGCGGGTGCGGAGAAGCTGTTCAGCGAGAAGCAGTCGGGCTTGGATAAGGACCGCCCTGCCCTTGAGGAATGCCTTCGGTTTGTCCGTGAAGGCGACGTGCTGCTCGTAACGAAGCTGGACCGCTTGGCCCGTTCGGCTTCGCACCTTCACCAGATCGTTGAGGGCTTGAACCAGAAGGGCGTGGGCTTCCGGGTGCTGGACGACGCAACGCTCGACACGACGACACGAACCGGCAAGCTGGTCTTCGGCATCCTCGCGAGCATCGCAGAGTTTGAGACGGCGCTTCGGAAGGAGCGACAGTTGGAAGGCATCGCCAAGGCCAAGGCCGAGGGGCGAACCGGGGGACGACCCGCATCGATTACCCCGGGTGTCAAAGCTGAGATCGTCCAGCTAAGCACCGGGGGTGCCAGCGTTCGCCAGATCGCTGCGGAAGTAGGGTTTAGCAAGTCGGCAGTTCAGAAGGTGTTGGACGCTGCCGAGGCTGAGAAGAAGGACAGCGCGGTAAACTGAGGGCCTCAGGGGAGCCGCAAGCAATCCTGCCTTTGTCTGCCATCCCACATTTTTCCACCTATACCGCCCCAAGGGGAACCCCGGGGGCACCAACAGTCAACGCGAGGTGACCAAAATGCTTGAACTCTTCAAAACTCTACTGACTTGGGCCCTATGGGCTTTTGCTATCGGGTCGGTGCTTGGAATGACCTATGTTCCACTGTCCTTGGCCTTTGAGGACCAAGCCAAGAGGAAGAAGGCAAAGGAGCGCCAACAGCAGTAGGCCTATTGCCTTTCTTGTCCCCGTGTTTTGTTCACTGTTCGGCTCGACCGGCCTTACCCTCCCGAAAACGCTGGTCTTCTCGACGAGATCTGTAACGGCCGCGGGCTCGCCATCAGCGAGATGCCGTTCGGCTGGGAGGCGCGGGCGCGCGACTTCCCCCGCCGCAACCGCCTGATTGCCGGTGCCGCCCTCGGCGTCGTCGTCATCGAGGCGGCGAGCCGCTCCGGTTCGCTGATTACGGCACGCCTTGCCGGCGAGTTCGGCCGGCTCGTCTTTGCCGTGCCGGGCTCCCCCCTCGATCCCCGATGCCACGGCACCAACGGGCTACTCAAGGATGGGGCGATCGTGACAACCGGGGCCGAGGACATCCTGCAGGCGCTGGCACCGATCGCCGGCGTGGAGAACCTCGCGCCGCGGCAAGCCGAAGAGCCGGAGGGAGATGGAGAGGAAAAGGCGTTGCAACCGCCACCAACCGAGAACGAACGGACGCGCATCATCGACGCCCTGGGGCCGACGCCTGTGGAGATCGACGACATCATCCGCCATACAGGCCTGTCCGCGTCGGCGGTCTATCTGGTGCTGCTGGAGCTCGATATCGCCGGGCGGCTTCACCGCCATGCCGGCGGCCTAGTCTCCCTGGCCATGGCGGACTGAAAGGCCCCGCCGCCCGGCCTGGATATCGCCCGCCTCCAGATAAGCCATCTCGATGAGATAGCAGAGCATGTCCGCACCTTCCCGCTGCGCCACGTTGCGCAGTTCGCCGAGTATCTGGCGGACGTAAGCGATGTTCTCGCGTACCCGCAAGCCGTCTCCATTGCCGTCAAGAAAATTCGGAACCATCGTCCTAGCCCCCAGCTCCAAAATGCCCGGTCACGCCGGACGGCTGCACATCAACGGAGTCGAGGATAGACAATTCATCTAGAATTGCAACTTTAACGATTGCTCCCGTTGGTTGCATTGCGTTGAACTTGAGAAAATGACGGCTCCCTCTTGACCGGAAGCGAATCCCTGTCCATGTCGGGAGGCCTGTAACGCAACGTACCCTTCTCAGCCGTGCTGAAGATCAAAGGTCCGCTGGCTTGTACCGAGAAAAAGCATGAATGTCGTAGTCGTTGAATCTCCAGCCAAAGCCAAGACGATCAACAAGTATCTCGGTTCGGGATACAAGGTTCTCGCCTCGTTCGGTCACGTTCGCGACCTGCCGGCGAAAGACGGCTCCGTGCGGCCGGACGACGATTTCGAGATGGTCTGGGAGGTCGACGGCGCCTCCGCGAAGCGGATGAAGGACATCGCCGACGCGGTCAAGGACTCCGACGGCCTCTTTCTCGCGACCGACCCGGATCGCGAAGGTGAAGCGATCTCCTGGCATGTTCTCGACCTTTTGAAGAAGAAGAAGGTGCTGAACGGCAAGCCGGTCAAGCGGGTTGTATTCAACGCAATCACCAAGAAGGCCGTTCTCGACGCGATGGCGCAACCGCGCGACATCGACGAGGCACTGGTAGACGCCTATCTCGCCCGCCGGGCGCTGGACTATCTCGTCGGCTTCAACCTTTCGCCGGTTCTCTGGCGCAAGCTTCCGGGCGCACGTTCGGCCGGCCGCGTACAGTCGGTGGCGCTTCGCCTCGTCTGCGACCGCGAAACGGAAATCGAACGCTTCGTCGCCGAAGAATACTGGCAGATCTCGGCGCTCCTGAAGACGCCGCGCGGCGACGAGTTCGAGGCACGTCTCGTCTCCGCCGACGGCAAGCGCATCCAGAAGAACTCGATCAAGAACGGCGAGGCCGCCGGTCGTATCAAGGACCTGCTGGAAGGCGCTCGCTACGTCGTCGAAAGCGTCGAGGCAAAGCCCGTCAAGCGCAATCCCGGACCGCCCTTCACCACCTCGACGCTGCAGCAGGCAGCGTCCTCGCAACTCGGCTTCTCCGCCTCGCGCACCATGCAGATCGCGCAGAGGCTCTACGAGGGCATCGACATCGGCGGCGAGACGGTCGGTCTCATTACTTATATGCGTACCGACGGCGTGCAGATGGCGCCGGAAGCGATCGACGCCGCGCGGTACGCGATCGGCGACCAGTTCGGGCCCCGCTACCTGCCTGAAAAGGCCCGCTTCTATTCGACCAAGGCGAAGAACGCCCAGGAGGCCCACGAGGCGATCCGTCCGACCGACTTCAACCGGATCCCGGCCAAGGTTCGCAGCCATCTCGATTCCGACCAGTTACGGCTCTACGAACTGATCTGGAAACGCGGCATCGCCAGCCAGATGGCCTCGGCTGAGATCGAGCGCACGACGGCGGAGATCCTCGCCGATCGCAACGGCGCGAAGGCAGGCCTGCGCGCCGTCGGCTCCGTCGTCCGCTTCGACGGTTTCCTCGCCGCCTATACCGATCAACGCGACGAGAACGAGAGTGGCGAGGACGACGACGAAAGCGGTCGTTTGCCGGAAATCAACGCCCGTGAAATGCTGGAAAAGCGCAAGGTGAACGCGAGCCAGCACTTCACCGAGCCGCCGCCGCGCTATTCGGAAGCATCGCTGATCAAGAAGATGGAAGAGCTCGGCATCGGCCGCCCGTCGACCTATGCCGCGACGCTCGCCACGCTCCGCGACCGCGACTACGTGACGATCGACAAGCGCAAGCTCATTCCGCAGGCGAAAGGCCGTCTGGTGACGGCCTTCCTCGAAAGCTTCTTTACCAAGTATGTCGAGTACGACTTCACCGCCGATCTCGAAGAGAAGCTCGACCAGATCTCCGCCGGCGAACTGAACTGGAAGGACGTGCTGCGGGACTTCTGGCGCGATTTCTTCTCCCAGATCGAGGATACCAAGGAGCTGCGCGTCACCAATGTGCTCGACGCATTGAACGAGGCTCTCGCACCGCTGGTCTTCCCGAAGCGCGAGGACGGCTCGGACCCGCGCGTCTGCCAGGTCTGCGGCACCGGGCAGCTGTCGCTGAAGCTCGGCAAATATGGCGCTTTCGTTGGCTGCTCCAACTATCCGGAATGCAACTATACCCGCCAGCTCTCATCGGAGGGCGGCGCCGATGCCGAGGCTTCGGGTGTTCCCGAGACGAAGAACCTCGGCAAGGATCCCGTTACCGGCGAGGAAATCACGCTTCGGAGCGGCCGCTTCGGACCTTATGTCCAGCGCGGCGAAGGCAAGGAGGCCAAGCGCTCCTCCCTGCCCAAGGGCTGGACGCCGGCGACGGTCGACTATGAAAAGGCCCAGGCGCTGCTGTCGCTCCCGCGCGACGTCGGCAAGCATCCCGAGAGCGGCAAGATGATTTCGGCCGGCCTCGGCCGCTACGGGCCGTTCGTGCTGCATGACGGCACCTACGCCAATCTCGACAGCATCGAGGATGTGTTCTCGATCGGCCTCAACCGCGCGGTCACAGTTTTGGCGGAAAAGCAGAGCAAGGGACCCGGAGCCCGCGGGCGAACCGCCCAGGCTGCACTGAAGGAGCTCGGCGAGCATCCCGACGGCGGCGCAATCACCGTTCGCGACGGACGCTACGGTCCTTACGTCAACTGGGGTAAGGTGAATGCCACCCTGTCGAAGGGCAAGGATCCGCTGTCCGTCACCGTCGAGGAGGCGCTGGCACTGATCGCCGAAAAGGCCGGGAAATCCGGCGGCAAGGCGGGCACGAAGGCGAAAAAGGCCCCTGCGAAGGCGGCAAAGACCGAAGGCGGCACCAAGGCCACCAAGACGAAGACAGCGGCGAAACCGAAGGCCAAAGCCGCCTCGAAAGCGAAGAAGAGCTAAATATTGAAAAAGCCATCGCGCGACACGAGCCGCCCCGCAAACACCCGCAAAGGCAAGCCCCAGCGGGGAGAGACTGATCTGGCCGGTGATGACCTGCCGATCATTCACGGCGCGGTTCCCTCGCGCGAAGTGCTGCTGCGATTCATCGCGGAAAACCCGGATCGAGCTTCCAAGCGCGAGATCGCCAAGGCCTTCGGCCTCAAGGGCGAGGCGCGCGTCGAACTCAAGGACGTGCTGCGCGCGCTCGAGGACGACGGGCTGGTGCAGAAGAGCCGCAAGACGTTGACGCGCCCTGGCGCCCTGCCCTCTGTCGCGGTTCTCGACATCACCACCCGTGACAAGGACGGCGAACTCATCGCGCGGCCTGCCGAATGGGCGGACGAACTCGGTGTCGCGCCCGCCGTCGCGATCCGCCAGTCGAGTTCCGATCGCGCCAAGGGCAAGGCGCCCGTCGGCGGGCTCGGAGACCGCGTTCTCGCCAAGATCTTTCCCGCAAAGGATCGCGCAGGTCCCTCCTACACCGCTCGCGTCATCAAGATCCTCGACAAGCGCCGCAACGCCATGCTCGGCGTCTTCCGCGAAACACCGGGCGGCGGCGGACGGCTGATGCCGATCGACCGGCGCGACGAGGAATTGTTGATCGACAGCGCCGACCGGGGCGAGGCAAAGGACGGTGATCTCGTCGAGGTGGAAATCGCCCGCAGCGGCCGCTTCGGCCTGTCGCGGGGTCGTGTGCTTTCGGTGATCGGCTCCGTCGCATCGGAAAAGGCGATCTCGATGATCGCGATTCACGCGCACGGCATTCCGCACATCTTCCCGCCCGCTGTTCTCACCGAGGTCGAAACGGTGAAGCTCGCCGGCATGTCGCATCGGGAGGACTGGCGCGACCTGCCGCTGATCACCATCGACCCGGCAGATGCAAAGGATCACGACGATGCGGTCTATGCCGAGCCCGACACCTCTCCTGACAATCCGGGCGGCGTGATCGTTACCGTCGCGATCGCCGACGTCTCCTGGTATGTGCGTGCGAAATCGCAGCTCGACCGCGAGGCGCTGAAGCGCGGCAATTCGGTCTACTTCCCCGACCGCGTGGTGCCGATGCTGCCCGAGCGTATCTCGAACGATCTCTGCTCGCTACGTGAGGGCGTCGACCGGCCGGCGCTCGCCGTCCGCATGGTGTTCTCGAAGGAAGGCCGCAAGGCCGGCCACACCTTCCACCGGATCATGATGAAGAGCGCGGCCAAGCTCTCCTACGCGCAGGCGCAAGCCGCGATCGACGGTGCGCCGGACGACAAGACCGGGCCGCTTCTCGACACGATTCTGAAGCCGCTCTGGCACGCCTACGAGGTTCTGAAGCGCGGGCGCGACCGCCGACAGCCGCTCGAACTCGACATGCCTGAGCGCAAGATCCTGCTGAAGCCCGACGGCACCGTCGACCGGGTCTTCATTCCCGAACGGCTCGATGCGCACAAGCTCATCGAGGAGATGATGATCCAGGCGAATGTCGCCGCCGCCGAGACGCTCGAAAAGAAGCGGCAGCCGCTCGTCTACCGTGTGCACGATGCGCCAGCGCTTTCCAAGCAGGAGGCGCTTCGCGAATTCCTCGCGACCATCGGCATCAACATGGCCAAGGGCGGGCAGCTGCGCTCCAACAGCTTCAACGGCATCCTGGCGAGCGCCCTCGACACGCCGCACCAGACCATGGTCAACGAGATGGTGCTCAGATCGCAGAGCCAGGCGATCTACAGCCCCGAAAACATCGGCCATTTCGGCCTCAACCTGTTGAAATACGCCCACTTCACCTCGCCGATCCGGCGCTATGCCGACCTGATCGTGCATCGTGCGCTGATCGGCTCGCTCGGTCTCGGCGAAGGCGGAATCACCCCGGACGAGGAGGCCGCTCTCGACGACATCGCCGCCGAAATCTCGACCTTCGAACGGCGGGCGATGGCGGCGGAGCGCGATACCGTGAACCGGCTGATCGCCCATCATCTCGCCGGTCGCATCGGCGAGGAGTTCGACGGCCGTGTTTCGGGCGTCACCAAGGCGGGCCTATTTGTCGCATTGCCGCAGTTCGGCGCCGATGGTTTTGTGCCCGTGTCAACGCTGGGGCGGGATTACTATATCTATGACGAGGCGCACCAGGCGCTCTCCGGCGAGAAGACCGGTCTCGGTTACCGGCTCGGAGACGCGGTTCTGGTGAAGCTCGTCGAGGCGGTGCCGCTCGCCGGCGCCCTGCGATTCGAAATGCTGAGCGAGGGCCGCGAGATGCCGACGGCCATCCGTTCGTTCCACAAGACCACACGTCGCGGCAAGAAGCAGCCGGGCACGCGGGCACGGCGCGGGCGGCGCTGACGGCGCGCCCGACGAGAAAGGAAGTTCGACATGCAAGACAACACGGCCGATACGGTGCTTCATCTCGGCGGACAGGAAGCCAACCGCCCTGTCGGACAAGCGATCATGCGCGGCATGCTGAACACCTGCCCCGCCTGTGGCGGCGGCAAGCTCTTCCGGGCCTTCCTAAAGCCCGTCGACCGCTGCGCTGCCTGTCAGGAGGAAATGTTCCATCACCGCGCCGACGACCTGCCGCCCTATCTGGCGATCCTTGTTCTCGGCCACGTGCTGCTCGGCGGCTTCATGATGACGGACCTCATCTTCCCCGCCTCGGACTGGGTGCACCTCGCCATCTGGGCGCCTCTCGGCGTCATCACCACCCTGCTCGCGATCCAGCCCATCAAGGGCGGCGTCATCGGCCTGCAATGGGCGTTGCGCATGCACGGCTTTGGTGGCGAGAGTGACGATCCGGCTGAATACGATCCGCTGCCGAAGGATCAATGAGCCGTACCGCATTTCCTGACCCGTCTATAGCCGTTTCGCCGGCGACGCGCCTGACACCCAAGGACGCGGCGACGCTGATCGTGATCGACCGCAGCAGCGGACGCCTGCGCGTGCTTTTCGGCAGGCGCGGCGAGCGCCACGTCTTCATGCCGAACCTCTACGTCTTTCCGGGTGGCCGGCGCGACCGCGGCGACCACACCCTGCCCTACATCCGCGATCTCCATCCGCAGGTCCTCGAAAGGCTCGCCTCCGGCAGCAGCGATCCCGCGGCGCTGCGGCGTGGCCGCGCTCTGGCGCTTGCGGCCATACGGGAACTTCACGAAGAAACCGGCCTGTTCATCGGGCGACAGTCGGAAGGCGCCGCCGCCGCCGATCTCGCAAACCTGCGCTACGTCGCGCGCGCCATCACGCCACCCGGCAATATCCGCCGTTTCGACACCCGCTTCTTTCTCACCTTCACCGACGAGGCCGGCATCGATCCGGGCGATGTCCGCGATTCGGACGAGCTGCATGACCTCACATGGCTTGACATCGAGGCGACATCGGGTCTGAACATGCCCCTCATTACCAGGACCATTCTCGAAGACGTCATCGACCGGATGAAGGCCGATCCGTCATTGCCATTCGGAAGCCCGGGTCCCTTCTACTACAGCCGTCGCGGACGAAAGTTCCGCGGCGACATCTGAGGAACTGCCCCATGTCCAAGCCGAAGAGCGGCGCAAACGGTCACCGCGAAGACATCCACTGGCCCTCGCTGGTCGCCGCCATCTCGGCCATCACGGCGGTCGGTATCGCGATCGGCCTCGGTCTGCCGCTCCTCAGCATCATCCTGGAGAAGCGGGGCATTTCCTCGACGCTGATCGGCCTCAACTCCGCCATGGCCGGCATCGCCGCCATGGTTGCGGCGCCGGTGACGACCAAGCTCGCCCACGACGTCGGCGTCGCCCGCACCATGCTCTGGGCAGTGGTGCTCTCCGCTGTGAGCGCGCTCGGCTTCTACTATGCAGAGGCCTACTGGATGTGGTTTCCGTTGCGCCTCGTCTTCCACGGCGCAACCACCACGCTTTTCATCCTGTCCGAATTCTGGATCAATGCGGCGGCCCCGCCCTCCCGCCGCGGTCTCGTCCTCGGGATCTATGCGACGGTGCTCTCGGTCGGCTTCGCCTGCGGCCCCCTGCTCTTCTCCGTGCTCGGCAGTGAGGGCGTATTGCCCTTCCTGGTCGGCGCGCTTGCGATTCTCGTCGCCGCCGTGCCGATCTTCATCGCCCGGCGGGAAAGCCCGGTTCTCGACAGCAAGCCGGAGCAACACTTCTTCCGCTATATCTTCCTGGTGCCGACGGCGACCGTCGCGGTCTTCGTCTTCGGCGCCGTGGAAGCGGGAGGCCTGTCGCTCTTTCCGATCTACGCGACGCGCACCGGCTTTACAGAGGCGCAGGCGGCACTGCTGCTGACGGTGATGGGGATCGGCAACATGGTGTTCCAGATCCCGCTCGGAATGCTCTCCGACAAGCTGAAGGACCGCCGGCTGCTGCTCTCGATCATGGCGATCGTCGGCCTCTGCGGATCGCTGGCGCTGCCCTGGCTGTCACAGAACTGGGCGCTCATGGCGCTCGTACTGCTCTTCTGGGGCGGTTGCGTCTCCGGTCTATACACCGTCGGCTTGAGCCATCTCGGCTCGCGACTCACCGGAGCGGACCTCGCCGCCGCCAACGCCGCCTTCGTTTTCTGTTACGCCGTCGGCACCGTCGCGGGACCACAGGGGATCGGCGCGGCGATCGATATCGCCGGAAACCACGGTTTCGCCTGGGCGATTGCCGGCTTCTTCGGGCTTTACGTCCTCGTTTCGGTTGTCAGGCTGCTTTTTAAACCGAAACAGGCTTGACTTTTCGGGCGTGATTTGTAGTTTCGCGCCAGAATTTGCCGTGGGCTGCTCTGGTCGTCCACGGCTTGATTGTTATTAAAGGCAGGACGACCATGGCGAAAGCGACCACGATCAAGATCAAGCTGCTGTCGACAGCCGACACCGGTTTCTTCTACGTTACCAAGAAGAACAGCCGCACGATGACCGACAAGATGACGAAGACGAAGTACGATCCGATCGTCAAGAAGCATGTCGAATTCAAGGAAGCCAAGATCAAGTAAGGCTTGATCTCTTCCCTTCTTCGAAGGCGCGCGGCCCCGGCCCCGCGCCTTTTTCGTTTTCTGCGAACTCGTCATCGGCTTTCGCCAACAAAAAAAGCACCGCTCCGGAACCGGATGGCGGTGCTTCTTCGTTGAATGGGGGTCGGTCGGCATGCCTGCGGTACGAGGAACCGCGTTTAAAGCATGCCAACCGACCGACCCCACGACCCAGGAGATGCGGCGGACCTGAGCACCATGGGGTATATCCGGCCTTCCCGGAGGCCTTGTTTTCGGTGACGTCAAACTTGCGCAACTATGGAAAAAAATCAACGATTTCTTAACCGTTTCCTTCTTTCTCGGAAACTATGGTTAAGCCCGCAAATTCACGCAGGGCAAATAATAGCAGTGATTTCGACTATACCGATCGCGACGCAGAACAACAAAAGACCAATACTTCCATCGTCTTGATCCCCGGTTGATGCGGCAATCATGTGCGGAAGCGGGTCAGATTTCGCAGTCGTCTCGGATATGCATACGGCCGAAAGCAAGGCCTCCGGCACCCCGTGCCCACCTCTCGCGGTGCTGCGAAATCAGGCGGCGGCGGCGACCACCCGGTTGCGGCCGGCGCTCTTCGCCTGATAGAGGGCCCGATCCGCCTGCTTCAGGAGCTGCTCCGGTGTCTCGATATCCGGCGTCAGCGTCGCAATACCCATCGAGGCGGTAACGTCGAGGGAGGAAGCGCTGGCCTTCAGAGCGAACGGGCGATGTTCGATCATGCCGCGAAGGCGCTCGGCGATGACCGCCGCCGCCTCCGCCGTCGTATCCGGCATCACCACGACGAATTCCTCGCCGCCGTAGCGGCAGGCGAGATCGGCCCCGCGTACCGTCGCGCGGATACGGGTGGCGAACTCACGGATGACGTCGTCCCCGGCGTCATGGCCGTAGGTGTCGTTCACCTGCTTGAACCGGTCGATGTCGGTGATGCAGATCGAGAGCGGACGGCCCCTCGCCTGCGCCCGATTGAAGAGCACCTTGAGGTGATTGTCGAGATAGCGGCGATTGTGGAGGCCGGTGAGCCCGTCGGTGACGGCAAGCTCGATGCTCTCCTTGACGCTGAGGCGAAGGCGCTCGTTGTAGCGCTTGCGGCGGATCTGGGTGAGCGTGCGCGCCACAAGTTCGTTCGGGTCGATCGGGCGCGCCAGATAGTCGTTCACGCCGAGATCGAGCGCACGGATGATCATCTGCTCGTCGCCGTTGTCCGTCACGAGCAGGACCGGAATGAAACGCGTGCGTTCGAGGGAGCGCAGTTGCGAGCAGAGACGCAGCGGATCGTAATCGTCGAAATTCGCATTGACGATCACCAGGTCGAAACTGTTTTCTGCCGCCTCGAACAGGGCCGCCTGAGGATCGGAGCTCGCGGTCACCGCCGCCACCGGCTTCAGCGCCTTGATGATGCGTTCCTGGCTGTTGGCACGCCCGTCGACGAGCAGGACCTGGGCGATCTCGTCGATTCGTCCGTCTCCCATCCGCAGCATGTCCTCCACGCCCATGTTGCGCGCCGCCTCGGTGCGAATACGCAGCTCGTCCGTCAGCGTCTTGAGGCGCACCAGGCTCTTCACGCGCGAAATGAGCTGCAGGTCGTTGACCGGCTTCGTCAGAAAATCGTCGGCACCTGCCTTCAGGCCACGTACTCGATCGGAGGGCTGGTCGAGCGCCGTCACCATGACAACAGGAATGTGCGACGTCCTCGGATTGGCCTTCAGCCGCTCGCAGACCTCGAACCCGTCGATGCCCGGCATCATGACGTCGAGCAGGATGACGTCGACATGGGTCTTTTCGCAGATTTCGAGGGCGGCAAAGCCGTTGTCGGCCGTCAGCACGTCGAAGTACTCGGCGAGAAGCCGCGCTTCGAGCAGCTTCACGTTGGCTGGAATATCATCGACGACAAGAATTCTGGCGGTCATGACAATTTGTCCGTTGTCTCAGGCATCACCGAGATAGACTTTGATCGTCTCGATAAATTTCGGCACAGAAATGGGTTTCGATACATAGGCCTCGCAGCCGCCCTGGCGAATGCGCTCCTCGTCGCCCTTCATCGCGAACGCGGTGACGGCGATAACGGGGATGACATGCAGTTCCGGGTCATCCTTGAGCCATTTGGTGACTTCGAGGCCGGAGACCTCGGGCAACTGGATATCCATCAGGATGAGATCTGGCCGGTAGCGGCGCGCAAGATCGAGCGCTTCCATGCCGTTGCGTGTCTGAATGGTCTCGTATCCACAAGCCTCGATGAGATCGCGGAAGAGCTTCATGTTGAGCTCGTTGTCTTCGACGATCATGACCTTCTTCGGCATACGATACGACCCTTCAGCCCCGGCGTTCCAAGCCGCCGCGGCAAGTTGCGGTTGGCTGTTGCACCTTCCCCTCGATGGAATATTAAGTTCATTTGGTTGAGAAAAAGGTAATTCGGAACACGACATGAAACCTCTAGAACTGCCGCCTAGTCCGGAAGAAACCGCCATTGCCGTCCTCACATGGCTCGCAGGTGAGCCCGAAATGCTCGGCCGCTTCCTGGCTTTGACCGGCACCAGAGCCGATCAACTCCGTCAGGCGATCAACGACCCCGGCTTTCTCGCCGGCATGCTCGACTTCCTCATGGGCCACGAGCCCACGCTCATCGCATTCTGTGACGCCTCCGGCATCGCGCCGGAAACCGTCGTGAAGGCCTGGCGGCATTATTCCGGCCCGGGACTTGATTCGGGCGAATATTGAGGCGGCACCCGGTCTCGCGACTCAGAGCACTAGCCGCATCAACGGCCTTCCCTCTTTTCTCGACTCCACCTCGGCAAATCCGGCCGCCTCAAAAATCCGTCTCGATCCGACATAAAGCCCAACCGACTTCGATTGTTTCGTTCGCTCGATCGGACAAGCGTCTATGACGCGCGCGCCTGCGGTGCGCGCATGCGCCACTGCGGCACCGAGCATCTGATGGCTCAAGCCCTTGCCGCGCTCCTTCGACACGATGAAGAAGCAGCTCACCGCCCATACGGCCGGGTCTTCGGCGTCCGCCTCATCGAGCGGGCGCGAGACGGTCCGCGGAGAATTCCAGTTCGGCACGTCGGCACGAGGGCCTACCTGCACCCAGCCGACGGGCCGGTCATCGAGATAGCCGATGAGGCCCGGAGGCGGCCCTGCGCTCACGCGCCGGTGCATGAAATCCTTTTTCTCGCTGCCGGCGAAGCTCTTGCGCTCGGCAGGCAACAGGCGGAAATGGGTGCACCAGCAATCGTAGCAGGCGCCGCGCGGCCCCATCACCGCCTCGAAGTCGCCCCAGCGGTCGGCGGTGAGAGGTTGGGCACGGAATCGTTCGTTCATCGCATTTCCCTTGCCAGCCGAGTCGCGCAAGAGTAACGCTAAGCGTACGAATGTTCAACATTTGTTCCAGCGATGACAACCGACCAGACCGCGTATCCAGGCTTCTGCCGCGACTGCTTCAGAGGGCAGCCGCAAGGCAAGCGTCGCTGCAGCGGCTGCGGCAGTCCGCGGCTCGTCTATCATCCGGAACTCTACGGGCTCACGCTCGCCCACATCGATTGCGACGCCTTCTATGCCTCGATCGAGAAGAGGGACAACCCGGAACTCGCCGACAAGCCGGTGATCGTCGGCGGCGGCAAGCGTGGCGTCGTCTCGACCGCCTGCTACATCGCCCGCATCCACGGCGTCCGTTCCGCGATGCCGATGTTCAAGGCACTGGAAGCCTGTCCGCAAGCCGTCGTCATCAAGCCGGACATGGAGAAATATGCCCGCGTCGGGCGCCAGGTGCGGGCAATGATGGAGGAACTGACGCCGCTCGTGCAGCCGCTCTCGATCGATGAGGCGTTCCTCGATCTTTCCGGCACCGAGCGTCTGCACCATGACCCGCCGGCACGCGTGCTCGCCCGCTTTGCCCGCCGCGTCGAGCAGGAGGTCGGCATCACCGTTTCCGTCGGCCTTTCCTACTGCAAGTTTCTGGCGAAGGTCGCCTCCGATCTGCAGAAGCCGCGCGGCTTTTCGGTGATCGGGCAAGCGGAGGCCCTGGACTTCCTTGCTCCGCGCCCCGTCACGACGATCTGGGGCGTCGGAAAGGCGTTTGCGGCGACGCTCGAAAGCGACGGCATCCGCACCGTCGGGCAGTTGCAGACCATGGAGGAAGCCGATCTCATGCGCCGCTATGGTTCGATCGGCCAGCGGCTCTACCGCCTCGCCCGCGGCATCGACGATCGCGACGTCCATCCGAACAAGGCGGCGAAGAGCGTCTCTGCCGAAACGACTTTCTTCGAGGACATCAGCCGCCACGAGGATCTCGTCATCCAACTGCGGGCGCTATCAGAAAAGGTCGCGTGGCGGCTGAAGAAGCACGGGATATCGGGACAGACCGTCGTCCTGAAACTCAAGACGGCAGACTTCAAGGGCCGCACGCGCAACCGGCGCCTGGAAGATCCGACGCAGCTTGCCGACCGCATTTTCCGCACCGGGCTGACGCTCTTGGAAAAGGAGACCGACGGAACGCGCTTCCGGCTCATCGGAATCGGCGTCACCGACCTCAAGGAAGCCTCTGTCGCCGACCCGCCGGACCTCGTCGACCGGCAGGCGGGCCGACGCGCCGCAGCCGAAGCCGCGATGGACAAGTTGCGCGACAAGTTCGGCAAGTCGACGGTCGAGACCGGCTACACGTTCGGCCGGCGGAAATAGGTCCCGAAGCCGGTCCGGTGACGAAGGCTTCGCCGCGTGTCCGTCGACAGCAACGCTGCTGCGCCCGCCGCAAGAAATTCGCGTCGCACGAGACACGGACACACACAAACTCGTGATCGCAGGCCAGGAGAGAGAAAAGCTTCCTTAAACTTCGCCCGGTATTTTAGCGACCGGCATAAACACTCGCCCGGTCAGTTTCGCGTTGAGGACGAAATCGCATGCTGAAGTACCTGCACGTCGCGTGTCTGCTTTCCGCGACAACGCTTGCCTCCCAGAGCTTCGCCGGGGACGGCGGCTCGCTGCAGATCTATGTTTCCAAGGCCGAACAGAGCCTGACGGTCTATGACGGCGACCAGATCGTCGCCACCTCCCGGGTCTCGACCGGCAAACCGGGTCACTCCACGCCATCGGGGATCTTCTCGATCCTCGAGAAGCGCAAGTATCACGAGTCCAATCTCTACTCGAGCGCCCCGATGCCCTGGATGCAGCGGCTCACATGGTCCGGCGTGGCGCTCCACGAATCGAACAGCGTGCCGAACTATCCGGCTTCCCACGGCTGCGTGCGGCTGCCGCGCGCCTTTGCCAAGGCGCTCTACCAGATGACCGAGCGCGGCGCCCACGTCATCATCACCGACGAACCGGTCGCGCCCGCGCCTGTGCGCCACGCGGCGCTTTTCCGACCAAGGCAGCCGGCCGAGGAAGGACAGCTCCTCTCGGATGCTGAGCTGCGGCCGTCCACCATCGAGGCGGGACGGAAACCGGTCCAGGTCGCGATGGTCGAGAAGGAAGCGACGAGCCCGGTCCGGTCGGCCGAGGCCTTCGCCGACATTCCGCCCGTGCGCATTCTCATCACAAGGCGCGGCCAGCGCGAAACCTTGATGGATGTGCAGGTGATGCTCGCCGATCTCGGCTTCGACGCCGGTATTGCCGACGGCTATCTCGGCCGGCAGACGATCTCGGCGATCAACGGCTACAAGCGCTGGAAGGGCCTCGAAACCAAAGGCGAAATCCTGACGCCCGAGTTTCTGGAGCGGCTTTACGCCAGCGCCGGCAAGGGCGAGCCACCGCTCGGCCAGATCATGGTGCGGCAGAAATTCAAGCCTGTCTTCGAGGCCGCGATCGCGATCGCCGATCCGCAGAAGCCGCTCGGCACCCATTTCGTCGAGGCGACGCATGTCGACATGCTCGCCGGCAGCGCCGAGTGGCGCGGTGTCACGCTCGAGAACAATCTCTCCAACGCGACGATGAAGCGTCTCGGCATCGAAGCGCCCGCGGCCGACGAGGCGGCGCCGACGCTTGCGCAAGCACTCGACCGCATTTCCATCCCGGATGCCGTGCGCCGGAAGATCGAGACTATGCTCGGCGAAGGCAGCTCGATCACCATTTCCGATGCGGGTATCGGGCCCGAGACGGGCGACGGAACCGACTTCATCACCGTGACGCGCAAGGTGCCGCGCGGCTGACGCCGAACGGCGGCGGTTAAACCAGCTCGACGTCGACGATGCCCGGCGCCGAGCGCAGCGCAGCCGCGATTTCCGGCGAGATCCGGTATTTTTCCGAAAGCTCGACCTCGATCTCGCGCTGACCGTCTTCCTTGATGACGACGAAAGAGACGAGGCCGTCGCCCCTGGTGTTGAGATGGGCGGCAACCGCCTTCAGCGGGCCGGAGTCACGGACATAGACGCGCAGCGCCTTCTGCATCTGCAGCGATTTTTCCTCGAGCGACTGCGCCGTCTGGATCCTGAGCCCGATGCCCTCCGGCCGCTCTTCCGCGGCAACGGTGATCACCACGGACTTGCCGGACTCCAGAAGGTCGCGATACTGGTTCAGGCCTTCGGAGAACAGGACCGCCTCGAACTGCCCGGAGGAATCCGAAAAGGTAACGATGCCCATCTTGTTGCCGGTGCGGGTTTTGCGCTCCTGACGCCCCGTGACCGTGCCGGCGAGACGCCCGGCCGTCGCCCCCTGCTTCACCGAGGCGGAAAAGTCGGCAAAGGTCTGGACGCGCATCTTTTCGAGGAGCGACCGGTAGGTGTCGAGCGGATGGGCGGAGAGATAGAAGCCCAGCACCTGGAATTCGCGGTGCAGCTTCTCCGAGGCGAGCCACGGCGTGTATGTCGGGAAGGCGATCTTCTCCGGTCCGGTGGCGCCGCCGGCACCGAACATGTCCGACTGGCCGCTGACGGCATTTTCCTGTGCGCGCTGCGCATAGCCGAGGATGCGGTCGAGCCCGCCGATCAGTTCGGCACGGTCGTGACCGAAACAGTCGAAGGCGCCGGCGCAGATCAGGCTTTCGAAGACACGGCGGTTGATCTGCTTCGGATCGATCCGCAGGCAAAAATCCTCGAGGCTCTCGAACGGCTTGTCGCCGCGGACCTCGACGATGTGGTCGACGGCCGACTCGCCGACGCCTTTGATGGCGGCGAGCGCATAGTAGATGCAGCGATCGCCGGTCTGGAAATGGCGGAACGAGGTCTGCACCGACGGCGGGATGACCTTGATGCCGAGACGTCCCGCATCCTGGCGGAAGTCGTTGAGCTTCTCGCTGTTGGCCATATCGTAGGTCATGGTCGCCGCGAGGAACTCGACCGGATAATGCGCCTTCAGGTAGGCCGTCTGGTAGGAGACGATCGCGTAGGCTGCGGCGTGCGACTTGTTGAAGCCGTAGTTCGCGAATTTGGCGAGCAGGTCGAAGATCACGTCCGCCTGATTCTTGGACACGCCGTTCTTCACCGCGCCGTCGACGAAGCGGGCGCGTTGCTTGTCCATCTCCTCCTTGATCTTCTTGCCCATGGCGCGGCGCAGAAGGTCGGCTTCGCCGAGCGAGTAGCCCGACAGGACCTGGGCGATCTGCATCACCTGTTCCTGATAGACGATAACGCCCTGCGTCTCCTTCAGGAGATAGTCGATCTTCGGATGGATCGACTCGATCTCTTCTTCGCCGTGCTTGCGGGCGTTGTAGACCGGGATGTTCTCCATCGGGCCCGGACGGTAGAGCGCCACGAGCGCGATGATGTCCTCGATGCAGTCCGGCCGCATGCCGATCAGCGCCTTGCGCATGCCGGCACTTTCAACCTGGAACACGCCGACCGTTTCGCCGCGGGAGAGCATTTCATAGGTCAGCTTGTCGTCGAGCGGAATCGCTGCCAGGTCGACGTCGACGCCCCTCTGCTCCTTGACGAAATCGACAGCCGTCTTCAACACGGTCAGGGTCTTCAGACCCAGGAAGTCGAACTTGACGAGACCTGCCTGCTCGACCCACTTCATGTTGAACTGGGTGACCGGCATGTCGGAGCGCGGATCGCGATACATCGGCACCAGCTTCGACAGCGGCCGATCGCCGATCACGATACCGGCGGCGTGGGTCGAGGCGTGGCGGTAGAGGCCCTCGATCTTCTGGGCGATGTCGAGAAGACGGGCGACCACCGGCTCGGCTTCCGCCTCCTCGCGGAGCTTCGGCTCCTCCTCGATCGCCTTGGAAAGCGGCGTCGGGTTCGCCGGATTGTTCGGCACCAGCTTGCAGATCTTGTCGACCTGGCCGTAGGGCATCTCCAGAACACGGCCGACGTCGCGCAGGGCCGCACGCGCCTGCAGCGAACCGAAGGTGATGATCTGCGCCACCTGCTCACGGCCATACTTGCGCTGGACGTAGCGGATCACCTCTTCACGCCGGTCCTGGCAGAAGTCGATGTCGAAGTCCGGCATCGACACGCGCTCCGGATTGAGGAAGCGTTCGAAGAGCAGCGAGAACCGCAGGGGGTCGACGTCGGTAATGGTGAGCGCATAGGCGACCAGCGAGCCCGCCCCCGAACCACGGCCCGGACCGACGGGAATGTCGTGCTGCTTCGCCCACTTGATGAAGTCGGAAACGATCAGGAAGTAGCCGGGAAACTTCATCCGCTCGATGATCGAGAGCTCGAATTCGAGCCTCTCGCGGTAATCCTTCTCCTCGTAGCCCGCCGCCATTCCGAGCGCGGCGAGCCGCCGGTCGAGACCCTCAACCGCCTGCCGGCGCAATTCCTGCGCCTCGGCCACTTCTGCCTCCTCCGGATCGGCACCGACGCCGGCGAAACGCGGCAGGATCGGCTTGCGCGTGTTGAGCACGAAGGAGCAGCGCATGGCGATCTCGACGGTGTTCTCGATCGCCTCCGGCAGGTCGGCGAAGAGCGCCTGCATTTCGGCCCGGCTCTTCAGATAATGGTCGGGCGTCAGGCGGAAGCGGTTGTCGTCGGAGACGATCGCGTTGTGGGCGACGGCCATCAGCGCATCGTGCGCGTCATAATCCTCGCGGGTGAGGAAGAAGGCTTCGTTCGTCGCGACCAGCGGCAGGTCGTACTGATAGGCGAGCTGCACCATCTTCGTCTCGTGGCGGCGGTCGTAGTCGCCGTGGCGCTGCAGCTCGACATAGAGCCGGTCGCCGAAAAGCCTCTTCAGCGTCGAAAGCCTCGCTTCGGCCTGCGCCCGGTGTCCTTCCTGAAGAGCGATGTCCACCGGACCGCCCGAAGCCCCGGTCAATGCGATCAATCCGTCCGTGCCGCGCTCTTCCAGCCACGACGCGGTGACATGCACCGCCTGATGCCCCTCGCCTTCGAGGTAGGCACGGCTGACGAGATCGACGAGCCGCTCGTAGCCGGCGGCATCCGCCGCAAGCAACACGATCGCCGGGTATCTGGCAGGCGCATGGGACGACCGCTTGTCGTCTCTGGCATCCTCCATGTCGATCGACAGCTGGCAGCCGATGATCGGCTGCAGTCCGTCACCGACGGCATATTGCGAAAATTCGAGCGCGACGAAGAGATTGTTGGTGTCGGTGATGGCGATCGCCGGCTGGCCGTCGGCGGCGGCCTTGCGGAGAATCTTCTTCAGCGGCAATGCGCCTTCGAGCAACGAATAGGCCGAATGCAGCCGCAAATGCACAAAGCCCGGCGACCCCGACCCGCGTCCATCTTCGCCAACTGCTTCGCCCATATCCGTCATTACCCGCATCCGATGAATCGGCGCGATTTTCGGTCGCCCCGACAGGGAAGTCCAGCCCTGTCGGCGGGACGCGGGTCACTCTCTACAGGATAGGCGCGGGAACCTCAAATCGCAGAGACGATCACCGAGAGACCGGTGACGAACATGAGGATCGAGGCGAATGCGGCAACATCACGGAAAACATCAGTCATGGCTCACTCCTTACTCCTTATGTTTTCAATCTGTTCTCTATTTGTTCCTTTGTCAACCCAAAAAGGGTCATATGGTTCCATTCACGATGCGAATGCGCGGGAACATAGAGGAAACGCGGTCGACGGCGCGACCGGCAAGGGCTCTCGCTGCCCCACGATAGAAGAGCTGGAGCGTTTACGGCAGGCCAAGACGGTATCGCGGGATGACTGCCGCGAGCGTCCGGGATTCCTCTCAGACCGCGTAGTCGACGATCTTGCCGTCGACGATCGTCACGCAGCGATCCATCCGCTGCGCAAGCTCGTGGTTGTGCGTGGCGATCAGTGCGGCAAGACCCGACTGACGGACGAGAGCGCGCAGTGCGGAGAAGACGTAGGAAGCCGTCTCCGGGTCGAGATTGCCGGTCGGCTCGTCGGCAAGGAGCACGAGCGGAGCGTTGGCGACGGCGCGGGCAATCGCCACACGCTGCTGTTCGCCGCCCGAGAGTTCCGCCGGGCGATGGTCGGCGCGGTGGCCGATCCGCATGTAGTCGAGAAGCTGCGCGGCACGCTCCTTGGCCTCGGCCATGGAAAGTCCGGCGATGAGCTGCGGCATCATGATGTTTTCGAGGGCGGAGAATTCGGGCAGCAGGTGGTGGAACTGGTAGACGAAGCCGATCGAGCGCCGTCGCACCGCCGTGCGGCGATCCTCCGATAGCGCTGAACAGGCCTCGCCGCCGACCACGACCTCGCCGGCGTCGGGATGTTCGAGCAGGCCCGCGACATGCAGAAGCGTCGACTTGCCCGTGCCCGACGGCGCGACGAGTGCCACCGTCTCTCCGGGCGAGAGGCTGAAATCAGCGCCCTTGAGGATCGTCAGCAGTGTATCGCCCTGCCCGTAATTGCGATCGATCCCGGTGAGCGCGAGGACTTTGTCGGTGGCCATGGAAAGCGGCATCCTTATTCGTAGCGGAGGGCTTGCACGGGGTCGAGCCGCGAAGCGCGCCAGGCGGGGAAGAGCGTCGCCAGGAAGGAGAGCGTCAGGGCCATGATGACGACGGACATCGTCTCGCCGACGTTCATGTCCGCCGGAAGCTGGCTCAGGAAGTAGAGTTCAGGATCGAAGAGCACCGTGCCGCTGACCCAGGAGAAGAAGCCGCGGATCGATTCGATGTTGAGACAGACGACGACGCCCAGCGCCACACCGGCGAAGGTGCCCGTGACGCCGATCGCCGCACCGGTCATGAAGAAGATGCGCATGATGGAGCCGGAGGTCGCGCCCATGGTGCGCAGGATCGCGATGTCGCTTCCCTTGTCCTTCACCAGCATGATGAGGCCCGAGATGATGTTGAGCGCGGCGACGAGCACGATCAGCGTCAGGATCATGAACATCACGTTGCGCTCGACCTGCAGGGCCGAGAAGAAGGTCTGGTTGCGCTGGCGCCAGTCGGTGATGAAGATCTGCCGGCCGGCCGCTTCCTCGACCTTCGGACGCAGTTCGTCGACCATGTCCGGATCGGTAACGAAGAGCTCGATCGACTGGACGATGCCTTCGGCATTGAAATAGAGCTGCGCCTCCTCGAGCGGCATGTAGATGATCGAGGCGTCGTATTCCGACATGCCGATCTCGAAGATGCCGGAGACGGTATAGGACTTCACCCGCGGATTGACCCCGAGCGGCGTAACGTCCCCCTCGGGCGAGACGAGCGTGATGGAGTCACCGGCGGTGAGCCCGAGTTCGTTCGCCATGCGCGAACCGATGAGGACTCCCTGCCCTGCGGCAAAGCCGACCATATCGCCGGCGCGGATGTTGTTCGAGACGGTCTTGAGTTTGGTGAGGTCGTCGGCGCGGATACCGCGTACCAGCGCGCCGGTGCCGGCCCCGCCACGGCCCGACGCAAGCGTCTGCCCCTCGACGAGCGGCAGCGCCATCGTCACGCCGGCGATGCCGGAGAACTTGTCGGCAAGCTCTGCATAGTTGTCGAGCGGCCCGTCGACGGGCTGCACGATCATGTGGCCATTGATGCCGAGGATTCGCGAGATGAGTTCGGTGCGGAAACCGTTCATCACCGCCATGACGATGATGAGCGTCGCAACACCGAGCATGATGCCGACGAAGGAGAAACCGGCGATCACCGAGATGAACGCTTCCTTGCGCCGGGCGCGCAGGTAGCGCCAGGCGACGATGCGTTCGAAGGCCGAGAATGGCCGGGCCGACGGGCTCGGGGTGACCTTGTCCGCCTCGCGGCCTTCGACTGCGCTTGTCATCTCGCCTCCTCGACCGGCAATCAGCCGACCAGCTTGTTGATGGCCGCCTCGACCGTCATCGTTTCACGCGCACCGGTCTTGCGGTCCTTGAGCTCGACCTCGCCATTGGCGACGGAGCGCGGACCGGCGATGACCTGGACGGGAACGCCGATGAGGTCTGCAGTGGCGAACTTGGTACCGGCGCGGTCGTCGGTATCGTCGAGCAGGACGTCCTTGCCGGCGTTCGAAAGCGCAGCATAGATCGCATCGCAGGTGGCGTCGCAGGCCGTGTCGCCGGCCTTCATGTTGATCACGACCACGTCGAAGGGCGCGACCGAAGCCGGCCAGATGATACCGGTGTCGTCGTGTGAGGCTTCGATGATCGCCGGAACGAGGCGGGTCGGACCGATGCCGTAGGATCCCATGTGAACGGTGTGCTCCTTGCCGTCGGGGCCCTGAACCTTGGCTTCCATCGGTTCGGAATACTTGGTGCCGAAGTAGAAAATATGGCCAACCTCGATGCCGCGGGCGGAAAGGCGCTCGCCCTCCGGAACGGCGGCGAAGGCTGCCTCGTCATGCATTTCGGAGGTCGCGGCGTAGAGCGAGGTCCACTTGTCGAAGATCGCCTGCAGGCCCCGGACGTCGTCGAAGTCAGTGTCGATGCCCGGAATGTCGAAGTCGACGAAATCCTTGTGGCAGAAGACCTCCGACTCGCCGGTCTCGGCGAGGATGATGAATTCGTGGCTGTGATTGCCGCCGATCGGGCCGGTATCGGCGCGCATCGGGATCGCCCGGAGCCCGAGCCGGTCGAAGGTGCGCAGATAGGCCGCGAACATTTTGTTGTAGGAATGCACCGCCGCTTCCATGGTGAGGTCGAAGGAATAGGCGTCCTTCATCATGAACTCGCGCGAGCGCATGGTGCCGAAGCGCGGACGGATCTCGTCGCGGAACTTGAGCTGGATATGATAGAGGTTCAGCGGCAGGTCCTTGTAGGACTTGACGTAGGAACGGAAGATGTCGGTGACCATCTCCTCGTTGGTCGGGCCGTAGAGCATCGGACGGTCCTGCCGGTCCTTGATGCGCAGCATCTCCTTGCCGTAGTCATCATAACGGCCGCTCTCCTGCCAGAGCTCCGCCGACTGCAGCGTCGGCATCAGGATCTCGATGGCGCCGGCGCGGTTCTGCTCCTCGCGGATGATCTTGTTGACCTTGTCGAGCACGCGCTTGCCGAGCGGCAGCCAGGAATAGATCCCCTGGCTCTGCTGGCGGATCATGCCGGCACGCAGCATCAGGCGGTGCGAAACGATCTCCGCTTCCTTGGGATTTTCCTTGAGGATGGGCATGAAGTAGCGTGACAGACGCATGACGAATTCCAGACAGGTAATGGCGCCCGCGCATTTTCGCGGAATCAGCCGTGGCAACGGTTGGTGTGGCTGCGTTCATAGCTGTTTCCGCAGGGGATGAAAACCCGCAACCCGCCTGCCGTCCGACGCGCTTGCCGGTCGAAGCCCGCACGCGCCAGATCGCCTGCCCGCCCGGCGTTTGCACGCGCTTCGGACCCGATTCCGACGACCCGGCCTGCGACATTTGGGCATCATCGAATTTTTTCGCGGACTGTAGCAAAAATACAAAAAATGGACGTGACAACGTTCAAAGTTTGGGCTAGCGTGAGCCCACAAAACAGGCAAGGAGCTTAAATTCTTGCCCTACTCGCGGTTAAATCTTGGGAGGATCAGATCTTTGGCGCGCTCGTTCGCTGCCCCGTAACAGGTTAAGGATCACGCGATACTTTCAAACAAGGTCAAACGACCTTGTTTTTTTTTGCTTTCCGCACGCCAATAACGAGTCGGAAAAGGCGCATGGCAGCGCCTCCCGGGTTGTCAAGTTCACCTTGAGACAGAAAACGTCTCAATCAAAGCGCGGCATGATCTGCGGCAAGTTGTCGACACTGATCCCGAAATAGCTCGAGGCAATGAACCACCCCGCGTAGATGACGGCGGAGATGGCCGTCGTCAGGAGAACGACGCGGGCACCGCGGAACCGGGCCGGCGCGCTCCCGACGCTGCCGGGCACGACGTCCTTCTCCTCCTCCTGCGTCCTCATCCCGATCGGCAGAACGGCGAACAGGGTGATCCACCAGATGATGAAATAAACGGCGAAGGCCGAGACGAACGTCATGTCGAGAACTCCGGGACACCCTGCCCGGGCGTCGTCATTTTTCCAGTCGCGGCCTCGCCGCGTCGGCACCTTATAGCCGAACGGACGGCGGGCACAAACCCCGGAGCCAATGATCGGTGAGATCGCTGTGCGCGCCCGGAACGGTGCGGTGGCAGGAAGCTCAGAGCTGTTCGAGCTCGATCAGCGTTCCGTTGAAATCCTTGGGATGAAGGAAGAGCACCGGCTTGCCGTGCGCGCCGGTCTTGGGTTCGCCCCCGCCGAGGACGCGCGCACCCTTTTCCGTCAGCCGGTCGCGTGCGGCGAGGATGTCATCCACCTCGTAGCAGATGTGGTGCATGCCGCCGGAGGGGTTCTTTGCGAGGAAGGCCGCAATCGGCGAGTCGGCGCCAAGCGGCTCGAGAAGCTCGATCTTGGTGTTCGGCAGTTCGACGAAGACGACGGTGACGCCGTGTTCCGGCAGGGACTGCGGCGCCGAGACGGTAGCACCCAGCGTGTCGCGATAGGAGGCCGTGGCGGTCTCGAGATCCGGTACGGCGATGGCGACATGGTTGACCCGTCCAAGCATGGAATACTCCCTTCGAACGAAACAGAAATTGCGAACGCGGCGGACCCTATAACGGGAACCGCTCGTCCGTCACTCAGACTTTCGTCACGAAAACGGTCACCACCGGCTTCTTGCCCCAGGCCTCGTTGGCGGCGGCACGAACGGCACGACGGATGCTCTCGCGCACGACATCGAGATCCTTGCGCCGCACCCGCGGAATGCTCTCCACCGCGCCGAGGATGGCGTCATAGAGGGTGTCTTCCATGTCCTCGCCTTCCTCGTCGACTTCGGGCAACCCGTAGGCGACGACGTCCGGATCGCCGAGAAAGTCGTAACGGCTGTCGAGCAGCACGTTGACGGACACATGACCGACATAGGAGAGCTTGCGGCGTTCGTCGATCCCCATCTCCTCGAAGTCGCCGACGAGCTTGCCGTCCTTGTAGACGCGGCCGAACGGCGCCTGGTCGATGACTTCAGCCGGCCCTGGCGCCAGGCGCAGGATGTCGCCGTTGCGCACCTTCGGAACGCTCTTGACGCCGGCCTGCAGCGCGAGCTCGGCCTGCGCCGTCAGATGCGCGGCCTCGCCATGCACCGGCACGACCATCTGCGGCCGGGTCCATTCGTACATCTGCAGAAGCTCGTTACGCCGCGGATGGCCGGAGACATGAACCAGCGCCTCGCTGTCGGTGACGATGTGGAGGCCCTGGTCGACCAGGCCGTTCTTGATGTCCTGGATCGCCTTCTCGTTGCCCGGGATCGTGCGCGAGGAAAATACGATCGTGTCACCGGCGGCGAATGCGACATTGCGCATTTCGTCACGGGCGATCCTGGCGAGCGCCGCCCGCGGCTCGCCCTGGCTGCCGGTCAGGATGACGACCACCTTGTCACGCGGGATGTAGCCGAACTCGTCCTCGGCGATGAAGGGCTTCACGCCTTCCATCAGTCCGATGTCAGCTGCGACGGCGACGACGCGCTTCAACGAACTGCCGAGCAGCAGAACCTCGCGGCCCGCGGCTTCCGCAGCCTGCGCAATCGAGCGGATGCGCCCGACATTCGACGAGAAGGTGGTGATCGCGACGCGGCCTTCCGCCGTTTCGATGATCTGGCGCAGGCCGTCGGACACCTGCTGCTCGGACGGCGATACGCCGTCGCGCATGGCATTGGTGCTGTCGCACATCAGCGCCAGCACACCCTCGTCGCCGAGTTCGCGGAAGCGCGTCTCGTCGGTCAGCGGTCCGAGCGACGGCGCATGGTCGATCTTCCAGTCGCCGGTGTGGATCACATTGCCGAGCGGCGTGCGGATCACCAGCGACATCGGTTCCGGAATTGAATGATTGACGCCGACCGCCTCGATGCTGAACGGACCGACATTGATCCGGTCGCCAGCCTTGAACGGCGTCACCGGAATGTCGGCGCGTCCGCCCTCGTAGTCGCGCTTGGCTTCCAGCATCCCGGCGGTGAAGGCCGAGGCATAGACCGGCACGTTGAGACCCGGCCAGACGTCGTTCAGGCCGCCGTAGTGGTCCTCATGGGCATGAGTGATGATGATGGCCTTGAGATTGCGCTTCTCCGCCTCGATGAAGCGGATGTCGGGAAGCACGAGGTCGACGCCCGGCAGGTCCGGCCCAGGGAAGGTCACCCCGCAGTCGACCATGATCCATTGGCGGTTCGACGGCGTTCCATAGCCGTATAGTGCGAGGTTCATACCGATCTCGCCGACGCCGCCGAGCGGCAGGAACACCAATTCTTCTTTCTTTGCCATTCTTTCCTTGTACCAGTTCAACCAAAGAACACATCACCGGCCGCGATCGCCATCTGCCCTTCCGGGCCGCGATCGAGCAGGAGATAGCCTTTATCATCAATTCCTGCAAAGTAACCGGAAATCGACCGGTCCGGCAGGTTGACCGTTATTTTTTCGCCTATGCCGCAGGCGTGCCGGCGCCAGCGTTCGACGACCGCCGCCGTCCCCCGTCCTGCGTCCCAGAGGTTCAGCACCTCGGCCATGGACGAGAACAGTCTTGCGAAGAGTTCTTCCGGCGAAGCCGACACGCCGTGCTCGACAAGCGAGGTGACGGGATAGGCCGTGCCCTCCGGCTTCCGGACGATGTTGATGCCGATCCCGATCGCGATCGCATGGCGCCCGTCGGGCAGCGCCTCCGCTTCCAGAAGGATGCCGCAGGTCTTCGCCCGGCCGATCAGGATGTCGTTCGGCCACTTGATCTCGAGCGGCGGTGCATCCGTCGGCAGCACGGCGCGGATCGCGTCATGCACGGCAAGGGCAACTGCAAGCGGCAGGGAGGAGATATGCTCCATCGGCGCCGCATCGATGAGAAGCAGCGAGGCGTAGAGGTTTCCCGGCTCGGAGACCCATGCCCTGCCGCGGCGGCCACGACCGCCAGTCTGGCTGTCCGCCGTCAGCCACAGAAAACCGGAATCGCCCGCGCGAGCGCGGGCGAGACATTCACTGTTGGTGGAGGCGAGAACGCGATGCGCCTCGTGCCGAAAGTCGTCGACCGACAACCGGCGGCACGTGCCGCGCCCGCTCAATAGAAGAGGGTCTTGGCTGCGGCCTCGGCCATGACGTCGAGCGGACCGCCGACCAGCAGATAGCCGACGACGAAGAGACCCGACAGACCGAAGACCAGGCGAAGTTCGCCGGCGATGCGGGTGAACTCGACCTTCGCGTCATCGAACCACATGACCTTCACGACGCGCAGGTAGTAGTAGGCACCGACCACCGAGGAGAGCACGCCGATGACGGCGAGACCGTAGAGCTGCGCCTCGACCGCTGCGACGAAGACGAAGTACTTCGCGAAGAAGCCTGCGAGCGGCGGGATGCCGGCGAGCGAGAACATCAGCGCACTCAGCACCACGGCCATGAACGGCTTGGTCGTGGAAAGGCCGGCGAGGTCGTCAACGTTCTCGACATTGCCGCCTTCCTTGACGCGCATCGCCATGATGCAGGCGAAGGTGCCGAGCGTGGTGATGAGGTAGATCGCCAAGTAGATGATGACGCCCGTGACACCCGTCTTGGAGCCGGCGGCAAGACCGACGAGCGCATAGCCCATGTGACCGATCGAGGAATAGGCCATCAGTCGCTTGATGTTGCGCTGGCCGATCGCGGCGAACGAACCCAGCAGCATCGAGGCGAGCGAGATGAAGACGACGACCTGCTGCCATTCGACGAAGATCGGCTGGAAGGCGCCGATGACGAGGCGGACGAAGATCGCCATCGCACCGATTTTCGGGGCGGCGGCGAGGAAGGCGGTGACCGGTGTCGGCGCGCCTTCATAGACGTCCGGCGTCCACATGTGGAACGGAACGGCGGAAATCTTGAACGCGAGGCCGGCGAGGATGAAGACGAGACCGAAGATCAGGCCGAGCTGCGGCTTGCCCGCCATCAGCACCTTGGCGATCTCGTCGAAGCCGGTGTTGCCGGTAAAGCCGTAGACGAGCGACATGCCGTAGAGCAGCATGCCCGAGGACAGCGCGCCGAGGACGAAGTACTTCAGGCCCGCTTCCGTGGAGCGCAGGCTGTCACGGTTGATCGCAGCGACGACATAGAGCGCCAGCGACTGCAGTTCCAGCGAGAGATAGAGCGAGATGAGATCGTTCGCCGAGATCATCAGCATGATGCCGAGCGTCGCCAGCACCAGGAGGACCGGGAACTCGAACCTGTCGAGATGTTCGAAGCGGGCATGGCCGACCGCCATGATCATCGCCGTCACCGAACCGATCAGCGCGAGGATCTTCATGAAGCGGGCATAACCGTCCGCCACATAGGCTCCGCCGAAGGCCGAACCTTCTGCGGGTATGAGCACCATCCACAGGCCAGAGGCGATCAGCAGCGCCACGGCAAGTCCAGTCACCGTCGGCGTGGACTTGTCGCCGGAGAATACGCCAACCATCAGCAGCACCAGGGCCCCGACCGCGAGGATCAGTTCCGGTGTGACGAGATGCAGGCTTGCAACGAGTGTTTCAGCGTTCATGTCCAAAGGGTCCTGTCGTCAATTCACCGTGAGCGCAACGTCCTGCGCTGCCTGCAATGCTGCCGAGTAGTTGTTCACCAGAAGCTCGACCGAGGCGGCCGTGGCATCGAAGATCGGAGCCGGATAGACGCCGAAGAAGATGGTGAGCGCAATCAGCGGATAGAGAATGAGCTTCTCGCGGAGCGAGAGGTCGAGCATCGCCTTCAGGCTCTCCTTCTCGAGCGCGCCAAAGACCACCCGGCGATAGAGCCAGAGCGCGTAAGCGGCCGACAGGATGACGCCGGTCGCCGCGAAGAGCGCAACCCACGTGTTGGCGCGGAAGACGCCGATCAGGGTCAGGAACTCGCCGATGAAGCCGGACGTGCCCGGAAGGCCGACATTCGCCATGGTGAAGACCATGAAGGCGACGGCGTATTTCGGCATGTTGTTCACCAGCCCACCATAGGCCGCGATGTCGCGGGTGTGCAGTCGGTCGTAGATGACGCCGACGCAGAAGAAGAGAGCGGCCGACACGAAGCCGTGGCTCAGCATCTGGAAGATTGCACCCTGCACGCCCTGCATGTTGGCGGCGAAGGTGCCCATGGTCACATAGCCCATGTGCGCAATCGACGAGTATGCGATCAGCTTCTTCATGTCCTCCTGCATCATCGCCACCAGCGAGGTGTAGATGATCGCAATCACGGACATGGTGTAGACGAGCGGCGCGAAATAGTCGGACGCCAGCGGGAACATCGGCAGCGAGAAGCGCAGGAGACCGTAGCCGCCGAGCTTCAGGAGGATGCCCGCCAGGATCATCGAACCGGCCGTCGGGGCCTGCACGTGCGCATCGGGCAGCCAGGTGTGGACCGGCCACATCGGCATCTTCACCGCGAAGGAGGCGAAGAAGGCGAGCCATAGCCAGGTCTGCATCTGCGCCGGGAACTTGTGCGCGAGAAGCTGGGTGATGTCGGTCGTGCCGGCATCCCAATACATCGCCATGATGGCGATCAGCATCAGCACCGAGCCGGCGAGCGTGTAGAGGAAGAACTTGTAGGACGCGTAGACGCGATCCTTGCCGCCCCAGACGCCGATGATGATGAACATCGGGATGAGGCCGGCCTCGAAGTAGACGTAGAACAGCACGATGTCGAGCGCCACGAATACCCCGATCATCAGGGTTTCGAGGAGCAGGAAGGCGATCATGTAGTCCTTCAGGCGCTTCTCGATCGAGACCCAGCTCGCGAGGATGCAGAAGGGCATGAGTAGGGTCGTCAGGATGACGAACAGCATCGAGATGCCGTCGACGCCGACGTGATACGAGATACCGGTTCCTAGCCAGGCATGCTTTTCCACCATCTGGAAGCCGGGGTTCGAATTGTCGAAGCCGATCCAGATGAAGAGCGACACGACGAAGGTAAAGACCGTCGTCAGCAGCGCCACGTTGCGGATATTGCGGCGGCCGAGTGCCGTATCCTCCCGGGTCAGCAGGAGAAGCGCCACGCCGACCAGCGGCAGGAAGGTGACCGTTGAAAGAATGGGCCAATCGGTCATCAGAAGGAACTCCCGAGCATCATCCAGGTAATGAGGGCCGCAACGCCGATCAGCATCGCGAAGGCATAGTGGTAGAGGTAGCCAGACTGCAGGCGTACGACCTTCTGGGTCACGTCGACCACGGCCGCGGCGACGCCGTTCGGGCCGTAGGTGTCGATGACGCCGACGTCACCCTTCTTCCACAGGAACCGGCCGAGGGCCTTGGCCGAGCGGACGAAGAGAAGATCGTAGAGTTCGTCGAAGTACCACTTGTTGAGCAGGAACTGGTAGAGCACGCGGTGCTGCTCGGCCAGAACCTTCGGGGTCGAGGGCGACTTGATGTACATGTACCAGGCCGTCACGAAACCGGTCAGCATCGCAACGAACGGGCTCCACTTCACCCAGGTCGGAACGCCGTGGAACTGTTCGAGGATCTCGTTTTCCGGCAGGGTAAAGAGCGCGCCCTTCCAGAACTCGCCGTATTCGTGGCCGAAGAAGTAGCCTTCGAAGAGAACACCGGCGAAGACCGCACCGAGCGCCAGCAGCGCGAGCGGAGCGAGCATCACCATTGGCGATTCATGCACGTGGTGCATGACGTCGGCGGATGCCCGCGGCTTGCCGAAGAAGGTGAGGAAGGCAAGGCGCCACGAATAGAAGCTCGTGAACAGCGCCGCGATGACGAGCAGCGTGAAGGCGAAGCCCGAGACTGCCGAATGCGAGGCATAGGCCGACTCGATGATGACGTCCTTGGAGAAGAAGCCGGCGAAACCGAACATGGTTCCGGGGACGCCGACGCCGGTCAGCGCCAGCGTACCGATGGTCATCGCCCAGAAGGTGAGCGGAATGTGCTTCCTGAGGCCGCCCATGTAGCGCATGTCCTGTTCGCCGTCGACGGCATGGATGACCGAGCCGGCGCCGAGGAAGAGCAGTGCCTTGAAGAAGGCGTGCGTGAAGAGGTGGAAGATCGCCGCGCCATAGGCTCCGACGCCCAGCGCCACGAACATATAGCCGAGCTGCGAGCAGGTCGAATAGGCGATGACGCGCTTGATGTCGTTCTGCACCAGACCGACGGTCGCCGCGAAGAAGGCGGTGATCGCACCGATCAGCGTGACGAAGGTCAGCGCATCCGGCGAGAGTTCGAAGAGCGGCGACATGCGGGCGACGAGGAAGACGCCGGCGGTGACCATGGTTGCGGCATGGATGAGCGCCGAAACCGGGGTCGGACCTTCCATCGCGTCCGGCAGCCAGGTGTGCAGCAGGAACTGCGCCGACTTGCCCATGGCGCCCATGAACAGCAGCAGACAGACGGCGGTCATCGCATTTGCCTTGTCGAGGCTCATGCCGAAGAGGTTGATGACGGCTTCGCCGCCTTCCGCGCCTTCGGCCGGCAGATAGGTCTGCGCAGCGGCGAAGATGGTCTCGAAGTTGATCGAGCCGAACAGCACGAAAATGCCGGCAATGCCGAGGATGAAGCCGAAGTCACCGACGCGGTTGACGATGAAGGCCTTCATCGCCGCGGCGCAGGCCGACGGCTTCTTGAACCAGAAGCCGATGAGCAGGTACGAGGCGAGACCGACGCCTTCCCAGCCGAAGAACATCTGCAAGAGGTTGTCGGAGGTCACCAGCATCAGCATGGCGAAGGTGAACAGCGACAGATAGGAGAAGAAGCGCGGCCGGTCCGGATCGTGGTGCATGTAGCCGATCGAGTAGATGTGGACCAGCGTCGAGACGCTGTTGACGACGACCAGCATGACGGCGGTCAGCGTGTCGATCCGCAGCGACCATTCGACGTCGATGCCGCCGGACTGGATCCAGCGCAGCACGGAGACCTTGATGACCTCGTGCCCCTCGCCGAAACCGACGTTGACGAAGACGATCCACGACAGAACCGCCGTGACGATCATCAGGCCGCTGGTGATGTATTCGGAGGCCTTGGCGCCGATCTGGCGACCGAACAGGCCGGCGATCAGCGCGCCGATCAGCGGAAGAAAGACGATAGCCTTATACAAAATCATAGCTTTATCAGCCCTTCATCATATTGATGTCTTCGACGGCGATGGAGCCGCGGTTGCGGTAGAAGACAACGAGAATAGCAAGACCGATCGCCGCTTCTGCCGCAGCGACGGTCAGGATGAACAGGGCAAAGACCTGGCCGACCATGTCGTTGAGGAAGGCGGAGAACGCCACCATGTTCACGTTGACGGCGAGCAGGATCAGCTCGATCGACATGAGGATGATGATGACGTTCTTGCGGTTCAGGAAAATGCCGAACACGCCGAGGGCGAAGAGAATGGCACTGACCGTCAGGTAATGGGAAAGACCGATTTCCATGTTTTCTGTTCCTTGACCTCGTGCTGCCTCAGACACCCTGCCCCGGCTTGACCTTGACCACCTTGACGGCGGTCGCGGGCGTGCGGGCAACCTGTCTGGAAATATCCTGCCGCTTGATGTTGGTGCGGTGGCGCAGCGTCAGCACGATTGCGCCGATCATCGCCACCAGCAGCACCAGGCCGGCGATCTGGAAGAAGTAGACGTAATTCGTATAGAGCACATCGCCGAGGGCTGCGGTATTCTGGCGTTCGGCAAGTGCCGGGATCGGCATGGTCACCGCGTTCATCGCTTCCGGCGAGATGACGCTGCCGCCGATGACGAGCACCAGTTCCGCCGCCACCACGACACCGATGAGTGTGGCGATCGGCGCATATTTCAGCGCGCCGGACCTGAGCTCGGCGAAGTCGATGTCGAGCATCATCACGACGAAGAGGAAGAGCACAGCCACGGCGCCGACATAAACGACCAGCAGGATCATCGCCAGGAATTCCGCGCCCGTCAGGAGGAACAGGCCGGCGGCGTTAACGAAGGTGAGGATGAGGAACAGAACCGAGTGGACCGGGTTCCGAGCCGAGATCACCATGAACGCCGAAGCCACGGCGACAAAGGCAAAGAGATAGAAAAAAAGAGCCTGAAGACCCATGTTGGTGCCTTTTCATCTTCCCCGGGACGCGCGTCCGCGCCGCCGTCCGATGGGCCGCTGCCGGTAATCCCCTACCGGCTGGACGCCCCTGTTCAAAACTCATGTGCCGCGGCGGCCCCGCTTGCCGGCGCCGCCTTCGGTCGATGTCGCCCGCCGATCAGCGGTACGGAGCATCCAGCGCGATGTTGCGCGCGATTTCCCGTTCCCAGCGATCGCCGTTGTCGAGAAGCCGCGCCTTGTCGAAATAAAGTTCTTCGCGCGTCTCGGTGGCGAACTCGAAATTCGGCCCCTCGACAATCGCCTCGACCGGGCAGGCTTCCTGACAGAAACCGCAATAGATGCACTTCACCATGTCGATGTCGTAGCGAACCGTGCGGCGGGTGCCGTCGTTGCGGCGCGGGCCGGCCTCGATGGTGATCGCCTGGGCCGGACAGATCGCCTCGCAGAGCTTGCAGGCGATGCAGCGTTCTTCGCCGTTCGGGTAGCGGCGCAGCGCATGCTCACCACGGAAGCGCGGCGACAGCGGCCCCTTCTCGAAGGGATAGTTGATCGTGGCCTTGGGCGCAAAGAAGTAGCGCATCGACAGGAAGAAGGCGCCGACGAACTCCTTCAGGAACAGGGAATTGATAGCCTGGGAGAGACCAGCCATCTTAACCTCCAAATCTGCCGAGGGACGGAACGGACATCATCATGCCCATCCCATCAGCTTCAGCACGAATGCAACGATGACGACCATGGCGAGCGAGAGCGGCAGGAAGACCTTCCAGCCGAGACGCATCAGTTGGTCGTAGCGGTAGCGCGGCACAAAGGCCTTCACCATCGCGAACATGAAGAACACCATCGACGCCTTGAGGACGAACCAGACGATGCCGGGCACCCAGTTAAGGACAGCGATGTCGACCGGCGGCAGCCAGCCACCGAGGAACAGTATGGTGGTGAGCGCACACATCAGCACGATAGCGGCATATTCACCGAGCATGAACATCATGTACGGGGTCGAGCCGTATTCGACCATGAAGCCGGCGACCAGTTCCGATTCCGCTTCCGGCAGGTCGAAGGGCGGGCGGTTCGTCTCGGCGAGCGCCGAGATGAAGAAGACGATGAACATCGGGAACAGTGCCAGCCAGTGCCAGTCGAGGAAGGAGCTCGGCATGCCGAGCATGGTGCCAATACCGTCCTTCTGGGCGTAGACGATGTCCGAGAGATTGAGCGAGCCTACGCAGAGCAGCACGGTGACGATCACGAAGCCGATCGAGACTTCATAGGACACCATTTGCGCTGCCGAACGCAGCGCGCCGAGGAACGGGTACTTCGAGTTCGAAGCCCAGCCGCCCATGATGATGCCGTAGACCTCGAGCGAAGAGATCGCGAAAACGTAGAGAATGCCGACATTGATGTTGGCGATTACCCAGCCGTCGGCGAGCGGCACGACCGCCCATGTAGCGAGTGCCAGCATCACCGCGACGAGCGGTGCAAGCAGGAAGACGCCCTTATTGGCACCGGCCGGAATGACCGGTTCCTTGAAGACGAATTTCAGCAGGTCGGCGAAGGACTGGAAGAGCCCCCACGGGCCGACGACGTTCGGACCGCGGCGCATCTGCACGGCCGCCCAGATCTTGCGGTCGGCAAGCAGGACATAGGCGATGAATAGCAGCAGGGCGACCAGCAGCAGCAGCGACTGGGCGATCATGATGGCCGCCGGCCAGACATAGGTTGAAACGAAAGAGTCCATGTTCCCCTGCCCTTACTCTGCCGCAGCCTTGAAATTGTTGCGGGCCAATGCCGAGCATTCGGCCATCACGGCCGAAGCACGCGCGATCGGGTTCGTCAAATAGAAGTCTTTGATCGGCGACGCAAACCCGGATTTGGTCATCTGCCCGGCTTTTTTCGCAAGCGCGGCAATTTCGTCACCCGAACCTGCTGCGATCTCGTCGATCTCGGCGAAGTGCGGGTAAGCGGCATAGAGCCTGGCGCGAAGAGCCTGCAGCGAATCAAACGGCAGCTTCTTTCCGAGCACGTCGGAAAGCGCGCGGATGATCGCCCAGTCCTCGCGGGCCTCGCCCGGCGCGAAGCCGGCGCGGTTACCCATCTGGACGCGGCCTTCGGTGTTAACCCAGGTGCCGGACTTTTCCGTATAGGCGGCACCCGGCAGAATGACGTCCGCGCTGTGCGCACCGGCATCGCCGTGGCTACCGATATAGACGGTGAACGTCTGCCCCTTCTTGCCGAAGTCGAGCTCGTCGGCCCCAAGAAGGAAGAGCACGTCCATCGAGCCCAGCATCGCACGGGCCGACGCACCGTTCGCACCCGGCACGAAGCCGAGGTCGAGGCCACCGACGCGGGCGGCAGCAGTGTGCAGGACGGCGAGGCCGTTCCATTCCGGCGAGACGGCTCCGACGGCGACCGCGAGCTTGGCAACGTTCGCGAGGACGGCCGCGCCGTCTTCACCGGCGAGAGCCCCCTGCCCTACGATGATCATCGGGGCCTTGGCATTCTTCAGCACGTCGACGAAGGCGCCCTTGCCGGCGACGAGGTCGGCGAGCGTCTCAGAGCCAGCGCCGAGGTAGTCGTACTGGTAGCGCAGTTCACCGCCTTCGCCGATCACACCGATCGGGAAGCCGCCGCGGCGCCACCGCTTGCGGATGCGGGCGTTGAGGACGGCCGCTTCGAAGCGCGGATTGGCGCCGACGATGAGCAGCGCGTCAGCGGACTCGATGCCCTCGATCGTCGGATTGAAGATGTAGGTCGAGCGGCCAAGCGACGGATCGAGGGCGGCGCCGTCCTGACGGCAGTCGATATTGGTCGAGCCGAGTGCGGAAACGAGTTCCTTCAGCGCGTACATTTCCTCGACGGAGGCGAGGTCGCCGGCAATCGCGCCGATCTTGTCGCCCGAGGTCGCGGCAACGGCGGCCTTGACGGCCGCGAATGCCTCGCTCCAGCTCGCCGGCTGCAGGCGGCCGTCACGGCGGACATAGGGCCGGTCGAGGCGCTGCGTCTTCAGGCCGTCCCAGATGAAGCGGCTCTTGTCGGAAATCCACTCTTCGTTGATCGCCTCGTTGACGCGCGGCATGATGCGCATGACTTCGCGACCGCGGGTATCGACGCGGATGGCCGAGCCGACGGCGTCCATGACGTCGATCGATTCGGTCTTGCCGAGCTCCCACGGGCGGGCGGTGAACGCAAACGGCTTCGATGTCAGCGCGCCGACCGGGCAGAGGTCGATGACGTTACCCTGCAGCTCGGAGGTCATCGCCTGCTCGAGATAGGTGGTGATCTCGGCATCCTCGCCGCGGCCGATCAGGCCGAGCTCGGCAATGCCGGCGACTTCCGTCGTGAAGCGGACGCAACGCGTGCAGTGGATGCAGCGGTTCATCACAGTCTTGACGAGCGGGCCGATATACTTGTCCTCGACGGCGCGCTTGTTTTCCGAATAGCGCGAGCTGTCGACGCCGAAGGCCATCGCCTGGTCCTGGAGGTCGCATTCGCCGCCCTGGTCGCAGATCGGGCAATCCAGCGGATGGTTGATCAGCAGGAATTCCATCACGCCTTCGCGGGCCTTCTTGACCATCGGCGTGTTGGTGAAGACTTCCGGCAGTTCGCCGTTCGGGCCGCCGCGGATATCGCGCACACCCATGGCGCAGGAGGCCGCCGGCTTCGGCGGGCCGCCCTTCACTTCCACGAGACACATGCGGCAATTGCCGGCGACCGACAGCCGCTCGTGAAAACAAAAGCGCGGGACTTCGGCGCCGGCTTCCTCGCACGCCTGCAACAGCGTGAAATGATCCGGAACTTCGATCTCTTTACCGTCGACTTTCAGCTTTGCCATATTCGCCTTCCTGTCTCACGCACACCGCGCATGTTGCCAGAGTTTCACCTCCGGCAAGTGCGACCAGCCGAAAGCCCTGTCGCTGTTGCCGTGCTTGTTCAATTCGTCGAGCCGCTCTTTCGCCGCGGCCACCGTGGGGATCTCTCCCGCAGCGACATGCCACATGACGAAATGCTGCTTTTCCATGATCTCGAACCATTCCGCGCGGCGGGCATAGAACTGCCGGTGAACGGTCTTCCATACGAAGTTCTCGAATGACGCGACGTCGCGCCAGACACTCATGTTGACGATCACCAGCGGATCGTCGAAACCATCGATCGCGGTCGCGTTGCCGCTCTCGTCCTTCAGCCGCCAGACGAAGCCTTCCGACCGCTCGGCAATACCGTTGACGAGATCGAGCGCCTTGACGAAGGCCGCAACCCGCGGGTCCTCCAGCGGATAGCGCAGACGCGCAATGTTGAGTTCGGCGAGGTGCTGCGTCACGCCCCGCCCTCCTTCAGTGCCTTCGCCTGCGCCACCCAACCGTCGCGGACGATGCGGCCGTCGAGACCGATCTCGGCATCAATGCGCGCCACATCTTTGTCGCTCCAGCCGGCGATGTCGGCAAAACGGGTGACGCCCACGCCGTTCAGAACCTGCTCGAGCTTCGGCCCGATGCCGGAAATCTTCTTCAGGTCGTCGGCCTTGCCGCGTCCCCTGGAAGCCGCCTTCGCGGGCTTCGGCGTTGCTGCTTTCGAAGCAACAGGCGCTGCGACGACCGGCGTCGCCTTCATCGATTTCGCCGGAGCCGCCTTGGCAACCGGCGTCTTCGCAGCCGGTACCTTGGCCGCACGCTTCACCTTTGCGGCGGGTTTCCGCGTGGCCGTCTTCGCTACCGAGTCAGATGGCGGTGCCGGACGCTTATCCTGCGCCCTCTCGTCGTCGACCTTGCGGGCGAGCTTCTCGGTCGCCTCCAGCGCCCCCTGCAGCGAACCGAGGAAGATGCTCGCCATCTGGGTCGCGAAACCGAAGCCGACCGCCGTCATCGCGGCAAGCGCTGCGGCGGGATGCGCCATCAGCGGGTGCAACGGCAGACCGGCCGCTTCCGGCGCGGCATCGGACGCACGGCCGAAGTCGACCGGCTTCGCCGCAACTCCCTCCCGTGTCTGGTCCTTTGCCTTCGCCATCGTCCGGTTGTCCTTACTCGGCCGCTTCCAGCACGACGCCGTGCGCCATGGCATTGCGTGTATACTGATCGATCCGCGCCTCGATTTCGGGCCGGAAATTACGGATGAGGCCCTGGATCGGCCATGCCGCGGCATCGCCGAGTGCACAGATTGTGTGGCCCTCGATCTGCTTCGTTACCTGGAACAGCATGTCGATCTCGCGTTTCTGGGCATTGCCCTTCACCATGCGCTCCATGACCCGCATCATCCAGCCGGTGCCTTCGCGGCAAGGCGTGCACTGGCCGCAACTCTCGTGCTTGAAGAATGCCGAGATGCGCCAGATGGCCTTGATGATGTCGGTCGACTTGTCCATGACGATCATGCCGCCGGTACCGAAAGACGACTTGACCTCGCGTAGACCGTCGAAGTCGAGAACGACGTCCATCATGTCTTCGGCCTTAACGACCGGGCAGGATGCGCCGCCGGGGATGACCGCCAGGAGATTGTCCCAGCCGCCGCGGATACCGCCGGCGTGCTTCTCGATCATTTCGCGGAAGGTGATGCCCATGCTCTCTTCGACCGTGCAGGGCGTGTTGACGTGGCCCGAGATCATGAAAAGCTTGGTGCCGACATTGTTCGGACGGCCGAAGCTGGAGAACCAGCCGGCGCCGCGACGCAAGATCGTCGGGGTCACGGCGATCGACTCGACGTTGTTGACCGTCGTCGGGCAGCCATAGAGCCCCATATTCGCCGGGAACGGCGGCTTCAGGCGCGGCTGGCCCTTCTTGCCCTCAAGGCTTTCGAGCAGCGCGGTTTCCTCGCCGCAGATATAGGCACCGGCACCGTGATGCACGATGATGTCGATGTCATAGCCGAGCTTGTTGTTCTTGCCGAGCAGGCCGTATTCGTAGCACTCATCGATAGCGGCCTGGAGGGCTTCACGTTCGCGCATGAACTCGCCGCGCACGTAGATGAAGGCATGATGGGCGCCCATGGCGAAGGATGCAATCACACAGCCTTCGATCAGCGTGTGCGGATCGTGGCGCAGGATATCGCGGTCCTTGCAGGTGCCGGGCTCGGATTCGTCGGCGTTTACGACGAGGTAATGCGGACGACCGTCGGATTCCTTCGGCATGAACGACCACTTGAGGCCGGTCGGGAAGCCCGCACCGCCGCGGCCGCGCAGGCCGGACGCCTTCACCTCGTTGATGATCCAGTCACGGCCCTTTTCGAGCAGCTGCTTGGTTCCATCCCAATGGCCACGGCTCATGGCGCCCTTCAGGGACTTGTCCTTGAGGCCGTAGATGTTGGTAAAGATGCGATCCTGATCCTTCAACATATTCTAACCTCTTACCGCGGCTTCTTGCCGAAGACCTTGATGTATTCGGCCTCGCCGCCCTTGGCGAGCGCCTTGGCCTGCTTGACCCAGTCGTCCCGCTCGATGCGGCCGCCGAACTTCAGATAGCCGTCGACCCATTCGCGTTCGGCCTTCTTCCAGGCAGCGATCTGCGCGAAAGTATAGATGCCGAGCTCGTGGAGAATGGCTTCGATCTTAGGACCGACGCCGGAGATCATCTTCAGGTCGTCCGGGGTGGCCGGCTTCTCGATCCCGGCGGGACGGTTCTTGTCGTCCCGCGCGCTCGCGTCGACCGGTCCCTTGCCGGCGGCATCGGCCGCGGCGGTCTCGGAGATGACTTCCTTGATTTCGTCGCTCGCAGGCGTCGCACGCTTGCGGGCCGGCTTCACTTCCGGGCCGCCCGGAACGGCGGTCTTGCCGTTGGCCGGCGAGCGGACGGCGGGATTGGTCTCGTCCGCCGAACTGTCGGGCCGGCCGGCATTGGCCGGCGGAACGTGGACGGTCTCTTCGCCGGCGGGCGGCGCCTTTGCCGTCGTCCTCTTGCCTGAGGTCGCGTCGACCAGCGCGGTCGGACCACCGGCCGGCGCCGAATAGATGCGGTCGGTCTGCGGGCCCGGCTTCACCTCGGCACCCCTGCCCGCCTCGAAGCGGTCGATGATGTCTTCGAGCTGTGCCGGCGTCAGGTCTTCGTAGGAATCCTTGAAGATCATCACCATCGGCGCGTTGACGCAGGCGCCCTGACACTCGACCTCTTCCCACGACAGCGTGCCGTCGGCATTGAGCTCGAAGGGATCGTGGTGGATCTTGTGCTTGCAGACCTCGATCAGCCCCTCGGCGCCGCGCAGCATGCAGGGCGTCGTGCCGCAGACCTGGATGTGGGCGCGGGTGCCGACCGGTTTCAGTTGGAACTGGGTGTAGAAGGTCGCCACTTCAAGCACGCGGATATAGGGCATCGCGAGCATGTCGGCGACGTATTCGATCGCCGCACGCGTCACCCATCCTTCCTGTTCCTGCGCCCGCATCAGAAGCGGGATGACCGCCGATTGCTGGCGGCCTTCAGGATATTTGCGAATGGTCTTCTCGGCCCAGGCCGCATTCTCCTCGTTAAAGGAGAAGCTGGCGGGCTGGACGCGATCTTCGGCTAGTCGACGAACGGACATTCTTCCTCACGCCTTGTCTCAGTTTATGGATCCACACCTGGAATTCTGCAAGGAAGCGAATTCACAGGCATAGGCCGAGTTCTCTTTCTGCAGGAACACGATGAACTTCGAACCGTTCGGCACGGCCGCCTTGATCTCGTATCCCTGCTTGATGAGTTCCGCCATGGTTGTCGACGAGCCCTGCGACGAAACCGCTGCATCCTGGGCGAAGACGCCCGGAGCAAAGGCCAGAAGAGCGAGCGTCAACACACCGCGGCGCATTACCGGTCCACCTCTCCGAACACGATGTCGAGCGAGCCGATCAGTGCCGCCATGTCGGCGAGCATGTGACCGCGACCGAGGAAGTCCATGGCTGAGAGATGGGCGTAACCCGGAGCGCGAATCTTGCAGCGGTACGGCTTGTTGGAGCCGTCGGAGACGAGATAGACGCCGAACTCGCCCTTCGGCGCCTCGACCGAAGCATAAACCTCACCTGCCGGAACGTGGTAGCCCTCAGTGTAGAGCTTGAAGTGGTGGATCAGCGCTTCCATCGACCGCTTCATCTCGCCACGCTTCGGCGGCACGACCTTGCCGTCGAGCGAGGATACCGGACCGTTCCTCGCCTCGCCCTTCAAGCGCGCGATCGCCTGCTTCATGATCCTGACGGACTGACGCATCTCCTCCATGCGGACGAGATAGCGGTCGTAACAGTCGCCGTTCAGGCCGACGGGAACGTCGAAGTCGAAATCGGCATAACATTCGTAGGGCTGCGACTTGCGCAGGTCCCATGCCGCACCCGAGCCGCGGACCATGACGCCGGAGAATCCCCAGGCCCAGGCGTCTTCCAGCGACACGACACCGATATCGACGTTGCGCTGCTTGAAGATGCGGTTGCCAGTCAGAAGCTCGTCAATGTCGGCAAGCCGGGCGGGAAACTGGTCGCACCACTTGTCGATATCGTCCACCAGCTCCGGCGGCAGATCCTGATGAACACCGCCCGGACGGAAATAGGCCGCATGCATGCGCGCGCCCGAGGCACGCTCGTAGAACACCATCAGCTTCTCGCGCTCTTCGAAGCCCCAGAGCGGCGGCGTCAGCGCGCCGCAGTCCATGGCCTGCGTCGTAACGTTGAGCAGGTGATTGAGAATGCGTCCGATTTCGGAATACAGAACCCGGATCAACTGTCCGCGGATCGGAACTTCGATCCCCAGCAGCTTTTCCACCGCCAAGGCGAATGCGTGCTCCTGGTTCATCGGCGCGACGTAGTCGAGCCGGTCGAAGTAGGGAACAGCCTGCAGATAGGTCTTGGTTTCGATCAGCTTCTCGGTGCCGCGATGAAGCAGGCCGATATGCGGATCGACGCGCTCGACAATTTCACCGTCGAGCTCGAGCACGAGACGCAGAACGCCGTGAGCAGAGGGGTGCTCCGGGCCGAAATTGATCGTGAAATTGCGGACGTTATGTTCGTTCATGGCACTAACCTTCCGCCTACCTGTCCGCCTTCCCGTCGCCCGGCAGCACGTAATCCGTGCCCTCCCAAGGCGAGAGGAAGTCGAAGCTACGGAATTCCTGTTTCAGTTCGACCGGCTCGTAGATCACGCGCTTGGCCGAATCGTCATAACGCACTTCGACGAAACCCGTCGTCGGGAAGTCCTTGCGCAGCGGATGCCCCTCGAAACCATAATCGGTGAGGATACGGCGCATGTCCGGATGACCGGAGAACGGAATGCCATAGAGATCCCAGGCCTCGCGTTCGAACCAGTCGGCGCCCGGATAGACCGCCGTCGCCGAGGGAACCGATTCGTCCTCGGCAACCGCCAACTTCACCCGGATGCGGACATTCTGGCGCGGCGACAGCAGGTGATAGACGACATCGAATCGCTTTTCGCGCTCCGGGTAATCGACACCGCATATATCAATGAAGCAGACGAAACCGCACTGCACGTCGTCGCGCAGGAACGTCAGCAGATCAATGACAGAATCCGGCGTCGTCACCAGCGTCAGTTCGCCGTACGCCACCTCAGCCGAGGAAATCAGCGAGCCTCGCACTTCCCTCAAGTAGGATGCAAGGTCGTTCAGGGCTTCACTCATCTTGTTGTCCTTTGCCCTTAGCGCTCGATCGTTCCGGTGCGGCGGATCTTCTTCTGCAGCAGGAGGACACCATAGATCAGCGCCTCCGCCGTGGGGGGACAGCCCGGCACATAGATATCCACCGGCACGACACGGTCACAACCGCGCACGACCGAATAGGAATAGTGATAATAGCCGCCGCCATTGGCACACGAACCCATGGAAATCACGTAGCGCGGTTCCGGCATCTGGTCGTAGACCTTGCGCAGCGCCGGCGCCATCTTGTTGGTGAGCGTGCCGGCGACGATCATCACGTCCGACTGGCGCGGACTGGCGCGCGGCGCAAAACCGAAGCGCTCCATGTCGTAGCGCGGCATGGAGGCCTGCATCATCTCGACGGCGCAACAGGCCAGGCCGAACTGCATCCACATCAGCGAACCGGTACGGGCCCAGGTGATCAGATCGTCGGTCGAGGTGACAAGAAAGCCCTTGTCGGCCAGTTCGTTGTTGATCTCGCCAAAATAGGCGTCGTCGCTGCCGATCGGCTTGCCGGTCGCGGGATCGACGATACCCTTGGGTTGAGGTGCGACCAGCGTAGATTTACCCTGTACTAATCCCATTCCAGCGCCCCCTTCTTCCATTCATAGACAAAGCCCACGGTCAGAACGCCGAGGAACACCATCATCGACCAGAAGCCGAACCAGCCGAGATCGCCGAAGGACACCGCCCAGGGAAAAAGGAAAGCGACTTCGAGGTCAAAGATGATGAAGAGGATAGACACCAGATAGAAGCGGATGTCGAACTTCATGCGGGCGTCGTCGAAAGCGTTGAAGCCGCATTCAAAGGCCGAAAGCTTTTCCGGATCGGGTGCCTTGAAGGCAATGGCGAACGGCGCGATCAAGAGCGCCAGGCCGATGACGAGGGCAATACCGATAAAGATTGCGATCGGAATGTAGGAACTGAGCAGTTCAGTCATCATATCCATCCCTGCTTGCTGTGTAATGCCGGGAGGCACCGTGCCCGAAGGCGGACAAGCCGAAAAGAGAGTTGTAACGCGCCGTGGTTAGCGCAGGTGCCGCCCCAGCGCAAGACCGCAAAGGCCTTTTCACGCGCCGCATCCCGACTTTCTCAGCCGACTTTAGAACGACGAAAACCAAACGCCGGATCACATGTCCGTGTTTCCGGCAAACGCATTTCTGGAAGAAGAAAGTGGCGCGAGTGACGGGGCTCGAACCCGCGACCTCCGGCGTGACAGGCCGGCACTCTAACCGACTGAGCTACACCCGCGCATATGCTCCGTATCGAAGCGGAGCTGACATCCCATGAGGCAATTTACCACATCGCGACGCCATCAGAAACATGTCCAGGAATGGCGCGAGTGACGGGGCTCGAACCCGCGACCTCCGGCGTGACAGGCCGGCACTCTAACCGACTGAGCTACACCCGCGCATATGCTCCGTATCGAAGCGGAGCTGACATCCCATGAGGCAATTTACCACATCGCGACGCCATCAGAAACATGTCCAGGAATGGCGCGAGTGACGGGGCTCGAACCCGCGACCTCCGGCGTGACAGGCCGGCACTCTAACCGACTGAGCTACACCCGCGCATATGCTCCGTATCGAAGCGGAGCTGACATCCCATGAGGCAATTTACCACATCGCGACGCCATCAGAAACATGTCCAGGAATGGCGCGAGTGACGGGGCTCGAACCCGCGACCTCCGGCGTGACAGGCCGGCACTCTAACCGACTGAGCTACACCCGCACTTCCTGACGGAAACCGGCGAACCGGCCCGACCGAGCGGCCTCGGCCGTTCGATGAGCGGCTAACTAAGGGGTTCGCGAATGGGTGTCAAGCGCGTTCGAAGACAAAACAATGACGGAACGAAAATTGTTCGGCCGGTCGCTCGCGCCCCCGAAATCCACAGCCTGCCGCGCCGCGCGCCCTCCCCCGCCGCAGGCCCGCAAATCCGGGCGTTTTCTCCGACCATTGCCCAAGCGGCAGAAAAAAAGACAAAAAAACTTCGAAAATCCTCTTGCGGATTTTCCGCGATCCGCATAGATCACGGCCACCGACGCGGCGGGCATCTGACCCGCTTCCGCGAAAGGGCGATTAGCTCAGTTGGTAGAGCGCCTCGTTTACACCGAGGATGTCGGGAGTTCGAGTCTCTCATCGCCCACCATTTTCCTCTTGAAATTGCTGAAGTGTTTGCGCCGAAAGGCGTTTGGGACATGTTACCGTCACGGATTCGGTCACAAAACGGGCTCGGGATCGGCTGCCGTTCAGGTCATTGTTTCTGAACCACCGAATGCCGTGGCAGCTGTTATCCCTCCCCCCTAGAGCCCCAGCTCCTCGCGGTGTTCGAGATACCATTCGACGAAGCGGCGGACGCCCGTGTCGACGCCGGTTTCGGGCTTTTTGCCGGTGAGCGCGACGAGGAGATCGGGGCTCGCATAGGTGCGCGGCACGTCGCCCTGCTGCATCGGCAGCATCTTGCGCTTGGCCGGCTTGCCCATGACGCTCTCGATCACCTCGATGAAATCCAAAAGCCCGACCGGCTGGCCGCCGCCGATGTTGACGACGCGGAACGGCGCCTGATGCGACAGAGTGTCCTTCACGCTTCCCCCGACCCGATTCTCCTCCGAAGGGGCGATCCGCGACAGGTCGATGATCGAATCGACGAGGTCGTCGATATAGGTGAAGTCGCGACTCATCTTGCCTTCGCCGTAGACCTCGATCTCGCGGTCCTCGATCATCGCCTTGACGAACTTGAAGAGCGCCATGTCCGGGCGCCCCCAGGGGCCGTAGACGGTGAAGAAGCGGAAGGCCGTGGTCGGCACCCGGTAGAGGTGCGAATAGCTGTGAGCCATCAGCTCGGTCGCCTTCTTGGTGGCGGCGTAAAAGGTCAGCGGCTCGTCGGCGCGGTCGGTCTCGCGGAAGGGGACTTCCGGGTTGGCGCCATAGACCGAGGAGGTGGAGGCGAGCATCAGGTGGCCGACCTTCAGGGTCTTTGCGAGTTCCAGGATGTTCCAGGAGCCGATGAGGTTGGAATCGAGGTAGGCCTTCGGGTTTTCGAGGCTGTAGCGCACGCCCGCCTGGGCGGCGAGATGGATGATCACGTCCGGCTGGAAATCGATCATCGTCTTTTCCAGCGCCGCACGGTCCTCCAGCATGGCGAGCGTCGGGCGGAAGGCCGGGAACTGCGCGAGCGCTGCGTGCCGCGCCTCCTTGAGGCGGAGATTGTAATAGGCGGTCATGCCGTCGAAGCCCGCGACCTCGTGGCCGTCCTGCAGCAGCCGACGCGCCAGATGGAAGCCGATGAAGCCGGCCGTACCCGTGATGAAATAGCGCATGATGTGACCTCAAAGAGAAAAAGCGGTGCCGCCGGGCCGTCCCGCCCGCAGGTTTGCCCCCGAAGAGAGGGACAACAGGCATTAGCGCCGGTTGCGGCGGCCTGTCCAGCACTCACGCCGGTCCGGATCGCCGCAGGCCGAAAACGACACGCTGCTGTGCCCGGCGCGCCACCGGCAGCCCCCGCCCACCGGATGCCTTGCTCCCGCCTCCCCGGCTTGCTACGGCAGGCGAGACAGAGACAATGAGGAGAGAGCCATGAGGCACCATTCGTTCGGAAAAACACCCTTCACCGTCAGCGAGATCGGCTTCGGGGGCTGGCAGATCGGCGGCTCCTGGGGCGACGTCTCCGAGGCCGACGGCCGGGCGGCGCTCAATGCCGCGCTCGATGCCGGCGTCACCTTCATCGACACCGCCGACGTCTACGGCGACGGACGCTCGGAAAAGATCATCGCCGACGTGCTGAAGTCGCGCGGCGGCGCGCGGCCGATGGTGGCGACCAAGGCCGGACGCCGCCTCGATCCGCATGTCGCGGAGGGCTATACCAAGGCCAATATCGAGCGCTTCATCGACCGCTCGCTCGCGAATCTGGAGGTCGATTCGCTCGACCTCGTGCAGCTTCATTGTCCGCCGCAGGACATCTACTACGATCCGGCGCTCTTCGAGGGCATGGAGGAGCTGCGCAAGGCCGGCAAGATCCGCAACTACGGCGTCAGCGTCGCGCGCGTCGAGGAAGCCCTGAAGGCGATCGACTATCCGGGCGTCGTCAGCGTCCAGATCATCTACAACATCTTCCGCCAGCGGCCCGCCGACCTCTTCTTCAAGGAAGCGAAGCGGAAGAACATCGCCGTCATCGTCCGCGTGCCGCTCGCAAGCGGCCTGCTCTCCGGCAAGATCACCGCGAAGACCGCCTTCTCCGCCGACGATCACCGCAGCTTCAACCGCCACGGCGAGGCCTTCGACGTCGGCGAGACCTTTGCCGGCGTCCCCTTCGAGGTCGGCCTGCAGGCGGTCGAGGAAATCCGCAAGCTGGTGCCCGAGGGCGCCTCGATGGCGGCCTTCGCGCTCCGCTGGATCCTGATGAACGAGGCCGTGACCGTGGTCATCCCCGGCGCCCGCAATGCCGAGCAGGCGCGTGCCAACGCGGCGGCCGCCGAGCTGCCGGCGCTTTCGGCGGACGTGATGAAGGCTGCCCGCGATACCTACGACCGGCTGGTCGCACCGCACGTGCATCATCGCTGGTAAGACTTCCGGCTCAAGCCCGGAAAAGGCGGAGGCCGGGTGATCGCTCACCCGGCCTCCAATCGTCTTGGGAGGACGATGATCAGTTGGTGCCCTTGAGGTCGACCGGGAAGAACAGCGTTTCGCCAGAGGAATCGTCCACACCGTCATTGTCGGTGACGGCATAGGCGGTGCCGGCAGCGTCGAAGGCAAAGCCTTCCAGCTTGTCGACGACATAGCCGTTGGTGGCGGCCTTCAGGTCCGGAACGCAGTCGTGGACCTCTTCCTTGGCAACGGTCGGCAGCGCGCCGCCGATCGCAGCCGGCTTCAGGTCGGCGATGGCGACACGGTAGAGCTTCTTGAGCTTCGCCTGGTCGCCGATCTGGTTGTCGCGCTCGACAACGTAGAGATGGTCGCCATGGGCGGTGATTTCCGAAAGACCGACCCAGCCGGCTTCCGTCTTGTCGAGCGGATAGCGCACCGCGCCCCACTCCTTGCTCTTCGGCTTGTAGGAAAGGAGCTTGACGGTACCCTTCTCGTCATCCTTCCACTCGCGCTGGACGGCCATCCACAGCACCGCATCGTCGCCGGTGCCGACCCGCGTCACGCCTTCGAGGCCGAAGCGGGTCTCGCCCTTCAGCAGTTCGGCAGGCAGCGCGATCTCTTCCTTGATCTCGCCCTTGGCGTTCACGTGGTAGAGCGCGTGCGGCAGGAGCTTTTCGCTGTTGCCTTCGGAGGCGAGCCAGAAGCCACCCTCGCCGTCGAGCGTGATGCCTTCGATGTCGAGCTTCTGGGCGGGCTCGCCGTTGCGGGTCACGGCGAGCGCATCGGTGATCCGGGCGGGCTTCGCCGTCGCATCGATGGTGAAGATCCGCGGCTGCATGCCGTAGAAGCTGTCGTTGACGGCATAGAGCTGACCTGCCTTTTCCGCGTCGCCGACGAGGCCGGAAAGCGCGCCCCAGCCGATCGGGTCGCCGTCGACCGTTTCCGAACGGATCGTCGGATAGGCGGCTTCGCCTTCGCCGAGTTCGTAGAGCATCACATGCGAGCGGGCGCCGCCGTCCTCGACGAGGTCCGTCTCGTTGGCGGTGACGAACAGGTTGCGGCCCGGAATGGCGACCGCGCCCTCCGGCCCGATGCCGGACGGCAGGATCTGAACCAGTTCAGGCTCTGCGCCGGTATCCTTGTAGACGCCGACGACGGACGCACGTTCAGACAGGACGAAAAAGTACTTCTGGTCGCCGAAGGTCGCAGCTTCCATTCCCTCAAGCTCGACGCCCTTCGACTTTGCGCGCTTGTCCGGGAAGTGACCGATCGCTGAGATCTCGCGTTCGAGCGCGGGGCCCGATTCGAAGAGCACCTTGCCGGTCTTGTCGAAGATTGTGAAGCTGCGCGAGCCGCCTTCGTAGTCGCCTTCATTGGCGACGACCAGACGATCATCGTCCAGCCATTTGACGGCATCCGGCTCGCGCTTGACGCCTTCCTTCTTGCCGGTGAAGTTCAGCGCGCCGTCCGACTTGGTGTCGATGCCTTCGAGATCGACCGTACCGGCGGAGAAGTGCGACGTGACGGCGCCGGTCTTGCCGTCGACGATCACGATGTGGTTGTTCTCCTGCAGGGTCAGCGCGATTTCGCCGCGGCCGTTGATCGCGACAAATTCGGGTTCCGGGTCCTCGCCGCCGACCTCGGCCAGGCCGGTCAGCGTGACGTGCTTCATCGCGGCGCAATCGGCAGCACCATCCTTCAGCGCGACGATTGCCAGATCGCCCGCCGGCATCTGCGGCAGCTTGCCGTCGTTCAGTTCCTCGTCGCGCTCGTTCTCGATGGCGATCGCCGCGAAGCTCTTGTCAGCGGAGATCGCGACCGAATCCGGCTGACCGCCGAGGTCGCAGGAGGCCTCGACCGTCTTCGAGGCGATGTCGACGACCGCAAGCCTGCCCGAGGGCTTCGCATAGCTTTCCGAGGTATTGACGGCGACGAGTGCCTTGCCGTCGAGGATGGCGACGGAGGTCGGCTCGCCGTCCATCATCAGCGCACCGCCGGCCTTCGGGGCGCGGGCGTCGGAAATATCGACAAAGCCGATCGCGCCGAGCGGACTGTCGGAATAGATAAGCGTATTGCCGTCCTCCGTCGCAGCGATGATCTCGGCGGAAGTGGCGGCGGACTTTTCCTTGTCGGCCGGAAGATTGGCGGCGACGGGGAAGGATGCGATGCGATTGAAAACCTGTTCTGCTGCGGCGGGCATCGCCGCGGACGTCAGCAGCGCAGTCATGAATGCTGCGCGCGAAATGCGGTACTTCATAGGAAAACCTCCTGCTTCCTCAAATGAGACAGGAGGCTTGTGCCGGTTCGCCATGACAGGCGCATGACATGCCCGCCGAAATGCGGAGATACGACCGTTCTGCTCAGCCCCTCCCCTTCTCCTTCGAGAACTCGCTCGCCATCAGGAAGAGAGAGGCGCCGAGGATCATCGCAGCGCCCACCCAGAGATAGCCGGCCGGGGCGTAACCGAAGGCGATCCAGCCGGCGAGCACGTTGAGCGGCAACTTGAGATCGTCGAAGGGCTGGACGTAGGCCGCATCGGCCGCCTTGTACGCGGCGGTCAGGAAATATTGTCCCGCGACCGTCAGGAGACCCGCGACCACGAGCACCACAAGACCGGCACCGGTCGGGACGGCGAAACCTGCCGCCGCGGCGAGGCCGGCATTGATCGGCGTCAGCAGCACGAGAAGCCAGATGGTGATCGTTTCCGGCCGCTCGTGTGCCGTCAGGTCCTTGACGAGCAGCGACGACGCCCCCCAGAGCAGGGCTGCGAGCACCGGGAGCAGCGAGGCCATGGTAAAAGCCTCCGACCACGGCTGCAGGATTACCATCGCGCCTGAGAAACCGGTCAACGTCGCCGTCCATCGCTTCCAGCCGACCTGCTCGCCGAGGAAGAGCTTCGCGCCGACGATGATGAAGAAGGGCGAGGTCATCACGAGCGCGGTCGCCTGCCAGATCGGCACGGTGGCGAGGCCTTCCACCCAGGCCTGCACGCCGAAGGCGGCGAGCAGCACGCGCGCCAGGTGACGACCCGGAAAGCGGGTGCGCATGGCCCGCAGGCCGAGCCGCCGCAGCAGCGGGATCGAGAGGAGGAGCGCGAAGGCATATTGCCAAAAAGCGATCGAGGCAGCCGGAAAGCCCGCGACCATCGCGACCCACTGGGTCGCGACATTGACGACGGCGAAGGCGATCCCCGCCAGAACCATGAAAGCGGCGCCGAGAACGGCACCGGAACGGCTGAGCGCAAGGGGGCTCTGATTCATGTCTTTTCCCTTCGACACAAAGGACCAACACAAACCAGGACGCATGAGGGGATGACGCACGGGACGTCCGGCCGGCCGACCGTCATCCTGCAGCCGACACACGCCCTTCCCCGTGCACGGTGCCGGCCGCCCGCCCGGAGGCGCGGACCGGTGCCGCCATGACCTCATTCTCTTCCATCCGGACTGTAACCGTCGGCTCCGGCATCGCACCGGATCTGCTGACCCGCCTTCATCGAAAGCGGCGCTCGCGGGCTCGAGGACGAACCTCATACCGCCGGAGGGGACTTCCACCCCGCCCTGAGAACGAATTACCGGTCTTCGACCGGCACGAAGACGGATATGCGAGAGCGGCTCGATGTGCAATCGCCGAAAAAGGAAAAGCCCGGCCGCCGGGGCCGGGCTTCCTCATGTCGTTTCCAAGCGCTTGCGGAGAGCACCGAGCTCATCCGCCTGCGCTGGCGGAAATCAGCTGTTGACGGCGTCCTTCAGGCCCTTGCCGGCCGTGAACTTCGGAACGTTACGCGCCGGGATGTCGACTTCCGCGCCGGTCGAGGGGTTACGGCCCTTCGAAGCTTCGCGACGCGACACAGTGAAGGCACCGAAGCCAGCGAGGCGAACGTCGCCGCCCTTCTTCAGCTCGCCCTGGACCGTTTCAAAAACGGCGTCAACGGCAGAAGCGGCGTCAGCCTTGGTCAGACCGGCCTTCTCGGCAACCGCGGATACGAGTTCGTTCTTATTCATGTTTCCACCCTTTCTGATTGGTATGAAACGACTCAATGGATAAGCCAGGCGGAGAATACGTAAGCATCTGCCCTGAGCAACCCAAAAGCACCGCAATCGCCCGGAAAACAAGGGGTTTGGGCCTATTTACACAAAAAAGGCTGGCAAAAATGCCAGCCTTTCCGATGTCGATGTGCCATTTTGACGAGACTATGGCAGAAAGTCCTCAGTGAGCGATAGGCTGCTCGGCTTCGTCGGCGACGTCGACCGCAGCAACGGTCGGACCTTCGATGGTGCCGTCCCACTCGATCGGCTCCGGAACCCGGACCAGCGCCTGGCGGATTACCTCGCCCATCCGTGAGACCGGAACGATTTCCAGACTGTTCTTCACGTTGTCCGGAATGTCTGCCAGATCCTTGGCGTTTTCTTCCGGGATCAGAACCTTCTTGATACCGCCCCGCAGCGCCGCGAGGAGCTTTTCCTTGAGCCCGCCGATCGGCAGGACACGCCCGCGCAGCGTGATCTCGCCGGTCATCGCGATGTCCTTGCGGACCGGAATGCCGGTCATCACGGATACGATGGCAGTCGCCATCGCCACACCTGCCGAGGGACCATCCTTCGGGGTGGCGCCTTCCGGCACGTGGACGTGGATGTCCGACTTGTCGAAGCGCGGCGGCTCGATGCCGAAGTCCACGGCACGCGAGCGGACATAGGATGCCGCCGCCGAAATGGACTCCTTCATCACGTCGCGCAGGTTGCCGGTGACCGTCATGCGGCCCTTGCCCGGCATCATCACGCCTTCGATCGTGAGCAGTTCGCCGCCGACCTCGGTCCAGGCCAGCCCGGTGACGACACCGACCTGATCCTCGCCCTCGGCCTCGCCATGACGGAAGCGCGGGACGCCGAGATAGTCGTGGATGTTCTGCGCGGTGACCGCGACCGACTTCACGTGGCCCTTGATGATCTCGGTGACCGCCTTGCGGGCGACCTTCATCAGTTCGCGCTCGAAGTTACGGACACCGGCTTCGCGGGTGTACTGCTGGATGATCGAGACGATCGCGTCATCCGAAAGCGAGAACTCCTCGGGGCGCAGGGCGTGTTCCTTGATCGCCTTCGGGAGCAGGTGCCGCTTGGCGATTTCCAGCTTCTCGTCCTCGGTGTAGCCGGCGATACGGATGATCTCCATGCGGTCCATCAGCGGCGCCGGAATGTTCAGCGTGTTCGCCGTGGTGATGAACATCACGTTCGACAGATCGTATTCGACCTCAAGGTAGTGGTCCATGAAGGTCGCGTTCTGTTCCGGATCGAGCACTTCGAGCAGCGCTGCCGACGGGTCGCCGCGGAAATCCATGCCCATCTTGTCGATCTCGTCGAGCAGGAAGAGCGGATTGGTGCGCTTCGCCTTCTTCAGCGACTGGATGACCTTGCCGGGCATCGAGCCGATGTAGGTGCGGCGGTGGCCGCGGATTTCGGCTTCGTCGCGCACACCGCCGAGCGCCATGCGGACGTATTCACGGCCGGTGGCCTTGGCGATCGACTTGGCGAGCGAGGTCTTGCCGACGCCCGGAGGGCCCACGAGGCAGAGGATCGGGCCTTTGAGCTTCGTCGCGCGCGCCTGTACGGCGAGATACTCGACGATGCGCTCCTTGACCTTGTCCAGACCGTAATGATCCTCGTCGAGGATCTTCTCGGCGGCGTTGAGGTCGATCTTGACCTTCGACTTCTTGCCCCAGGGCAGTCCGAGCAGCCAGTCGAGATAGTTGCGCACGACGGTGGCTTCCGCCGACATCGGGCTCATGTGACGCAGCTTCTTGAGCTCGGCTTCCGCCTTTTCCTTGCCTTCCTTGGAAAGCTTGGTCTTGTTGATGCGCTCCTCGAGTTCGGCCATCTCGTCGCGGCCGTCCTCGCCCTCGCCGAGCTCCTTCTGGATCGCCTTCATCTGCTCGTTGAGGTAGTACTCGCGCTGGGTCTTCTCCATCTGGCGCTTGACGCGCGAGCGGATGCGCTTTTCGACCTGCAGAACGGAAATCTCGCCTTCCATGAAGCCGAGCGCCTTTTCAAGGCGCGCCTTGACGCTCACCGTTTCCAGCATTTCCTGCTTTTCGGTGATCTTGATCGACAGGTGCGAGGCGACCGTGTCGGCGAGCTTCGAATAGTCCTCGATCTGGCTTGCAGCGCCGACGACTTCCGGCGAGATCTTCTTGTTGAGCTTGACGTAGTTCTCGAACTCCGAGACCACCGAGCGGCTCAGCGCCTCGATCTCCACGGCGTCCTCAGCGGGTTCCGCAAGGATATGGGCACGAGCTTCGTAGAACTCTTCGCGATCAGTGTACTCCTCGATGCTCGCACGAGCGCGGCCTTCGATGAGCACCTTCACGGTGCCGTCGGGAAGCTTCAGCAGTTGCAGGACGTTGGCGACGGTCCCGACCTTGTAGATCGCCGAGGGTTCCGGATCGTCATCACCGGCGTTGATCTGGGTCGCCAGCATGATCTGCTTGTCGGAACCCATGACTTCCTCAAGCGCGCGAATGGACTTCTCGCGGCCGACGAACAGCGGCACGATCATGTGCGGGAAGACCACGATGTCGCGCAGCGGCAGAACCGGGTAGGTATTGCTCTCGGCCGCGACAGACGTAACTTCGGTCATGTTGTTTCCTTTCCGTAGTCTCCCCTTGTGGAGAGACTGTTCCCGTCAGGCAAAACCGGACGGGCATTCCTTTTTGCTCTTCCAACAAGTGGATAGGCGCGAGCATGAATTCAAGCCTGCTTAAACACCCACCGTCGGGTTTGTGACGGAAGCGTTACAAATAGAAAGTCATCCCCCGAGTAACGCCCGGAGCTAGTCCGAGGCTGAAGCCGGCGCGGATGCCGCATGTGCCGGGGATGTGCGATACCGGATTCGGGGCCGGGCACGCCACTCTGGCACATGCGTTTGCCCGTGTTTTCTAGCTGATGTCCGGCGCAGGCGAAACCTGCCGCGAGCGCAATGGACGGCGTTCTGTGGCACTTTTTCGTCCGATTCCACGAAAAACGAAGAGGCCCGCACGAATGCGGGCCTCCCCGGAAAACTCTCGGTTGCAGATCGGGTGCCTTATGCCGAGGCGTTGGCCTTTTCTTCCTGGCGGTCGGCATAGATGTAGAGCGGCCGGGAGGTGCCGCGGACGACATCCTCCGAGATGACGACCTCGCGGACGCCTTCCAGTTCCGGCAGTTCGAACATCGTGTCGAGCAGGATCTTTTCCATGATCGAGCGCAGGCCGCGGGCGCCGGTCTTGCGGACGATCGCCTTCTTGGCGATCTCGCGAAGGGCGTCCTCGTGGAAGTTCAGTTCCACATCCTCCATTTCGAAGAGGCGCTGGTACTGCTTGACGAGCGCATTCTTCGGCTCCGACAGGATCTGGATCAGCGCATCCTCGTCGAGGTCCTCGAGCGTCGCCAGCACCGGCAGACGGCCGATGAATTCGGGGATGAGACCGAACTTCACCAGATCCTCGGGCTCGAGATCGCGCAGCACCTCGCCGACGCGGCGATCTTCCGGAGAAGACACCGTCGCGCCGAAGCCGATCGAGGTCTTCTCGCCGCGGGCGGAGATGATCTTGTCGAGACCGGCGAAGGCGCCGCCGCAGATGAACAGGATGTTCGTCGTGTCGACCTGCAGGAATTCCTGCTGGGGATGCTTGCGGCCACCCTGCGGGGGCACGGAAGCGACCGTGCCTTCCATGATCTTCAGAAGCGCCTGCTGAACGCCTTCGCCCGAGACGTCGCGGGTGATCGACGGGTTGTCGGACTTGCGCGAAATCTTGTCGACTTCGTCGATGTAGACGATGCCGCGCTGGGCGCGCTCGACATTGTAGTCGGCGGCCTGCAGGAGCTTCAGGATGATGTTCTCGACGTCCTCGCCGACATAGCCGGCTTCGGTCAGCGTCGTGGCATCCGCCATGGTGAACGGCACGTCGATGATGCGCGCGAGCGTCTGGGCAAGATAGGTCTTGCCGCAGCCGGTCGGGCCGACGAGCAGAATGTTCGATTTCGCGAGCTCGACGTCGCCGCCCTTGGAGGCGTGCGCCAGGCGCTTGTAATGGTTGTGCACGGCGACCGAGAGGATCTTCTTCGCCTGCTGCTGCCCGATGACGTATTCATCGAGAATCTTGATGATGTCCTGAGGCGTCGGGACGCCGTCGCGGGACTTCACCATCGAGCTCTTGTTCTCCTCGCGGATGATGTCCATGCACAACTCGACGCATTCATCGCAGATGAACACCGTAGGTCCGGCAATTAGCTTCCGGACTTCGTGCTGGCTCTTGCCGCAGAACGAACAATAGAGGGTATTCTTGGAGTCACCGCCGTTGCTTCCGCTGACCTTGCTCATGTCTCTTTCCTTCCAGCACGCCGCGCCGCCCTCGAAACGGAACACGGACCACTTACACCGCCCCAACCACAAAACGCCGCAATCGGCTGGAGCCAGTTCGATTTGGGGGTACTAACCGGTAGACGCACTATGCGCCTCTTGTCCGGCGGCAACGAAAACCCCTTCAAATCGCAAGGCTATGTCACAAAACTTCAACACAGCCTTAATCTCTACTATTAGCGCGTTCCCCGGGAGATTAAACCCCCTCCTTCGTTCACAAGGGGGTCAACGGTCGATCCCGAGCCGCGCGGACGAGCGGCCCTCAGGCCGCCGGCGCTCCTTCGATTTCCTGGCGGGAGGTCAGGATCTTGTCGACGATCCCCCAGTCCTTCGCCTCGCTCGCCTCCATGAAATGGTCCCGGTCGAGCGTTTGTTCAACCTCGTCATAGGTGCGGCCGGTGTGCTTCTCATAGATTTCGTTCAGACGGCGCTTCATCTTGATGATGTCGCGGGCATGCCGCTCGATGTCGGACGCCTGCCCCTGGAAGCCGCCGGAGGGCTGATGCACCATGATCCGGGAATAGGGCGTGCTAAAGCGCATGCCCTTCTCGCCGGCGGCCAGCAGCAGCGACCCCATAGAGGCCGCCTGACCGATGCAGAGCGTCGACACAGCCGGACGGATGAACTGCATGGTGTCGTAGATTGCGAGGCCCGCGGTGACGACACCACCCGGAGAGTTGATGTAGAGCGCGATTTCCTTCTTCGGGTTTTCCGCTTCCAGGAACAGCAGCTGCGCGCAGACGAGCGACGCCATCTGGTCTTCGACGGGACCGGTCAGAAAGATGATCCGCTCCTTCAGCAGGCGCGAGAAAATGTCGTAGGACCGCTCCCCACGGTTGGTCTGCTCGACAACCATCGGCACCAGAGCCATGGCGGTATCAACTGGATTTGTCATGTCCGTCCTTCTTCGCACTGTCTTCCCGGACACGGAAGCCGCAGCGGGAATCATGTATTGTCGTGTCAATCCCTACATAGAGTGTCCAAGCCCCGGACTTCAAGACGTGCGACGCCGATATCCTTAACCGCCACGGGGCGACCGCCGGGGCACCGGAAGGGCCGACAATCCCCGTTTAGGACCGCGTGGCATTCTCCGTTCGCAGCCGGAACAGAGCGCCGCCAGCGGTGCGTCCGGCCTTGTTACACCCGATCGGCGCAGCCTCGCCCGACGGGAGCCGCGGCATCCCTCTCGCCGCCGGAGACGGTGTGCGCCCCGATCGTCCTGCACAGGAACGGCGTTCTATGGTGAACGACCAGTAAAAGTCGCCGCACACCTCGGGAAACCCGGTTGCAGAGCAAAAACAGGCGGCTACTGGTAGCAACTGTTTAACGAGTATTGATCACCTTGCTTGGAATATTCTTCCATCGTCACCAAGGCTCACGGCTGTGCTCGACGTCAGAACGGGGTTTCTCCTCTGGACCATACAGGCCGCCTCCCTGGGCGCGCTTCTCATCGCCGTGTGGCTGCACAGATTGAAGGACAGGCACTTCCTGCTGTTCGGGCTGGGGTTGATCTCCCATGCGTCCGGACTGGCGCTGGTCGGTGCGCGCGGGATGATCCCGGATTTTCTTTCCATCCAGATCGCCAATGCCGTCACCCTCACCGCCTTCGCCTTCTTCGTCGGAGCACTCAGAAGGTTCGACGGCAAGACCACGCCGCCCTGGGCCGCTCTTCCACCCCTTCTCTGGGTCGCGGGAAACCTCTTTCCGTTCATCCGTGACGATTTCTCCAATCGGGCCATGCTCTACAGCGCCAGCGCGGCACTCGGTTTCAGCCTGATGAGCATTGTCATCGCGCGCGGCGGCACAAGCTCGCTGCGCTACCGCTATATCCTGAGCGGTGTCTGGGCGATCCACGTCGTCAGCAACCTCCTTTTCGCAGCGCGCACCTGGCGGCAGGACCCGCAGGGCTTCCAGGACGTCGGCGTCAACGGCTTCGTCGTCATCGTCGGAATTACCGGATTCATCACTGCAATCGTGATCCTCGCCAAGCTGCTGATCGACCGTTCGGAAGAGCGCCTGAAGGAACTGGTCCGGACAGACCCGCTCACCGGCGTCTACAATCGCCGCGGTCTTCTGGAGGTCTACGAGCGGCTGCGTTCGATTCCCGTCCGCGAGCGACCGGTGCTTGCGGTCATCGTCTTCGATCTCGACCACTTCAAGCAGATCAACGACACCCACGGCCATCAGGCGGGCGATGCGGTCCTCGTCGAATTCGCCCGCAGGGTCACCGGCCTGATCCCCGAAGGCGGCGTGTTCGGTCGCAGCGGCGGCGAGGAATTCGCAGCCATCGTGCGCGTGGGCGAACCGCGTCACGCCGCCCTCGTCGGCGAAACGATCCGCCAGTCGCTCGCTGCCACGCCCGTCGCCGCGGCGTCCGCCGAAATAGAGGTGACGACGAGCATCGGCATTGCAACCATGCCGGCCGGCAGCGCCGATCTCGACCGGTTGCTGAGCGGTGCCGACCGCGCGCTCTACGTTGCCAAGGACCGGGGCCGCAACCGTTGCGCGGTCTGGACCGGGGACAAAATCCTTTCGGTGCATACCGATACGGCCGATCTCATCGGCGACCAGACGGATCGACAGGTGGCGGCCCTGCGCATTCTTGCGAAGGCGGCATCTGACGAGCACGACGTGCTCGGTTCCTGAACCTGGCCGCCGGCATTCCGCAGGGTACGCAGCAACACGGCCCGCGCCTTGCGCATCAAAGATGCTCTCGGTGCGAGCCAAGCCCTTGCCTGCAGCATGGAGCGACCTACAATCCTCACGTGCAAACAGAAGCGAACCCGGTCAGGATGATCGGGAGAACGGAGTGGTCATGCGGAAATTTCTTCTCAACAGCGCCTTCGTTTCCCTCCTCGTCCTGCCGGTCAGCGGCTTCGCCCAGCAGGCGTCCGATGCCATGGCGCCGGAACGCGCGACGGGGTTTGCCGCCGCGGCCCGCACGGAGGCAAAAAGTTTCATGGTCGCCGCCGCCAATCCTCTCGCCGCGGAGGCGGGACGCGCCGTCCTCTCGAAGGGCGGCAATGCGATCGACGCGATGGTCGCCGTCCAGACCGTGCTCGGCCTCGTCGAACCGCAGAGCTCCGGCCTCGGCGGCGGCGCCTTCCTCGTCTATTACGGTGCCGCTTCGGGCAAGCTGACGACCTTCGACGGGCGCGAGACCGCGCCCATGGAGGCGACACCGAAGCTCTTCCTCGATGCCGAGGGGCAGCCGTTGAAATTCATGGATGCCGTGGTCGGCGGACGCTCCGTCGGCACGCCGGGCACCGTGAAACTCCTGTCCGAGGTGCACAAGCGCTACGGCAAGACGGAATGGGCGCAATTGTTCGAACCCGCTGAAAAGCTCGCCACCGACGGCTTTGCCGTTTCGCCCCGTCTCGCCTCGCTGATTGCGGCGGAAGGCGACCGGCTCAAGAAGTATGACGGCGCACGCAACTACTTCTACGATCCCTCCGGCGCGCCGCTGAAAGAAGGCACGATTCTGAAGAACCCGGCCTATGCGGAGACCCTGAAGGCGATCGCGGAGGGCGGTGCCGACGCGTTCTACAAGGGACCGATCGCCGAAGCGATCGTCAAGACCGTGCGCGAGGCCGTCGACAATCCCGGCGTCCTTTCATCTGCAGATTTTGCTAATTACCGAATTATCGAACGGCAACCGATCTGCGTGACCTACCGGGCGCTCGACGTCTGCGGGATGGGGCCGCCCTCCTCCGGCGCCGTCGCCGTCGGGCAGATCCTTGGAATGGTCGAGAATTTCGATCTCAAGGCGCTCGGCCCGGACAGTGTCGAGAGCTGGCGCATCATCGGCGACGCGCAGCGCCTCGCCTTCGCCGATCGCGAGCGCTATCTCGCCGACATCGATTTCGTCCCCTCGCCGATCAAGGGCCTCGTCAGCAAGGACTATCTCGGCCAGCGCGCAAGCCTTCTCGACGGAGACAGGGCACTCGCCCCCGACGCGGTGACGGCCGGGGAACCGGAATGGGATCATGCCCTGCTCTTCGGCCGGGGCGAAGCGATCGAACTCCCCTCGACCAGCCACTTCGTCATCGTCGACAAGGACGGCAACGTCGTCTCGATGACCACGACGATCGAAAGCGGCTTCGGCTCGCGGCTGATGACCAACGGCTTCCTGCTCAACAACGAACTCACCGACTTCTCCTTCAAGACCCATGACGGCAGCCTGCCGGTCGCCAACCGCGTCGAGCCGGGCAAGCGCCCGCGCTCCTCCATGTCTCCGACGATCGTTCTCAAGGACGGGAAACCCTTGCTGGCGATCGGATCGCCCGGCGGCAGCCAGATCATCGGCTATGTCGCGCAGGCACTGATCGCCTATGTCGATTGGGGCATGCCGGTCGAGAAGATCGTCGCACAGCCTCACTTCATAAACCGCTTCGGCCCCTACGAGATCGAGGCGGGGACGGCGGCAGAACAGATGGCGGAGCCGCTGAAGGCGCTCGGATACGAGACCAAGGCGAGTGAGATGACATCCGGCCTCCACGCGATCGAGATCACTGCGGAAGGGCTCGCCGGCAGCGCCGATCCGCGGCGGGAGGGTGTCGCTGTCGGAGAGTAACGGAGAAGGCTTCCGCGGCCTTTCGGACCACGGCGGATTGCGCTAGGCATCGGGCATGTCCAGTCTCTCGTCCTTCCTCCGCATCGATCCCGAAACCCGCCGCGTCTTCCTCGACGCCCGCGATCCCGCCTTCTACAGCGATCCGAACAGGGTCTATGCGGCTTTGCATGCCGCATGCCCGACCTTCTACTGGGAGGAACAGCGGCAGTGGTTCTGCACCGGCTATGACACGGTGAACGCACTGCTTCGGGACCGGCGTTTCGGCCGGCAGATCCTTCATATCGCGACCCGCGAGGAGCTCGGCATGCCTGAGCCGCTCGCCCATACCCGGCATTTCGATGCCGCCGAGGCGCATTCGCTGCTCGAGATCGAGCCGCCGGAGCACACGCGGCTCCGGACGCTCGTCAACCGGGCCTTCGTCTCCCGTCACATCGAGAAGATGACCCCGGAGATCGAGGCGCTCGCGAACCGGCTGATCGACGGTTTCGAAAAGGACGGCAGGACCGAGCTTCTTTCCTCCTTCGCCGACATCATTCCGGTGACGATGATCGCCCGCATGATCGGCATTCCCGAGGAGATGGGGCCGCAGCTCCTGAAGTGGAGCCACGACTATGTCGGCATGTACATGTTCAAGCGCAGCCGCGCCGACGAGGAGGCAGCGGACCGTTCTGCGCGCGAGTTTGCCGATTACGTCCGCTCGATGATCGCCGCACGGCGGGCGGAACCCCAGGACGACCTCCTGAGCCACATGATCCACACGGAGCACAAGGGGCAATTCCTCACGGAGGACGAGCTCGTCTCGACGACGATCGTGCTGCTCAATGCCGGGCACGAGGCGACAGTACATCAGATCGGCAATTCCGTGCGGGTAATCCTGGAGAGCGGCATCGAGCCCACAACGCTCTTCTGCGATCCGAAGACCACGGAACGGACGGTCGAGGAAACGCTGCGCATCTGTGCGCCGGTCCACATCTTCCAGCGCTATTGCCTGGAGCCGGCAGAGGTTGACGGTGTCAGCTTCAAGCGCGGTGACAAGGTGAGCCTGATCCTCGCTGCCGCCAATCTCGACCCGGCCAAGTTCACCGATCCGCTGACCTTCAGGCCCGACCGCGACGAGGGCGTGAATCTTTCCTTCGGCGCCGGCATCCATTTCTGCATCGGCGCGCCGCTCGCGCGCCTCGAACTCAATCTCGTGCTGCCGATCCTGTTCCGGCGCCTGCCCGGCTTGCGGCTCGCCTGCCGGCCGACGGTCAAGGACGTCTACCACTTCCACGGTCTGGAACGGCTCGATCTCGAATGGTAGCGCCGGGCGAAGGTCCTCCGCCCGCATCCTGTCGGTAGCGCTCGGCAAGACGATCCATCGTCTCGCGCATTGCCTCGCGCAGCATCTCGGGCGCCAACACCTCAGCCTCTGCGCCGAGCCGCAGGAATTCCGAGATCGCGTGTTGCGCCTGACCACAGGGCAGCGTGACGATCCACCGGTCTTCATCGCGTTCGTCCTTCTCTACCTCCATGCGAGCTCGGACATAGGAGGGAGAAATGTGCTCGAGGAGCCGCAGACCCCATCTGGAGACGCGCAGGGTCGCCGTATTCGGATGCAGTTCCGCCTCCAGCCTCAAAGTATTCTCCGCCCAGTAGCCGGCAAGGTCGAAATCCTCCGGACGCTCGAACCTCTCCTTGGTGACGAGCAGGTCGAGAATGCGGGAGATGCGATAGGTCCGCACGTCGCCGTCTACCCGCGCCGCCATGTACCAGGCACCACCCTTCAGAACGACGCCGAGCGGCTCGGCCTCACGGTTCTTCTCTGCCTTCCAGCTGCGATAGCGCATGCGGACGAGCCTGCAATTCCAGACCGCGTCGGCGATGGCCTGCAGATGTGCCGGACGCTCGCTCTCCCCGAACCAGGTCGGCGCATCGAGATGGAACCGGCCTTGCATGCGCGCCGCGCTCTGGCGAAGATCCTCCGGCAGCGCCGCCGTCAGCTTCTTCTGGGCGCCAGCCATGAGCGAGCCAAGGCCGAGATCGGCGGCAGCGCCCGGCACGCCGGACAGGAACATCGCCTCCGCCTCCCCCGGTGAAAGGCCGTTCAGGCGTACCCGGTAGCCGTCGAGCAGGCGATAACCGCCCTCCGAGCCTCGCTCGCTGTAGACGGGAACGCCAGAGAGCGACAGCGCATCGATATCCCGGTAGATCGTGCGGACGGAAACGCCGTTCTCCGCCGCGAGAGTCTCGGCAGTCACCAGGCCCTTCGCCTGCAGGGTGGTGAGGATGTTGATCAGCCGCACGGCACGCATCGCAAAAATCTCCCTTGCGGCGATTATCCTAAACCAACATGACAAAAACTGACAGGTATGGTGCGCCACACTGCCGTCATTGCTTCAAACAGTGAAGGAGAAAGCATATGACCAAGCGCGCACCGATCACCCTCTTCTACGCACCGCAGACCCGCGCCACCGGCGCGCGCGTGCTTCTCGAAGAGCTCGGCGTCCCCTATGAACTGCACGTTCTCAACATGAAGGCTGGCGAACAGCGGCAGCCCGACTATCTCGCGATCAATCCGATGGGCAAGGTTCCGGCCATCCTGCACAACGGGACGCTCGTCACCGAACAGGCGGCGGTCTACCTCTACCTCGCCGATCTCTTCGCGGATAAGGGCCTCGCGCCCGCCATCGACGACCCGGACCGCGGGACCTATCTCCGCTGGATGGTGTTTTACGGCAACTGCTTTGAGCCGGCCGTAATCGACCGCTACCTGCAGCGCGAACCGGGAAGCCAGAACGAAACACCGTACAGCAGCTACGACGAGATGCTGGACGCGCTGGAGGACGCACTGAAGGCAGGCCCCTATCTCCTCGGAGATCGCATGACCGCCGTCGACCTGCTCTGGGGCATGGCGCTTCACTGGACGACGACGTTCGGGCTGGTGTCGGATCGACCGGTCTTCCGTCGCTACATCGACCTGATGACCGCGCGTGACGCCTACCGGCGGGTTACGGCAGAGGATGCGGTACTTGCGGCCGAACACCAGGCGGAAGCCGAGCGCAAGACCGGCGCAGCGGCGTGAAATCCGGCCGGCCCGGCAACGATCGGGCCGGTCCCTCCACTCAGAGACGGATCACGTAGTCCTTGCGAGTCGTTTCAACGACTTCCCACGTGCCCCTGAAACCCGGTCTCAGGATCATCCTGTCGCCGGCCTTGAGATGGGTCGGCTCGCCGCCGTCTTCCGTGACGATCGAATGCCCTTCGAGGACGTGAAAATACTCCCACTCGTCATAGAGGATGCGCCACTTGCCCGGCGTCGATTGCCAGACGCCGGCGTAGACGCCACCCTCCGCCTCCTCGAGGTTCCAGGTGAGGAAATGCGGATCGCCCGAAATCAGCCGGTCGGGGGCGGGCGCCCCCTCCTCCGGCTCGACGGCGGATATGTCGAATGCGAGCATATGGCTCATGAATCATCACCCTGCGCCGTGCCCCCCCGGGCGCGGCGTTTCTTGCTGCCTGTCAGACCTTGGCGAGCGACTGCTCGAGGTCGGCGATGATGTCGGCCGCGTCCTCGATGCCGATCGAGAGCCGCACCACGTCAGGGCCGGCGCCGGCGGCAATCTGCTGTGCCTCGGTGAGCTGGGCATGGGTCGTGGACGCCGGATGGATGACGAGCGAACGGGTGTCGCCGATGTTGGCGAGGTGGGAGAAGAGCTGCAGCCCTTCGACCAGCGCCTTGCCGGCGGCATAGCCGCCCTTCACGCCAAAGGTGAAGACCGCGCCCGCACCCTTCGGCGAATAGCGCTGCTGGAGCGCATGGTTCGGGTCGCTGTCGAGGCCGGCATAGTTCACCCACGCGACCTTCGGATGCTGCTTCAGCCAGGTTGCGACCTTCAGTGCGTTGTCGCAGTGACGTTGCATGCGCAGCGGCAAGGTTTCTATCCCGGTCAGGATAAGGAAGGCATTCATCGGCGCGATCGCCGGGCCGAGGTCGCGCAGGCCGAGCACACGGCAAGCGATGGCGAAGGCGAAATTGCCGAAGGCCTGGTGCAGAACCACACCACCATATTCCGTGCGCGGTGCCGAGAGGGCCGGATAATTGCCGGACTTCGACCAGTCGAACGTGCCGCCGTCGACGATGATGCCGCCCATGGAATTGCCGTGCCCGCCGAGGAATTTGGTCGCCGAGTGGACGACGATGTCGGCACCGTGCTCCAGCGGCCGCAGGAGATACGGCGTCGCCATGGTGTTGTCGACGATCAGCGGCAGGCCGTGCTTGCGGGCGACTGCGGCGATTGCGGCGATGTCGACGAAGGTGCCGCCGGGATTGGCGAGGCTCTCGATGAAAATCGCCCGCGTGCGATCGTCGATCTCCGCCTCGAAGCTTTCCGGCTCGGCCGGATCGGCCCAGCGGACCTGCCAGCCGAAGCTCTTGAAGGCATGGCCGAACTGGTTGATCGAGCCGCCGTAGAGCTTCCTCGCCGCAACGAAGTTGTCACCCGGCTGCATGATCGTGTGGAAGACGAGCATCTGCGCGGCGTGGCCCGACGCGACCGCGAGGGCGGCGGTACCGCCTTCGAGAGCAGCCACCCGTTCTTCAAGCACCGCCTGGGTGGGGTTCATGATGCGGGTGTAGATATTGCCGAACTGCTTCAGCCCGAAGAGCGCTGCCGCATGGTCCGCGTCGTTGAAGACGTAGGCCGTCGTCTGGTAGATGGGGGTGATCCGGGCGCCGGTCGCAGGATCCGGTTGCGCTCCCGCATGCACCGCCAAAGTCGAAAATCCCGGGTTTCTGTCGGGCATTCAAGCCTCCCTTTTCTGGAATTCAGTCCGTCTCAACGGCTGCCGGCGCGAGTTAATCGCGATTTCTTCATTCCCGCAAGGCGGCAGGATCGACGAATGTTGATCGAAATCAATGCAACTCCACCGTCGCGGCAGATCATCACAACAAACGATGGAGGTTTGCCATGGGCCAAACAACGAACGACCATTCCCGCGGGCCGCTTGCCAGGATCGTCGAATGGATCGCGAGAGGCTGGGAAGGGGCGAGCGAAGCCGAAATAATCGCCGCGCTCGACGAGAAGACGATAAGCGAGATCGCCCATGACTGCGGCATATCACCCGATCAGCTCGTCGAACTCGCCAAGGCCGGCCCGCACGCGGCCGACGAGATGCCGAAGATGATGCGGGCGCTGCTCATCGACCCGACCGAGGTCGAGCTTCGCTTCCGCGCCCTTTTCCGCGACATGCAGATCAACTGTTCACGTTGCCATGCCAAACGCCAGTGCCGCACCGACCTGAAGGACGGGACGGCACCGACGGAATTCGTCGACTACTGCGCCAATTCGGATGACCTCAACGTGCTGCGGGCGATCCCCGAGGTCCGGCAGCACTAGAGACCGAGGCGGGGAATTTCGATTGCCGGGCAACGGTCCATAACGACCTTGATCCCGGCGGCCTCGGCCCTCCCGGCTGCGGCGTCGTCGCGAACGGTCAGCTGCCCCCAGAGCACCTTGGGCAGCGGCTTCATCTGAAGCACCTCGTCGACGACGGCATCGAGATGCTCGGCGGCGCGGAAGACATCGATCATGTCGACCGGCTCCCGGATTTCGGCGAGCCGTCCGACCACGGGCTGACCTAGGATTTCCTTGCCCGCCTGCCCCGGGTTGACGGGAATGACCTTGTAGCCCCGGGAGAGCAGGAAACGCATGACACCGTGGCTCGGCCTGGCCGCGTTGGGCGATGCGCCGAGAAGCGCAATCGTCCGCGTCCTGGTCAGAATGTCGGAGATGTAGGCATCGTCGTATCGGTCGTGATTCATGAGCGCGTGGCTCCTTTCTTTCCTCTTTTTTATTAGCTTATTCTTGTTTTCTAAACTATAATGAAAATATTCGGGCACTGCTATTCCAGACTGCGCATGACAAACATCGAGACGTCTGAAAGGAAGACGAAGATGAGACCGCTGTTGCTTGCCATTCCACTCGTCGCCCTGGCCACGTCGGCCTTCGCGCTGCCCAAATATACCTCCACCTCCATGACCTGCGCGCAGGTGCAGGATACGGTTCACGCCGGCGGAACCGTTATTCTCGCCTATCCGTCACCACGTCTGCCGGGACACATGCTCTACAACACCTATGTCTCGAGCCGCCAGTTCTGCAAGCCGAACGAAATCACCAAGCGCGTCAGCGTCCCGAGCCGTGACCTTCGGTCCTGCCCGGTTCTGACATGCGTGCCGGACCGTGAGCGGGCTCCCCAGCATGAGCAGAGGGATCAGCAGCCGAACAGCCCCACGCACCAATGACCGCCCGATAGCGTGTCGGGCGTTTGCGTGTGGCAACCCCGTGCTGACGGTGCGGGCGCCACGTGCGGATGCGGCCCCCGAGGCGACCCCGGGGACCGCCCCGTCAATCGGGCAAGGCAAGGTGTCCTTCTTCATCGAGAGGGAAGAAGGGGTTATGCGCCACTTCCCAGAGATGGCCGTCCGGATCGGCGAAATATCCAGAATAGCCGCCCCAGAAGACCTTCCGGGGTGATTTCACCAGGCTTGCTCCACAGGACACGGCGAAATCGATGACCCGATCGACCTCCGCCGGGCTTTCCACATTCTGCGCCAGCGTCACACCCGAGAAGCCGCCGGCGCCGGGCGGCACGCCCGCATCCGCCGCAAGCGCCTCCCGCGAGAAAAGCGCCAGCACGGTTCCCTTGAGCTTTATGAAGGTGATGGCCTCCTGCGAGGCCGGTGATCGCAACCAACCGAGTCGCTCGTAGAAGGCGGTGCTGCGCTGCAGATCCTCGACGCCGAGCGTAATGATCGAAATGCGCCGCTCCAATGTCATGATACGCCCCCTTTCGCACGATCTGAAGTACGTTTCGTTCCTGCTATGTATTCCGTTCGTTCATTATCATATTAGATGACTCTTATTCGTAAACATCTAAAATTCAACAACTTTTGACAATCGTCAATTTCAACCATCGGTTCGCACACCCAGGCCCGGCTCCGGCACTGCGGACGCGTCGGTTTGCGACGCCGCTATTCTCCCTTCCATTCCGGATGGCGCTTGTCGAGGAAGGCCCCGATCCCCTCCTCGGCGTCCCGGGCCAGCATGTTTTCCACCATTACCCGTGCGGTATAGTCGTAGGCCTCCTCAAGCGGCATCTCGATCTGGCGGTAGAAGGCTTCCTTGCCGATCTTCAGCGTCAGCGGCGACTTCGAGGCGATGACGGCCGCATATTTCGCGACCACCTGGCCGAGATACTGCATCGGCACGACCCGGTTGACGAGGCCAAAGTCCTTTGCGGTCGAGGCGTCGATCGTCTCGCCCGTCAGGAGCATTTCCATAGCCTGCTTGCGGTGGGCGGCGCGACTGACGGCAACCATCGGCGTCGAGCAGAAGAGCCCAATGTTGACGCCCGGCGTGCAGAACCGAGACGTGTCGGTACAGACGGCAAGATCGCAGGATGCGACGAGCTGGCAGCCGGCTGCGGTCGCCAGTCCGTCGATCTCGGCGATGACCGGCTTCGGCAGATGGGTGATCTTCAGCATCAAGGCAGCGCAGAGGCGCATGGTCCTGTCGAAGAAGGCACGACCACGGTCCGGATCGCTGCGATGCGCAGTCATTTCCTTGAGATCGTGGCCGGCGGAGAAGAGCTTGCCGGCGGCAGCGATCACCACGACGCGCACCGCCTTCTCGGCGGCAGCCTTGTCGAGTTCCGCCATCATTGCTTCCATAAGGGCGATCGACAGAACGTTCGCCGGCGGATTGCTGAGCGTCAGGCGCAAGACCCCGTCGGCGAAATCGACGAGAATCGGCCCGCGCCGCTCCTCGCCTCCCTCTCTCCTCAACGGCACAACTTCGGACATGACCTCTCCCTTCGTCGTGTTTGCATCGTGGCCGAAGCCTGCCATAAAAACGCAGCGGAGCACCAGAGGCTCTTTGACCGCAACCGAACCAGACGGAACCCGCCATGCAGCCTGTCATGACCGTCGAGGAGATTTCCGCCTTCCTGGAGACGGACTTCCCGCAAATCCACACCGACGGCCGCGTCTTCACTGTCACCGCGATTGCACCCGGCAGCGCCACCATGCGGTTCGACCCGACCGACCGGCACCTGCGTCCGGGCGGAACCGTCTCCGGCCCGTCGATGTTCGCGCTCGCCGACGTCGCCGCCTATGTGGCGATCCTCGCCCATATCGGACCGGTGGCGCTCGCCGTCACGACGAGTCTCAACATCAATTTCCTGCGGCTGCCGAAGCCGGAGCCGATTACCTGCGACTGCCGCATCCTGAAGCTCGGCAAGCGGCTGGCCGTCGTCGACGCCCTTCTCCATCAGGGCGACCCGGAGACGCTGATCGCCCAGGCCACGGCCACCTATTCGATCCCGCCGAGGGGGACCCAGCCGTAACGTTCGGCCGGCAACCGCTCACAAAACAACAGCAAATTGTGTGGTATTATTTTACCATATAGATATCTAATTGATTCTACGCATGAAATTCTGAAGCTGCCAAAAGCAGCTGTCTTGACCAGCTCCGCCCCGCACAGTATAAGCCTGCCCAGTCTGCGGCCCTTTCGGGCTGCATTCTTTTTCGGGGCCTTCGGGCTCACGAAACCAAGCAACAAGAAACGCCCCTGACGCGGCTCGCGTAGAGGGGTTCCAAAACGGAAAGTGAAGAAAGATGTCTACTTTCGTTCAGAAGCCTGCAGAGGTGGAGAAGAAGTGGATCCTCATCGATGCCGAAGGCCTCGTTGTCGGTCGTCTCGCCACCCTCATCGCCATGCGCCTGCGTGGCAAGCACAAGGCCACCTATACCCCCCACGTTGACGACGGCGACAACGTCATCGTCATCAATGCCGACAAGGTCGTTTTCACCGGCAAGAAGTACTCCGACAAGAAGTACTACTGGCACACCGGTTATCCGGGCGGCATCAAGGAACGCACCGCTCGCGCCATTCTCGAAGGCCGTTTCCCGGAACGCGTCCTCGAAAAGGCCGTCGAACGCATGATTCCGCGTGGCCCGCTCGGCCGTCGCCAGATGAAGAACCTGCGCGTCTACGCCGGCTCCAACCATCCCCATGAAGCGCAGCAGCCGGTCGCTCTCGACGTGGCCAAGCTGAACAGCAAGAACGTAAGGAGCGCCTGATAATGGCTGATCTCTCTTCCCTGAAGGACCTCGGCACGACCCAGGAAGCAGCTGCTGCTCCGGTTCACGTCCGCAAGGTCGATTCGCTCGGCCGCTCCTATGCGACCGGCAAGCGCAAGAACGCTATCGCCCGCGTATGGGTCAAGCCGGGCACCGGCAAGATCACCATCAACGGCCGTGAATTCGCGACCTATTTCGCCCGTCCGGTCCTGCAGATGATCCTGCAGCAGCCGATCGTCGCCGCTGCCCGCACGGGTCAGTTCGACGTCGTCGCCACCGTCACCGGCGGCGGCCTCTCCGGCCAGGCCGGTGCCGTTCGTCACGGCATCTCCAAGGCGCTCACCTACTTCGAGCCGGGCCTGCGCTCGGTCCTGAAGAAGGGCGGCTTCCTGACCCGCGACAGCCGCGTCGTCGAACGCAAGAAGTACGGCAAGGCCAAGGCCCGTCGTTCGTTCCAGTTCTCCAAGCGTTAATCGCTTCCGGATTTCGGAATTTGGAAAGGGCGGGGCTTCGGCTCCGCCTTTTTTGTTTTGCGGCACTCCCCGCCCTGCCCACCCATGACGTGATGCGGACTTCCCACAGGCCGCCTGAATTCTCCTGTCTGTTGGCCCTAGCACCACAATTCCGCGTGCATATCTCTAATATTTGCAACATATCATATGCACCATCGACCACGGTCGTCCCCAGGGGCAGGAGAGTGCAATGCACGGCGTCTTCAGACTTATTGGCGCAATTGGCGTTCTGGCGATGGGATCGTTCGCGGTCCAGGCCGCCGACGTGACGGCCGAGCCGGCACAGCCCGCGGCTTATGACTGGAGCGGCTTCTATCTTGGCGCCATCGGCTCCTACGGCTTCGGCGAGAATGACTGGTCGCTGGACGGGCATTACGACCTCGACGGCGCCGCCTTTGGCGGTGGCGTGATCGGCTACAACCAACAGTGGGACAGTTTCGTCCTCGGCGCTGAACTGAGCGCCCAGTTCGGCCGCATGCAGGAAAGCGGCTACCCCGACTACACCTATAAGACCCTCGTCGACGTCAAGGCGCGCGCGGGCTTTTCCATGGACCGTGCCCTGTTCTACGTGGCCGGCGGCTACAGCTACGCTCGGTTCGACGAAGACGGCGACGATTTCGACCTGCACGGCTACAATGTCGGCGGCGGCATCGACTTTGCCCTGACCGAGAATGTGGTGATCGGCGCCGAATATACCTTCCGCGGCCTCAACGGCGACAGCGCGTCCGGTCAGGACGTCGACGGCAAGGTTTCCACCGTCTCGGCGAAGCTGACCTACAAGTTCTGACAGACGGGTCTGCGAATCGGGAGGCCGCGCATTCGCGGCTTCCTGCTGGCCATCCGCGGGTCACGCGCGCTCAAACAGCCCTGGCAGGCCCGGATCTTCTCCCCAGCGCAAAAACCTCTGGCAATCGCCGGCTTCGGCCGTAATATCGCGCCGCAGCACCGCGATTTACTTGCCGCAAGGAGACCATTTCATGGCCAAGAAGACGATCGATCACGCGCTGACCGCGTCCTCCCTCACCTCGGCGGCGACCGACCCGACCTATGCCGGCATCCTTTCCTTCATGCGCCGCAAGTACAGCAAGTCGCTCAAGGACGTCGACGCCGTGGTGCTCGGCATTCCCTTCGACGCAGCCGTCTCCAACCGGCCGGGTGCGCGCTTCGGGCCGCAGGCGATCCGCCGGGCCTCGGCGATCTTCGACAACGATCCGCAGTATCCCTTCGCGCGCGACCTGTTCGAGCAGATGGCCGTCATCGATTACGGCGACGTGTTGCTCGACTACGGCAATCACCAGAAGACCCCTGCCCTGATCGAGAAGGAAGCCGCGAAGATCATCGCGTCGGGTGCCTATCTGCTCGGCCTCGGCGGCGACCACTTCGTCACGTGGCCGCTCCTGAAGGCACATGCGGCGAAGCACGGGCCGCTGGCGCTCGTCCATTTCGACGCGCATCAGGACACTTGGGACGACGACGGCAAGCGGATCGACCATGGTTCCTTCGTCTGCCGGGCGGTACGCGAGGGCGTCATCGATCCGACGCGTTCGATCCAGATCGGCATCCGCACCCACGCGCCGGAGGATTTCGGTATCCGCATCATCCACGGCTGGGAAGTCGAGGACATGGGCGCCCAGGCGATCGCCGACGCGATCCTCTCCCGTGTCGGAGACCGGCCCTGCTATCTGACCTTCGACATCGATTGCCTCGATCCAGCCTATGCGCCCGGAACGGGCACGCCGGTCGCAGGCGGGCCGTCGTCGGCGAAGATGCTCTCGGTGCTGCGCAAGCTCGGCGCCCTCGACATCCGCGGCTCGGACATCGTGGAAGTGGCGCCGGCCTACGACCACGCCGACATCACCGCCATTGCTGGCGCAACGGTTGCGATGTATATGCTCGGTCTGCGCGCGGAAAAGCTTGCGACACGCGCCTGACATATTGATTCAACACACTCACAAACAGAGTCCGCACTCTCATCCAAAGCTCTGACAGGACAAGAAAAATGGCAGCGAAGATCTTCATCGACGGCGAACACGGCACCACGGGTCTGCAGATCCGCACGCGCTTGGCCGCTCGTCGCGACATCGAGCTGCTGTCGATCCCGGAATCGGAACGGCGCAATGAGAAGATGCGGGAGGACCTGCTCAACAGCGCCGACATCGCGATCCTCTGCCTGCCGGACGACGCCTCGAAGCAGGCCTATGAGATGACGGCAGCCAACAACAATGTGCGGCTGCTCGACGCCTCGACGGCCTTCCGGACCCATCCGGACTGGGCCTACGGCTTTGCCGAGATGGACAAGGCGCAGAAGGAGAAGATCCGCTCCGCCCGCTATGTCTCCAATCCCGGCTGCTATCCGACCGGCGCCATCGGCCTCATCCGGCCGCTGAGAGCTGCCGGCATCCTGCCGGACGGCTATCCGGTGACGGTCAACGCGGTCTCGGGTTATACAGGCGGCGGCAAGCAGATGATCGCCCAGATGGAAGACCAGAGCCGTCCCGACGCGATCAGCGCCAACAATTTTCTCTACGGCCTCACCCTGAAGCACAAACACGTTCTCGAGATGAAGGTGCATGGCCTTCTCGACCGCGCGCCGCTCTTCTCCCCTTCCGTCGGCCGCTTCGCCCAGGGCATGATCGTCCAGGTGCCGCTCTTCCTCGACGACCTGAAGGAAGGGACCACGATCGAAACGATCCACACCGGCCTCGTGGAGCACTATGCCGGCCAGAATATCGTCAGCGTCGTCTCGCTCGAGGAGAGTGCCGCACTTGCCCGCGTCGACGCCGAGGAACTGGTGGGGCAGGATACGATGAAGCTCTTCGTCTTCGGCACGCCCGGCGGCGCCCACGTCAATCTCGTTGCCCTGCTCGACAACCTCGGCAAGGGTGCCTCGGGGGCGGCGGTGCAGAACATGGACCTGATGCTCTCGGCCTGACGAAACCGACGGGCATCGCAACGACGAAAAGGAGTTCACGATGCTCGACCATGTCGGACTTTCCGTTTCGGACTATCCCAAGTCGAAAGCCTTCTACGACGCCATCATGCCGTCGATCGGCGCCTCCTGCGTGATGGCGGTGACGGCGGAAGAGACCGGCGGCACCTACGAGGGCGCCGGCTACGGCTCCGCCGGTGAGCCGTCCTTCTGGATCGGCACCGGCGGACGCAGCACGGGCCAAGTGCACATCGCCTTCACCGCACCGAACCGTGCGGCCGTCGATGCCTTCTACCGAACGGCGATAGCGGCCGGGGCGCGGGACAATGGCGGACCGGGACTGCGGCCGCATTACCATCCGGACTATTATGCCGCATTCGTGCTCGATCCGGACGGGCACAACATCGAGGCGGTTTGCCACAAGCCGGAGTAACCGCCCGGAGCGCTCACGCGGCATCGTTCACAGCATATTCCGACACGACGAGTTTGTGTTCGAAAACGTCGAACAATTCGTCGCCGGAACGACGGATCGTCGCGACGACCGCCGATCGCTATATCTCATCCAGCAACAGATGAGGCGCAACATGAGCAGCGAACGTTTTCCGGTCTATTTCATTCCCCATGGCGGCGGCCCTTGGCCGTTCATGGACTTCCCGGCAGGTCCCGACGGCAAGAAGCCCTGGGGCGATCTTGATGCCTTCCTGAAAGGCCTCGATGCGGAGATCGGCCGTCGTCCGAAGGCCATCCTCGTCGTCTCCGGCCACTGGGAAAGCGAGCCGGTTCCGACCGTCTCGACGGCGGCACATCCCGGAATGCTCTACGACTATTCCGGTTTTCCGGAGGAAACCTATCGATTGAGCTACCCGGCTGCCGGTTCGCCCGAGGTGGCGCTGCGGGCGAAGGCGCTTCTCGAGAAGGCCGGCATTCCGGCCGCAGAGGATGCTACCCGCGGCTTCGACCACGGCGTCTTCGTGCCGCTGATGGTCGCCTATCCCGATGCCGACGTGCCGGTGGTGATGATTTCGCTGAAAAACACGCTCGACGTCGAGAGCCACGTGGCGATCGGCAAGGCACTCGAGCCGCTGCGTGACGAAGGTGTTCTGATCGTCGCCTCCGGCATGAGCTACCACAATATGCGGATGTTCTTCCGCGACACGCCGGAACACAGGCAACAGGCGGTCCGCTTCGACGACTGGCTGTCCGAGACGGTCGAGATCGCCGATCCAGGTGAACGCGCAGCACGGCTCGCGACCTGGGACCGAAACCCCGACGCGCTCGCCTGCCATGTGCCGGACCACGACCATCTGGTTCCGCTGTTCGTCGCAGTCGGCGCGGCCGGAACGGATGCCGGCCGCCACATGTTCCGCGGCGAATTTCGCGGCAAGCCCTATTCGGGCTACCGCTTCGGTTGATATTGGCGGCGATCGTCAGTCGCGGACGGCGATCGCCACTTGCGGCGGATAGGCGCCGACGAAGCCCCGCCAGTGGGCGACCGCAAAGCCGAGCACAATCAGCGCGCCCGCCTGATGGGCGAGCGCGACATGAAGCTGCACCTGCGTGAGCAGCGTGGTGATGCCGAGCGCCGCCTGAACCGTGATCAGCAGGAAGAGCACGACCGAGCGCCGTGCGTGGGTCGTATCCGGTGCCGCCCGCAGCGATCCGATCATGTGCGCGAGCGCGGCGGCGAAGAGCACATAGGCGCCGATGCGGTGAACGAACTGCACGGTCTTCGGGTTTTCGAAGAGATTGATCCAGGCCGGCTGCTGGACGAACAGATCGCCCGGGATGATCGCGCCGTCCATCAACGGCCAGGTGTTATAGGCAAGGCCGGCGTCGAGCCCCGCGACCAGTGCGCCGAGATAGATCTGGAAGAAGGCGAGGATCGCGATCGCCGCCGCCCAGGTGCGGGAATTGCCCGTCGGCGGCTCGTCATTGGAATGCGGTGCAAGCCCGCGCATGATCCACATGCACAACGAGAAGATCAGGCACGCCATCACGAGATGGGTCGCGAGCCGGTACTGGCTGACGTCAACGCGCTCGGCAAGGCCGGAAGAAACCATCCACCAGCCGATGAAGCCCTGAAAGCCCCCGAGCGCCAGAATGCCGAGGAACGGACCCTTGAGACGCCGCTCGATACGGCCGCTCACCCAGAAGAAGAACAGCGGAACGGCAAAGATCACGCCGATGCCGCGGGCGATCAGCCGATGCGCCCATTCCCACCAGAAGATCCGCTTGAAGTCGTCGACGGTCATGTCCTTGTTGATCTGCGCATACTCGGGAATCCGCTGATAGAGGCGGAATTCCTCATCCCACTGCTCGGCATTGAGCGGCGGGATGACGCCGTGGATCGGCTTCCATTCCGTGATCGAGAGACCCGAATCGGTAAGTCGTGTCGCTCCGCCGACGAGCACAAGACAGAAGAGCGCAAAGAGCACGACGGCGAGCCAAAGGCGGATCGCCCGCCGGTTCCTCTCTCCCCGCTCGATCGTCTCGAGCACACTTGCTTCAACAGGATTGGTCGTGCTTGCCATGTCGCTTCCTCTCATCGGCTGTTGATTTGCCCGAGTTCCCTGTGCAAAACAAGCCCCGGATAGTGGCGACGGCCGACCGCTCCGGCATTCGTGCCCAAACACCCCGCCGGCGGACGCATCGGGAAAAGAGGACATGTGACAATGCCTGCGAAACTGCGTTCATTCATCGGGACGATCCTGATCATCGGCCTCGTCATTCTCTACGCGCTGGTCGCCACCACGATCGCCTCTGCATTGCTCGCGACCTCACCCTGGTGGGTCCATTTCATCTATTTCCTGCTTTCGGGCCTTCTCTGGGTGCTTCCCGCCATGCTCATCATCAAGTGGATGGCGGGTCCCGTCCGGAAATAGGCCTTCGTCACCACGTCAAGTTACCACTTGCTAACCGCATTCCGTAGAAGTTGCGCGCAGCGCGCCGCGTTTAAGTGTTTGTAGGACGGCGAAGGACTAGCGTTCGGCACGAATTTTCCGTGCCGGAGAAATCCCTTGCAAGCCTCCATCCTTGACAATCACCGCATGGCTGCCGAACCTTTGCCGCCGGAGAAGTCGCGGGTCGTGGGGCCCGGCAGGACCATGACGATCGGCGTCGCCGAGGATCTCAAAATCGAAGTCTTCGATCGTATGGAGCCGCTAGAAAGCGAATGGCGGCGGCTGCAACGCGATTCCTTCACCTCGCTGCACCAGGGATACGACTGGTGCAACGCTTGGGTACGAAGCCACGGCCATCCGCTTGCGGTCCTGCGCGGCACGATCGCCGGCGAGACGTGCTTCATCCTCCCGCTCGAAATCATCACCATGCGCTCCGTCCGCATCGCGCGTTACATCGCCGGACCGTTCAACAACATCAACAACGGGCTCTTCGCGCCCGCCTTCCGTGATCACTGCAGCACGGAGGTCGCCCGATCGGCAGCCGAAGCGATCGTTCGGGCACTCGACGGGCGCGCCGATCTCGTCTGGCTGCAGAACATGCCCTTCGACTGGCGCGGCGAACGCCATCCGTTTGCGGCGCTGCCATCCGTCGAGAACCAGAACCATGCCTTCCAGCTGACGCTCGCCGCGGACATGGAAGCGACGATACGCCAGCTGAGTGCCAAGCGCCGCCGCAAGATGTACCGCAACCAGTGCCGCAAGATGGAAGCGCATGGTGGCTTCGAGCATGTCGTCGCTGAGACCGACGCGGAAAAGGCGGCGCTGATCGACCTCTTCTTCCGCCAGAAGGCGGTCCGTTTCGAGGCGCACGGCCTTCCGAACGTCTTCCGGCCCGACGACGTTCAGGCCTTCTTCCGCAACCTGTTGCAGGTCGCTCCGGATGGCTGCGATACGCCGCTGCAACTGCACGCAATCCGCCTCAAGGGCGAGAACGAGGGAAAGATCGCGGCGATTGCGGGTCTCTCGCGCAAGAACGATCATGTCATCTGCCAGTTCGGCTCGATCGATGAGCGTCTGGTCCCGGACACCAGCCCGGGCGAACTGCTCTTCTTCCTGATGATCGAGAAGGTGATCGGTGAAGGTACTGCGATCTTCGATTTCGGTGTCGGGGACCAGTGCTACAAGCGCCGCTGGTGCACGACCGAGACGGTGCAGCACGACGTCCTGCTGCCGGTCTCAACCAGGGGGCGCATCGCCTCGGCCGGACTTCAGCTGGTGACGAGGACGAAGGCGGCCATCAAGCGCCACCCGGCGCTCTACGCCTTCATCCAGCGTTTTCGTGCCCGCGCGGACGGAGAACTGGCGACCGAACCGGGCGAGTGACGCGGGCGGCAGTCGCCGCTCGGGTCAGGCGGCGCTGCGCTCGCGCTCGCCCCGGCCCTGAAGGCCACCCGCCGTCATCAGCACCAGATCGGCGTAACCGACCTTTTCGAACTCGTCCATGATCGCCGCGAGGTCCTTCATGTCCGGCCGGGGTGCCGAGAGGATGATCTCGTACGGGTGGCTGCGGGTGAGCCGCGCCACGCCTTCCGCATTGGCCGGCCCGCATTCGACGATGACGAGGTCGTAGGCCTCGGCCAGCGCATCGGTGATCATCGACAGACGGTCGGCGCCACGCATGGCGCGGCGGACATCGGAGGTGCCCTTCGGCACGATATGGGCGGAGGACAACCGGTCGGGATGGATCGTGTCGCCGAAGGCGGCCGTACCCGAAAGGAGGTCGGTGATCCCCGGCAGGTCCTTGCGCGACGCCATCAGCGTCGTCGGGCATCCGGACCCGGTCATGTCGATCAGCACGACCTGACGACCGCCCTCGGCAATTTCGCGGGCCAGCATGACGGTCGCGGTCGACCCGTCGTCGCCGGTCGGCGAGATGGCGAGTGCGGTTCGCACGCCGCTCGCCATCAGGTAGCTTGCAACGGACTCGATCGAGAATTCGTCCTTGTCTTCCACCACGGCTGCCGCAACCGCGGGGACCGGGGCCGGAGGCAGATCGAGTGCCTCTTCCATTTCGGCGGTCAGGGCCCTATCGGGTGCGACCGACAGCAGGTTGGCGGGCAAATCTCGCCGGGGACGCGCCGTTCGAGGCTCCTCATACGCATCAGGCTCGCGCTCCGGCGGCCGTTCACGGTCACGACTTCCGTCAGGGCCGCCGCCATTGGCGGGCTTGAAGGCGCGCCCGCTGAAGAGTTCCGTCAGCATGACGACGACGACGCAAAGTACCAGGACGGCGAGAGCCGCAACGATGGTGATCGGGATCACCTTCGGGAAATCGGGTTCGATCGGCTCGCTCGCCTTGGAGATCACACGTGCATCTGCCGGGCTCGCCGCGCTCTCCAGACGGGTGGTCGCCTCGCGGTAGCGGGCGAGATAGGTTTCGAGAAGCTGCCGCTGAGCCGCCGCCTCGCGCTCGAGTTCGTGGAGGCCGACCTGGTTCGAATCTGCCTGAGCATAGTCGGCCTTCAGCATGTTGAGCTTGGCGACGAGCTGCTTCTCGCGCAGCCGGGCGACGCCCGCGTCGTTCTCGAGGCTTGCCGCGACGTACGCCGCCTCCGAGGCGATCTGCTGGCGGAGGCCGGCGACCTGCGCCCGCAAGGCCTTGATCCGCGGGTGGCCGTCGAGCAGCGTGATCGAGAGTTCGGAAATCTGTGCGCGGATGCCGGCTTCGCTTTCCTTCAGCCGCTGGATCGTCGCATTGCTGGCGACGGCGTCGATCATGTCGGCGGGACGGCCGGCGGCGAGTGCTGCGCGCACGTTCTCGGCCTTGGCCTCCGCGTCCGCCATTTCGCTGCGCACGCGGGCGAGTTCGGCCGAGATGTCGTTCAGCTGCTGGCCGGAAAACGTATCGTTTTCGGTGGTCTGCACGATATCGTGGGCGGCGCGATAATCGGCGACCTTCTGCTCGGCCTCCTTCACCTTCTCGCGAAGATTGGCGATCTCTGGTTCAAGCCACCGGGCGGCCTGCGAGTTCGAGTCCAGCTTGGCGCCACGCTGCAGGGAGAGATAGACGTCGACCATCGCGTTCGGGATCGCAGCGGCAAGCTCCGGATCCTTGGAGGTGAAGGCGACGGCGATCACGCGCGAACGCTCGACCTGGTAGACGGAGAGCTTTTCGAGGAATGTGTCGACGACACGATCTTCCGGCGCGCGTTCCAGCGGATTCTTCTTCAGTCCCACGAGAACCAGGAGTTCGTCGACCGCCGAAGGGCTGGCGACTGGATCGAATTCCTCCCGCTCGTAGAGCTTCAGGTCGCGGGCGACCTGCTTGATGAGATCGACCGAGCGCAGCACCTGCACCTGGCTTGCGATGTTCAGTTCGTCGAGAAGCGGCTGCAGGTCGGCGCTGTTTGCGCCCTGCCCCATGAAATTCGGCTCGCGCACCTCGATCAGGATGCGCGTTTCGCCCTTGTAACGCGGAGAGATGGCATTCGCCGCGACGAATGCGAGGCCCGCGGCGAGCGCCGTCGCGGCAAGGATCCGCCCCTTCCGCTGCCAGACGGCACGGAACAACTGGGCAAGATCGATATCCTCGTCCTGACGACTGCTGCCTACGCTCGACATACTGCACTCCCGGTCCGGATTTCGGCCAAACGTAAACGACTATGGTAACGCAAGAGTTAACCTCGCCGGCCAGCGGACGCGTCAGTGCTCCATTCTGCCGCGACTTCTTTACCCGCCATTAACCCTAACCGAAGGATAACGGGAGAAGTTTGGAAGCACCGACTCGGGAGCGCGAACAGCGCAATGGAACTGGCTGTCATAAAGCGGATCATGTCTATCGTCTTCGCCGTGGCGTTGGCGGCGCTTGCCGGCTGCACCAGCTATCAGCCCGCGCCGAAAGCCTTCCACGAGTCGACGATCGAACCCTATCGCCTCGGCAGCGGCGACCGTCTGAGAATTACGGTCTTCGAACAGGACAACCTCACCAATACCTACACGGTCGATCAGGCCGGCTACATCGCCTTCCCGCTGATCGGGCAGGTCGCCGCCCGCGGTTCGACCCTCTCCCAGCTCGAAGGCACGATCGCCCAGAAGCTTCGTCAGGGCTATCTGCGCGATCCCGACGTCAGCATCGAGATCGACCGCTACCGGTCGATCTTCATCATGGGCGAAGTCGGTCAGCCGGGCCAATATTCCTATGTACCCGGCATGACGGTTCAGAATGCCGTCGCCGTCGCCGGGGGCTTCACCCCGAGGGCGAACCAGAGGGACGTCGACATTACGCGCAACGTCAACGGCGAGATCATGACCGGCCGCGTGCCGATCACCGATCCGATCCTCGCGGGCGACACGCTCTATGTGCGAGAACGGCTCTTCTGATCCATGCCTGAAGGTCCGCCGCTCCGCATCGTTCACTGCTTCCGATCACCCGTGGGCGGAATCTTCCGTCACGTGCGCGATCTCGCCGAACAGCACAGCCGCGCCGGCCATGAGGTCGGCATCGTCTGTGACAGCCTGACCGGCAGCGAGCATGAAGAGAGGCTCTTCGAACAGATACGGCCGTTTCTCTCGCTCGGCCTCCGGCGCATACCCATTCACCGTTCGGTCGGCCTCCGTGATCTCGCGGCCATCCGCAACAGCTACAACGAAATAAAGAGCTTGCAGCCTGACATCCTGCACGGCCACGGCGCCAAAGGCGGCGCTCTGGTCCGCATCGTCGGCTCAGCCCTGCGGGTCCGAAGGTATCGCGTCGCCCGCTTCTATACGCCGCACGGCGGGAGCCTGCACTACGAGCCGGCGACCTTCGCCGGGTGGGGCATCTTCACACTCGAACGACTGCTCGAGCGCTTCGGCGACGCACTGGTCTTCGTCTGCGACTTCGAACGCCAGACCTACGAGGAAAAAGTCGGGAAGCCCCGGTGTGACTGGCGGACGATCCACAACGGCATCAGCGATACCGACTTCGAGGCGATCCCCACCCGCTCCGACAGCGTCGACTACATCTATGTCGGCATGCTGCGCGACCTGAAGGGGCCGGACCTGTTCATCGACGCCTTCGCCCGCACGGAGCGGCTCGTCGGCCGGCCGCTGTCGGCACTTGTCATCGGCGACGGCCCGGACCGCGACAGGTACGAGACCACGCTCGTACAGAAGGGGCTCGGACGTCGCGTCGGCCTCCTCCCGGCAATGCCGATAAAGGACGCCTTTGCGACGTCGGACATGGTCGTCGTCCCCTCGCGGGCGGAATCCATGCCTTACATCGTGCTCGAAACGCTGGCCGCCGGAAAGACGCTGATTGCCTCGCGCGTCGGTGGCATCCCCGAGGTTCTCGGCCCCGACAGCGAAGCGCTGGCCGAATGGGGCGATGCGGCCGACCTCGCCCGCGTCATGGCGAAGGCGCTGACGACCCCCGGATGGGGGAAGTCCGTCATGCCGGACCCCGTGGCCTTCAAGGCGAAGTTCTCAGCCTCCGTCATGGCCGAGAAGATGCTCGGCTTCTACCGCGAGCGGCTCGCTGCGATCTGAACGGCGTCCGCCTCAGTTCCCGGCTTTCGCCGGAACGGCCTCCTTGGCGAGCGGCGGGTAGTCGTCGGGCGTCAGGGTTTCCTTCTCGAGCAGCAGCTTCGCCCCTTCCCTGAGCCGGTCGATCCTGGCGTTGAGGATACGCTTGGCCTCGGCATAGGCCTTCTCGATCATCGTGCGGATGGCAAGGTCTACTTCCCGCGCCGTCGCTTCCGAATAGTCCTTGGGGCGCATGCGCATCTGGCTGTCGTCCAGCCACTGCATGCGCTGCGGCTCGAGGACGGCCTGACCGACGGACTCGTCCATGCCGAAACGGGTGACGATCTCGCGGGCGATGTCGGTCACCTTGGCGAGGTCGTCGGCAGCCCCCGTCGATATCTCGCCGAAGATCAGGTCTTCCGCCGCGCGGCCGGCGAGCAGCGCCACCATGCGCTCCTTCAGTTCGCCGGCGGTGATCAGGAAGCGGTCCTCGGTCGGTCTCTGCAAGGTGTAGCCGAGGGCGCCGATCGAGCGGGGAATGATCGAGACCTTCTGCACCGGATCGGCGCGCTCGAGCGATGCCGCGACCAGCGCATGACCCATCTCGTGGTAGGCGACACGCTCGCGCTCCTCCGGGTTCAGGATGCGGCTCCGCCGCTCGGAGCCGGCGATGATCCGCTCGACGGCGGCGACGAAATCCTCCATGGCGACCTTCGTCGCGCCGCGGCGGGTGGCGACGATCGCCGCCTCGTTGATGAGATTGGCGAGATCGGCGCCGGTGAAGCCCGGCGTCAGGCCGGCGATGTCGTCAACGCTGACATTCTCGTCGATCAGGACGCCTTTCATGTGGACCTTGAGGATCGCCTCGCGGCCCTTGCGGTCCGGGCGGTCGATCACCACCTGGCGGTCGAAACGGCCGGCACGCATCAGCGCCGGGTCGAGGATCTCGGGCCGGTTGGTCGCCGCGAGCAGGACGATCCCGACACGCGGGTCGAAACCGTCGAGTTCTGCGAGCAGCTGGTTCAGCGTCTGCTCCTTCTCGTCGTTGCCACCGAACCCGCCGAAGGAGTTTCTCGCTCGTCCGAGCGCGTCGAGCTCGTCGATGAAGATGATGCACGGGGCGGCGGCACGGGCCTGTTCGAAGAGGTCGCGCACGCGCGCCGCACCGACGCCGACGAACATCTCCACGAATTCCGAACCGGAGATCGAGAAGAACGGAACGCCCGCCTCCCCCGCGACCGCGCGCGCCATCAGGGTCTTGCCGGTGCCGGGCGGTCCGACCAGAAGAATGCCCTTCGGGATGCGTGCCCCGAGCCGTCCATAACGCTCCTTGTCCTTGAGGAAGGAGACGATCTCCTGGAGCTCGGCCTCGGCCTCGTCGATGCCTGCGACGTCGTCGAAGGTGACCCCCGTCTTGCGCTCCAGATAGATCTTCGCGCGCGACTTGCCGATGTTGATGAGGCCGCCCATGCCCTGTCGCTCGGCGATCCCGCGGAAGAAGAAGGACCAGAGCGTGAAGAAGACGATGACAGGCAGGACCCACGAGAGAAGGGTGGTGAGCCAGTTGCTGTCTGTCGCCCCCGAAACCTTGACGCCCGCCTTCTCGAAAATCGCGGCCATCGCCGGATCCACGCGATTGGCGATGAAGTACTTCTTGCCGTTCTGCGGCTCCTTGAACTCGCCTTCGATCCTCGTCTCCGTGAGCGTGACCGACGCGATCCGGCCGTCCTCGGCCATCTGCATCATTTCACTGTAGGAGAGTTGGGCATAGTCGCGGTAGCCGAGCCAGGCCTGGAACGCCAGCAGGAGCGTGAAGACAAACAGGAAATAGCCGATGTTGAATGCGTGCTTCTTGTCCATTGGGCGTCGCTCTCTTTTTCTCTTGTCGCCTTTTCAGCCACGATGCGTCTCATGCTTCCATGATCGGTGTCAAATTTCCGGGATTCCACGCAGCCAGACTGTCGCAAAGAGAAGCCGTGGCGTATCGAAACGGAGCAACAGGAACGCCCTAAAAGGATTCTTAGGACCTTCCTGCCACAATGTGGCCGACGGAGCCAAGGCGGCGATGAACCAGATGGAAAAGCATCAGCAATTCGACATCGATAGACTGCGCCGGAAGGTCACGCAGGGCAGCGGCGGCGACGCTACCGGTGCGCCGGAGGACAGCGGCCACATCAACGCGCTCGCCAGGCAGGTCGCCAACCATCTCAGCGAAGGAAATTACTCGCCGGCGATCATCATCGGGCAGATGAGGCTCTTCGAATTCCTTGGCCTTCTTGCACTCGGTCTCGGGACTCTCTACTTCGCCGCGGACGCACCGACGACAAACCTCTGGGCCGATCTCGCCATCATCGTCCTTGCCTCCGGCGCCACCGTTCTCATGATGCAGATTGCGGACAGCTACCAGGTCCCGGCGCTGAGGGCGCCGCTGCGTTCCGTTCCGCGGATCTGGGGATCGTTCATGGTGGCGATGGTGGTGTCCGCCCTTGCCCTCTTCCTCGCCGGCGATCATACGCTCGCCTTCGGCGACTGGCTGATCGCGTGGTTCGCAGTCGGCAGCGCCTTCCTGCTGGCTGAGCGTGTGCTCTTCGGCTTCCGGATCCGCCAGTGGGCGCGCAACGGCGTCATGGAGCGCCGCGCGGTCATCGTCGGGGGTGGCCAGCCGGCCAAGGACCTGATCCGTGCCCTCGAAATTCAGCCCGACAACGACATCCGCATCTGCGGCATCTTCGACGATCGCGGCACCGCCCGCTCCCCGACCGTCGTCGCGGGGTATCCGAAGCTCGGCACCTTCGCCGAACTCGTCGAATTCGCGCGTCTCGCCCGCATCGACATGCTGATCATCGCGTTGCCGCTCAGTGCCGAAGAACGTATCCTGCAACTGCTGCGAAAGCTCTGGGTTCTGCCCGTCGACATCCGCCTCGCGGCCCATTCGAACAGCCTGCGCTTCCGTCCGCGCGCCTATTCGCATGTCGGCGCGGTTCCGATGCTCGACATCATGGACAAGCCGATCCGCGACTGGGATTCCGTCGCCAAGCGGCTGTTCGACATCACCTTCAGCCTGCTCGCTCTCGCCCTCCTCTGGCCGGTGATGGTGGCCGCCGCAATCGCGGTCAAGGCGACGTCCAAGGGACCGGTCTTCTTCATCCAGGAGCGGCACGGCTTCAACAACGAGATCATCCGCGTCCTGAAGTTCCGCTCGATGTACACGGAAATGAGCGATCCGACAGCCCGGCAGGCGGTCACGAAGAACGACCCGCGCGTGACCCCCGTCGGACGGTTCCTGCGCAAATCCTCGATCGATGAACTGCCGCAATTCTTCAACGTGCTGCAGGGCAACCTGTCGCTCGTCGGACCGCGTCCGCACGCCGTGCTCGCGCAGACCCGCGAGCGCAAATATTCCGAGATCGTCGAAGGCTACTTCGCCCGCCATCGCGTCAAGCCCGGCGTCACCGGCTGGGCGCAGATCAACGGCCTGCGCGGCGAGGTCGATACCGACGAGAAGATCAAGCTGCGCACCGCCTACGACCTCTATTACATCGAGAACTGGTCGCTGTTCCTCGATCTCAAGATCCTGTTCCTGACGCCTTTCCGGCTGCTCAACACGGAAAACGCCTATTGAGCGCGAACCACGCCCTTGCCGGCCAGCGGCCGCCCTCGTCCGCCGCGATGGTGTCGCTGATCGGCTCGGCGAGCCTCGCCGTCGGCGTGTTCCTCTCGGGCTTCGTCATCTCTGAGCCGGCGCCCCATGAACTGTGGATGGTGGGGCAGATCGCCCTCTGGTTCCTCTTTGGCCTTAGGATTTCCCGCGGAACGGCGCCGCTGCTCGCGCTGCTTCTCGTCTTCAACGTCGGCGGCATCCTCTCGCTGACGGTCATGCAGGAGCTCGGTGACGGGCCGATGTATCTTGCCGTTTCGACCTTTCTCGCCCTCACGGCGGTCTTCTATGCGGCCGTGATCGAGGATGATGCACGGCGTCTCAATCTGATCTTCGATGCCTGGGTCGTTGCGGCGATCGTCACGTCCATGCTCGGTATCCTCGGCTATTTCCACGCCTTTCCGGGCGCCGAGGTCTTCACGCGTTACGACCGTGCCATGGGCGCCTTCCAGGACCCGAACGTCTTCGGTCCCTTCCTCATCGCCCCGTCGCTCTACCTGATCCACGGTCTTCTGACCGGGCGCCTGGTCGACGCGCCCTTCAAGGTCGCCGGCCTGCTGGTGGTGGCGCTCGGCGTGTTCCTCTCATTCTCGCGCGCCGCCTGGGCGCTCTTCCTGTTCTCCGCCGTCGCGCTGGTCTTCATCCTGCTTCTCAAGGAGCGCACCGGGGCCTTCCGGCTGAAAATCCTGATGCTGACGATCGCCGCCGTCGTCGTGCTCGTACTCGCTCTCGCCATCGCGCTGCAGGTCGAGCAGGTTCGCGACCTGTTCCTCAGCCGCACCGGCATCCAGGAATACGACAGCGGCCATCTCGGCCGTTTCGAGCGTCACCGTCTCGGCTTCCTCATGTCGATGGAGCGGCCGCTCGGCATCGGGCCGATGGTCTTCAGCACGATCTTTCCGGAAGACGAGCACAATATCTGGCTGAAGACGCTGACGAGCTACGGCTGGCTCGGCTTCGTCACCTTCATCCTTCTGATCCTCTGGACGCTGCGGATCGGTTTCCGCTTCCTGCTGCGCGACCGCCTGTGGCAACCGCATCTGATGATCGCCTGGATCACCATCATCGGCCATGCGGCAATCGGCAACGTCATCGATATCGACCACTGGCGCCATTTCTACCTGCTGCTCGGCATCGTCTGGGGATGCGGAGCGCTCGAGCGGCGCCACCAGAAAAGCCTCGGAAGGCGAATGATTTGACCGCCGCGCCACATCAGCCGGGACGCCCCCTCTCCGTTCTCCAGGTGCTGGAGCCGAGCGGCGGCGGATCGGGCCGTCACTTCATCGACCTGTGCGGCGGGCTCGCCAAGCAGGGCCATGCCGTGACCGCCGTCTACTCGCCGGTGCGCGCGGAGGCCCGCTTCGTCGAGGACCTCCTCTCCCGCGACCTTCACCGCGTCATCGCCCTTCCGATGCAGCGCGCCGTCGGCCCCTGGGACGCGGCCGCCTGGTGGCAGTTGCGCAAGGTCATCGCACGTAAAGGTCCCTTCGACATCATCCACGGCCACAGTTCCAAGGCCGGCGCGCTCACGCGCCTGCGGCTGCCGGGACGCCATGCGCCCCGGGTCTATACGCCACATGCCTTCCGCACCATGGACCCAACGCTCGGCAGCAAGGGGCGGCTCGTCTACGGCGCGGTCGAGCGCTTTCTCGGCCGTCATCTCAGCGAGCGCGTGATCTGCGTCTCCAACAGCGAATACGATCATGCGATCTCGCTCGGCATCCCGGTCGAGAAACTGCGCGTCGTCGTCAACGGCGTCGCACCGGTTCCGAGCGACCGTCGCGCGGAACTGCGTGCCGGCTGGAGCATCCCCGACGAGGCCGTCGTCTTCGGCTTCGTCGGCCGCCTGCAGCCGCAAAAGGCGCCGGAACGGCTGGTCGCCGCCTTCGCACGCATGGCACCACAGATGCCGCAGGCTTACCTGCTGATGATCGGATCCGGGGAGATGGAAACGGAACTTCGCCGGCAGATTGCCGCAACCGGTCTTTCCGATCGCATCCGCCTCACCGCCGAGCTTCCCGGAAACGAAGCGATCCAGGCCTTCGACGCGCTGGCGATGCCGAGCCGCTACGAGGCGATGTCCTATGTCATGCTGGAGGCGGCGACCGCCGGCAAGCCGCTCATCCTCACCGAGGTCGGCGGCGTGACGACCGTGCTCGAGGACGGCGTCAACGGCCTTCTCGTCGGCAACGACGACGACCCGGCAGAGCTGGCGGCAGCGATGGTATCGCTCGGCGATCCCGCCACCCGCGCGCGGCTGACGGCCGGCGCTGTGGCTCGGGCAGGACGCTACGGACTCGACGTCATGGTGAGCCGGACGCTCTCGGTCTACCGGGAACTCGTCGCACCGCCGACCGAATTGATTTTGGAAGACACAGCGGCATATAGTAGATCATGATGATGAACACGATCTCGCCTGCACAGGTCCGCGCTGCAAGGGCGCTTCTCGGCATCAGTGTCGACGAATTGTCGGCGGAAAGCGGCGTCTCCGCTTTCGTCATCCTGCAATGCGAATCGCCGATCACCGGAAAGGCCGTCGATGCCGCCGCCCTCCAGGCATTGCATGGCGCACTCGAGCGCCTCGGCGTCACGTTTCTCGGCGATGGCGACTGCGCGATCGGCGGTGACGGAGTGCGCCTCACGAAACGCGAACCCGGCGATGAAGGTATTCCGCCGGAGAAGCTCAACGCTACCAACGACGACTGACAACCGCTGATTACGACCGGTATCGGGCGCGTTCGCCGCGGCGCTGAATGCCGCCGCGTGGTTGCGAAATACACTCGCCTGCGGCTCCGCCAGGCGGAGCAACATGTCTATTTGTTTGTATGATTGTACTGGGATATCAAGAATTTAAATGGTCGGGGCGACTGGACTTGAACCAGCGACCCCTTGACCCCCAGTCAAGTGCGCTACCGGGCTGCGCTACGCCCCGACCAGCTTCTTGCAAAGCACGTTCTCCTTAATGGCTAGGTTACGGCTGTGCAAGGGAAAAAGTACGCGAAAAAAGATTTGCCGCCAAGATTGGCTCAACGCACCTGGTCGAGCAGACGCTTGCATTCGAGGAGGTCGAAGAGCGCCTCCTGCAGCAGGGCACGGTCTTCCTTGCCAACCGAACCCTTGCCGCTGGTCACCTCCGGCACGTCATCCCCGCTGCCGCCGAAGCCGAAGAACCGCCCGGTGCTGCGCGGCTTCGGCCGACCGACGATCTGGTCCTCCTCCGGCCCGGCAAGGCGCGGTTCTTCCTGCTTGCCGCTGCTTGCGGCCACCAAGGCCTCCATCGCCGCGACGTCGCCGCTCGCAACCGCCATGACGAACTTGTTGCCGTTGGTCTTCAGGAGCTTCTGCACGCCCTTGATGGTGTAGCCCTGATCATAGAGCAGATGGCGGATACCCTTGAGGAGCTCGATGTCGTCGGGCCGGTAATAGCGTCGCCCGCCTCCCCGCTTCATCGGCTTGATCTGCGGAAAGCGCGTTTCCCAAAAACGCAGGACGTGCTGCGGCAGATCGAGGTCGTCGGCGACCTCGCTGATGGTGCGAAACGCATCCGGACTCTTGTCCAAGGCTCAGCTCCCGTCCTTTACGCGGCTCGTACGGAGCACTGCTCCGAGCCATGATTCGGAGCATTTCAACGATTTATCCAGAAGATTTCAAGTATCTGCAGAGCGTTGAGGCCTAGCGCTCCACCGCAATCGCCCTCAGGAGGCCGGGTTCTGCGGCTTCTGCTTGGCCTTGCGGGAAAGATGCGCCCGCAGGATACGCTGTTTCAGCACGTTCGACGCCTTGAAGGTCATCACACGGCGCGGCGAGATCGGCACTTCCTCGCCGGTCTTCGGATTGCGGCCGATACGCTCGTTCTTGCTGCGCACCTGGAAGGTGGCGAAGGACGACAGCTTCACGGTTTCGCCGCGAACGATGGCATTGCAAACTTCGTCGATGATCGTCTCGACCAGTTCGGCCGATTCCGTGCGGGACAGGCCCACCTTACGGAAAACCGACTCTGCCAAATCCGCTCGGGTAACTGTCTTCCCAGCCATGTGATCCGCCCGCCTGAAACAGTCATCTTCTCAAATCGCGATGACAGTATTGCCGAAGAGCTTGACGGTCAAGCTCTTGTTCGACATCCGATTTTTGGTCGCCGCTGTTACCAGCGGACGAGCACGGCGCCCCAGGTGAAGCCGCCGCCCATCGCCTCGAGCAGGACGAGATCGCCCTTCTTGATGCGTCCGTCGCCGGCGGCGGTGGCCAGAGCGAGCGGAATGGAGGCGGCCGAGGTGTTGCCGTGCAGGTCGACGGTGACGACGACCTTTTCGGCCGGGATGCCGAGCTTCTTGGCCGAAGCGTCGATGATGCGGCGGTTGGCCTGGTGCGGGACCATCCAGTCGATATCGTCGGCGGTTGCTCCGCCCGCCTCGAAGGCCGCTTCGATGACGTCGGTGATCATGCCTACTGCATGCTTGAAGACTTCGCGGCCTTCCATGCGCAGATGCCCGACCGTGCCGGTCGTCGACGGCCCACCGTCGACATAGAGCTTTTCCTTGTGGACGCCGTCGGAGCGCAGCTGCGCGGTCAGCACGCCCCGGTCGGCATTGGTGCCGGAACCCTCTTGCGCTTCGAGCACCAGCGCGCCCGCGCCGTCGCCGAAGAGCACGCAGGTGGTGCGGTCCTTCCAGTCGAGAATGCGCGAGAAGGTTTCCGCACCGATGACGAGCACGCGCTTGGCCATGCCGCCGCGGATGTAGAGATCGGCGGTCGCCATCGCATAGACGAAGCCGCTGCAGACGGCCTGCATGTCGAAGGCAAAGCCGTGATGGATGCCGAGACGGTTCTGGATGTCGACCGCGGTCGCCGGGAACGTATTGTCCGGCGTGGAGGTCGCACAGATGATGAGGTCGATACTGTCGGCAGACATGCCGGCATTTTCGAGTGCGGCGCGCGCCGCATCGGCGCCGAGGGAGGCAGTCGTCTCCCCCTCACCCGCGACATAACGCTGGCGAATGCCCGTGCGCTGCACGATCCACTCGTCAGAGGTTTCGACGATGTCTTCCAACTCGCGATTGGTCATCACCCGCTTCGGGAGCGCTGCCCCGAAACCGCGAACGACAGAACGGATCATGCTTTCAAACTCCACCGATCATGCTGCTTCAGGCCCTGCACTGGAGGAGTGCCGTGCATGATACTCTTTCAAATCGTTTTCAATCTTTTGTGTGAGGCCATTGCGGGCCATGTCATAGCCGACGTCGATCGCGGCCGCAAAGCCCTCGGCATCGGTTCCGCCATGGCTCTTGATCACGATCCCGTTGAGGCCGAGGAAGACCGCGCCGTTCACCTTGCGCGGGTCCATCTTGTCGCGCAGGCGATCGAACGCCTCCTTGGCGAGGAGATAGCCGAGCCGGGCAAGCAGGGTGCGTGACATCGCCGCGCGCAGGTACTCGGCGAGCTGCCGCGCCGTGCCCTCGGCGGTCTTCAGAGCGACGTTGCCGGTGAAGCCTTCCGTTACCACGACGTCGACCGTCCCGCGGCCGAGGTCGTCGCCCTCGACGAAGCCGTAATAGTTGATCGTGTCGAGCCCGGCCTCACGGATCAGCCGGCCGGCCTCCTTGACCTCTTCCTGGCCCTTGACCTCCTCGACGCCGACATTCAGCAGGCCGACCATCGGGCGCTCGATCTCGAAGAGCGCGCGGGCCATCGCCCCGCCCATGACGGCGAAGTCGAGAAGCTGCTGGGCGTCGGCCCCGATGGTGGCGCCGACGTCGAGCACGATGCTCTCACCCTTCAGCGTCGGCCAGATGCCGGCGAGGGCCGGACGTTCGATATTGGCCATGGTACGAAGACAGAAGAGCGACATCGCCATCAGCGCGCCGGTATTGCCGGCGGAGACCGCAACATCGGCCTCCTTTGCCTTCACGGCCTCGATCGCCTTCCACATGGAGGACTTGTAGCGGCCGCGGCGAAGCGCCTGGCTCGGCTTCTCGTCCATGCCGACGGCAATCTCGCAGTGATGGAAGACCGACTTTTCTCTCAGTTGCGGATACTGCGCGAGGATCGGCGCGCACTTCTCCTGCTGGCCAAACATGACAAAGCTGACGCCCGGATGACGTTCCAGCGCCTTGGCAGCGCCGGGAATGACAACCTCAGGGCCGAAGTCGCCTCCCATCAAATCAAGGGAAATTCTGATCACTCTCGTCTGATCCTTCCTTTCGCTGCCCGGCGAAATTTCGGCCAAAATACCGTTTTTGCGGTCCCGCACAACCGATTTGTGGCGCCCGTTTCCGTTTGCGAACCGCGAATTAATCCTTCTTCCAGTCCTTCAGGACGGCAAAGGGCGACGGCTTGCGGTCGCTCTCCCCGCTGTCCTCGACATGGCCGTCGAAGGCGACGCCTGCCTTGCGTGGGTAAGGATCGATCGCGAGCGCGGCGAATTCGGCGACCAGCGCACCTGCATCGATCGTATCGCCGGCGAAGGTTTCCGGCACGTCGGGGCCGTCCGGATCGAGAATCATCTCGCCGGCTTCGTTCGTGAGTATCCGCGCCAGGCGAGAGCCCTCCGGCACGAAGATCTGGTCGATCTCCTGATCGATCTGCGAAACCACCGGCTCGAGCGTGACGACGCAGGCCTGCACCAGTTCGGCCTTCACCCGGCCCTTGATGCGGATACCGTCCTTCTTCCAGCGGGCGATCTGCAGGTCGGCGCCGAGGCTATCGACCGCCTCCACGTTCCAGAGAGCGGCCAGGGCACGGCGCTCGCGCTCGTCGGCCTCGACATGAACCTGGACGGGATTCGCCGAGACGTGGCCGACCTTCACCAGATAGGAGAAGGCCGTGTCGCCGGCATGCTTGTGATGTGAACTCATTGCGGTCGCGGCCCTCCGGGAACGGCCAATGTGACGGATCCGGTCTCGACGCTCTCTTCGGGGATATCGCGCAGATGCGCTTCCTCCTCGATCATCCAGCGGGCCAGTCCGTGCATGTCGGGGGCGTCCTCGCCCCTTTCGGGATATATATTGCGCGTGAGCGCCTGCGCCAACAGTTCGCCGTCACCTTTGTCGAGCGCGGCACCGTAGGATTCGGCGCGCCCGTAGAAGCGGCCGGCGAGCTTCTTCATTCGTTTCGGCACGCCTGGGTCGCCGACACCGAGTTCGCGGATGGAATGATCGACGTCCTGAAAGAAGGCGTCGATGATCTCCTGGGCGAGTTCCTGGCCGCTGCGCGCCGATTTCGCCGTGCGCCTGAAGAACAGAATCAGCACGATCGACAGCATCTCGAAACGGCCCATGACCGTGTCGGGAACCGAGAGGTCACTGTAGAAATACGGGGTACGCGCCGCCGCCGTGAGCGCCGCATATTGCCGTTCCATGATCTGCCGGTTGTGCTTTTTCTGCCGGAAAAATCCGAATAGCATCGATTTTGCCAAAAAGGGCCGCGGGAACATCCGCGCCGGCCCATGGTCGTGTTGCATGATTGCGAAAGCTGGTTTACCGAAGCAGACGCGAATTGCAATGCCGTTTTGCGCCGTCTGCCATGCATCCCATGCGCCCGACGAGCCGAAGCGAGGAGCTTCGTTGTGCCGCCGGTCTTCCCCGGAAAGGCCACAATGATAGCGCAACAGGTTCGCGGGCGCCCCGGCGCGACAACGGAAAAGTCATTGGGAGACGTGTGGTTGGAAATGCGATACATCAGATCGGACAGGCGATTTCTCGGCGCCGCCCTCGCCATCGCCCTCGCAGCGGGCGGTCTCTCCGGCTGCAAGACCTCCGAAGTCTTCCATAACGGCTACATCGTCGACCAGGCCGCTCTCGACCTGGTTCCCGAAGGTTCGAGCCGCGAACAGGTTCTCCTCTCGCTCGGCACACCTTCGACCACCGCGACCTTCGATGCTGAGGTCTTCTACTACATCTCGCAGAAGCGCACCCGCTCGGCGGCCTTCATGAAGCCGAGGCTGGTCGACCAGCAGGTGCTCGCGATCTACTTCGACAAGGACGGCGTCGTCAGCCGGCGCGCCAACTACACGCTGAAGGACGGCAAGGTCTTCGACACGATCTCCCGTACCACACCGACCGGCGGCAAGGACCTCACCTTCCTGCAGCAGATCCTTTCGGGCGGCGGCGGCGCGGCGAACTCCGTCAAGAACCTGTTCAACAATCTCTGATCCGGTTCGTGCCGACGCCCGAAAGGGTGCCGGCCGAATGTCCGGAACGGCGACAAAAGAAAGCCCGCGGAAATCGCTTTCCGCGGGCTTCTTTTTTGCCTGTTACCCCGTCACCCTTATCAGGCGGCGAGCATCGCCAGCAGAAGGAGAGCCACGATGTTGGTGATCTTGATCGCCGGGTTCACGGCGGGGCCTGCGGTATCCTTGTAGGGATCGCCGACGGTATCGCCGGTGACGGAAGCCTTGTGGGCGTCCGAACCCTTCAGGTGCTTGACCCCGTCCTTGTCGATGAAGCCATCCTCGAAACTCTTCTTGGCATTGTCCCATGCACCGCCGCCGGAGGTCATGGAGATCGCCACGAAGAGGCCGTTGACGATCACGCCGAGCAGCGAGGCGCCGAGCGCCGCGAAGGCAGAGGCCTTGGAGCCGGAGATCAGCAGCACGCCGAAATAGACGACGAGCGGGGCCAGAACCGGCAGCAGCGACGGCACAATCATTTCCCGGATCGCCGCCTTGGTCAGCATGTCGACGGCGCGGCCGTAATCCGGCTTCACCGTGCCCTGCATGATGCCGGCATTCTCGCGGAACTGCCGGCGAACCTCCTCGACGATCGAGCCGGCGGCGCGGCCGACGGCGGTCATGGCGATGCCGCCGAAGAGATACGGAATGAGGCCGCCGAAGATCAGACCGGCGACGACATAGGGGTTCGACAGGCTGAACGAGATGTCGCCGATGCCCGCGAAATACGGATAACGGTCACTGTTGGTCGCAAAGAACTGCAGGTCGTTCGAATAGGCCGCAAAGAGCACCAGCGCACCGAGGCCGGCCGATCCGATCGCATAGCCCTTGGTCACCGCCTTGGTCGTGTTGCCGACGGCGTCGAGCGCATCGGTGGACTTGCGCACTTCGGACGGCAGGCCCGCCATTTCGGCAATGCCGCCGGCATTGTCGGTGACCGGGCCGAAGGCGTCGAGCGCGACGATCATGCCGGCGAGGCCGAGCATGGTCGTCACCGCGATCGCGGTGCCGAACAAGCCGGCGAGCTGGTAGGTCGCGACGATGCCGCCGACGATGACGATCGCCGGAAGGGCGGTGGACTCCAGGGAGACTGCAAGGCCCTGGATGACGTTGGTGCCGTGGCCAGTGACCGAGGCCTGGGCGATCGAGTTCACCGGACGCTTGTTCGTGCCGGTATAGTATTCGGTGATCACCACGATGAGGGCCGTGACGACGAGACCGAGAATGCCGCAGATGAAGAGGTTCCATCCGGTGACATCGGCGCCGGCGACCGTGCCGATGGTACCCCAGCCAATGGTGAGCGACGTGGCTGCGCCGAGCCCGAGGAGCGAGAGGAGCCCGGTGACGATCAGTCCCTTGTAGAGCGCACCCATGATCGAGCCGTTCACACCGAGCTTCACGAAGAAGGTGCCGATGATCGAGGTGATGATGCAGGCGCCGCAGATCGCGAGCGGATAGATCATCGCCGTTTCGAGCGCCGGCGTGCCGGCGAAGAAGATCGCTGCGAGCACCATGGTTGCGACGACGGAGACGGCATAGGTCTCGAAGAGGTCGGCAGCCATGCCGGCGCAGTCGCCGACATTGTCGCCGACGTTGTCTGCGATCGTCGCCGGATTGCGCGGGTCATCCTCCGGAATACCGGCTTCCACCTTGCCGACGAGGTCGCCGCCGACATCCGCACCCTTGGTGAAGATACCGCCGCCGAGACGGGCGAAGATGGAGATGAGCGAGGCGCCGAAGCCGAGAGCGACCAGCGAGTCGATAACTTCGCGGGAGCCCGGTTCATGGCCGAGTACCGCGGTCAGGACGTAGAAGTAGATGGAGACGCCGAGAAGCGCGAGACCGGCGACAAGCATGCCGGTGATCGCACCCGACTTGAAGGCGATGTCGAGGCCTGCGGAGAGGCTACCCGATGCAGCCTGTGCGGTACGGACGTTGGCGCGCACCGACACATGCATGCCGATGAAGCCCGCCGCGCCCGACAGGACCGCCCCGATGAGGAAGCCGACGGCAGCGGTTGCCGAGAGCAGCAGCCATGTGCCGACGAACACCACCACTCCCACCGCGGCGATCGTCATGTACTGCCGCGCGAGATAGGCCTGCGCCCCCTCCCGGATGAAGCCCGCGATTTCCTGCATACGCGTATTGCCCTGGTCGGCGGCAAGCACCGATCGCGTCGCCCAGATCGCATAGGCGATCGAAAGCAATCCGCATAGAATAACGCCTACAAGTACTGTCATTCGCAATACCTCCAAATTCGCCCGGACGCACTGTCGCGCCGCGCGGTCCCTTCGCCGGACTCAAGCCCCTCCTCAGAAGCTGATCGGCCCGGACGCGAGATTGCGTGGAGGATCGAATGGCGTCAAGAGCCGCATTTTGCGGCCATCGCAATGAAAGCAGGCGAAATGTCGCGGTTTTTTCAGGCGCTTGCGCGCGCGGCCCGCATCTGCAGCAGCACCAGCACCAGGCAGACGATGGTGACCGGCCAGATGACGAGGTTCATGAAGGACCAGCCGTAGGCGGTGAAGACCTTGCCCGACGAAAACGAAGAGAGCGCCACCAGGCCGAACAGGATGATGTCGTGGAAACCCTGGACCTTGTCGGCCTCCTGCGGGCGGTAGCTCGATGCGACGATCGCGGTCGCGCCGATGAAGCCGAAGTTCCAGCCGATGCCGAGCAGCACCAGTGCACCCCAGAAGTTCCAGAGCTCGACGCCCATATGAGCAACGACGGCGCAGGCCATCAGGATCAGAAGCCCGGCGATGACCACTTTCTCCGTGCCGAAACGCGAGATCAGCACACCGGTGAAGAAGCTCGGCGCAAACATCGCGATTACGTGCCACTGGATGCCGAGGGTGGCGAGATCGGAGGAAAAGCCGCAGCCGACCACCATGGCGAGCGGTGCGCCCGTCATCATGAAGGTCATCAGCGCATAGGAACTGACACCGCAGATCATGCCGGTGATGAAGCGCTGCGTCATCACGATCTCGCGGAGCGGGCGTGCGGGCGTGCCGTCAGTGCCGGTGCGGCCGTGCATGGCCGGCAGGTTCAGGAAGGAGAGAACCGCGATCGCGGCGAGCATCAGGGGCACCATGGCCGTGAAGGCGCCGGCGAAGGTGACCGGCGCGAAATAGTCCTTCATCCAGATCGCAAGCTGCGGACCGACGATCGCCGAAATGATCCCGCCGGCGAGAATCCAGGAAATTGCCTTGCCCTTGTAGAAGGTCGGCGAGGCATCGGCCGCGGCAAAGCGGATCTTCTGGGTGAAGCCGCCCGAAAGGCCGATCAGCAGCAAACCGAAAGCGAACAGCCAGAAGTCGGAGCGAAACAGCGCCAGCGTCGCAACGGTGCCGCCGACGGCACCCATGAGCGCCCCGAACATGAAACTCGTTCTGCGCCCGAGGAACCGCGAGGCCAGAGCCACCACGATGGCGCCGATGGCGACGCCGATGTTGAAACCGGTGAGAGGAGCAGTGGCGAGCGACTTGTCGGCGCCAAGAAGCTGGAAGCCAGCCAAGCCACCGACGGAGAAACTCAGGGGTGCGGCTGAGCCGAGGATCGCCTGGGCAGCCGTCAGGATAAAGACGTTGCGCTTGGCTGAACTCAGCTGCGCCTCAAGCCCGCCTACTTCGACAGCGCTCATTCAAGGCTCCTATCGCCTGTTCTTCACTTTCCGGCGGGCCCGCGAACCTGTTTGGCGATGCGGTCGAGGACGGCATTGACGAGCTTCGGCTCCTCGCCTTCGAAGAAGGCGCGGGCGATTTCCACATATTCGGTGGCAATCACCGCAACGGGAACGTCTTTGCGTTCCAGAAGCTCGAAGGTGCCTGCACGAAGGATGGCGCGGACGGTGCTGTCGATGCGTGACAGCGGCCAGTCGTCCTGGAGTGCGTTACTGATCAGCGGGTCGATCTTGACCTGGTCGCGGACGACGCCCGAGACGATCGAGCGGAACCACCAAGGATCGGCCTTCACATAGGTCTCGCCGTCGATCTCCTGTCCCAGCCGGTGAGCTTCGTATTCGGCGACAACTTCGAGCACGCCGGAGCCGGCGATGTCCATCTGGTAGAGCGCCTGCACGGCCGCGAGGCGCGCAGCACCCCGCTGGTTCGCGACCTTGATCGTCGGATGCTGCTTCTCGTCCTTGCCCATTGGTCAGCCACCCAGTTTCCGCTTGAGCGCGATCATCGTCAGCGCGGCGCGAGCGGCGAAGCCGCCCTTGTCCAGTTCGGAGCGGCGGGCACGCGCCCAGGCTTGCGCTTCGTTCTCCACCGTCAGAATGCCGTTGCCGATCGGCAGAGATTCCGAGACCGCCAGGTCCATCAGCGCCCGGGAGGACTCGTTGGAGACGATATCGAAGTGATAGGTCTCGCCGCGGATCACCATGCCGAGCGCGACGAAGCCGTCGTATTCCGTGCCACCGGCATCGGCGCCGTCGAGTGCCATGGCAATCGCCGCGGGAATCTCCAGCGCGCCGGGAACGGTTACGACGTCATAGGTCGCGCCCGCCTCTTCAAGCGCGGCCTTCGCTCCGTCGAGCAGCGCATCCGACATATCGTCGTAGAAACGGGCTTCTACGATCAGAAGATGGGGAGCCGATTGCGTCTGTGGCATGAGTATGATCCTGGAAACGGGGAAAATCGGGCGCGGCCCGAACAGATCGCGGTCAAACCATGCCGGCCCGCTATTGGCAAGTGTTTTTAGATCGACCTCGCGCAAATGGCGGACAACGATGCCGGCACGGCGGGCGGCGGAGTCCCGCAAGGAGGCGATTTGATGGCATCATGCATTACGATTGTTTAATCAAATTCAACAGCTTAGTGATTGGAAGTTGATGGGGAAGTGGCTCATATCTCTCTTCGTGAGCGCCACGGAAATCCTCCCGTTCCGCTGACTTCATCAAAGGAGAAAAGCCATGAACCGCTTCACCAAGATTGCCTCCGTCACCCTCTTAGCCGCGCCTTCCGTCGCCGGTTACAGCCATGCTGCGACACCGCGCGCCGTCGACGAAGCCCTCCGCTCGACGGCAAACCCCGCGTTCAACGTGGTCGAACTGTCGTCGCTCGGCCATCGCAGCCCGGTCCTCGCGGAATACAAGGACGTGAGCCCCGCCTCCACGTCGGCCCGCGACCTCCAGACCGCGATCGAGTCGAACCGCAGCCTCAGTCGGCAACTGACCGCCGAAAACGTCGAGATCGGCAACATCGTCGGCGCCGAACGGGCCGCCGACGGCAGCTTCATCTTCTATCTCCGCTGACCGGTCCTTGTGGCGGGCTCGAAGGCGCCTCGCGGATCATCCCGCGGGGCGTCCGCGCGTTTCGGCCTATCCCGCAGAAACGCCGGCGTCAGCCGGCAGAAGCGGAGCCGGCTGTCCGGTCGGGGAATTCAGCAAGCCGCGCCGCATAGCGCGCCATGGTATCGACCTCGAAGTTCACCTTGTCGCCGGCCTTGCGTTCGCCCCAGGTGGTGACCTCCAGCGTGTGTCGGATCAGCAGGATGTCGAAGTCGGTGCCGTCCACGGCATTGACGGTGAGCGAGGTTCCGTCGAGCGCCACCGAGCCTTTCGGCGCAACGAAGCGGGCGAGATGCTCCGGCACCCGCAGCCGAATGCGCACGGCATCACCTTCCGGCGCCACGGAAAGGATCTCGGCGGTGCCGTCGACATGACCCGAAACGATATGACCGCCGAGCTCGTCGCCGATCTTCAGCGCCCGCTCGAGATTGACGCGCGTCCCCTTCCTCCAGCTGCCGATTGTGGTGAGCCGCAAAGCCTCTTCCCAGGCCTCGACCTCGTACCAGCGGGCATTGCTGCCCTGCTCCGGCAGGGCGGTGACGGTGAGGCAGGTGCCGGCATGGGCGATCGACGCTCCCATGTCGATGGTCGCCGGGTCGTAGCTGGTGGCGATCCGGAGCCGGACGCCCTCCTTCAGCGGCGTGACGGACTCGACGGTGCCAATGTCGGTGACGATGCCGGTGAACATCAGATCCCTCTCTCGTAATCGTCGAAGCGGTCGGCGCCGAAGACTGCCGAACGCACGTGCTTGAAACCTTCCGGTATATGGTCGGTGTCGACCGGTGCGGCAATACCGTCCGGACCGATCGGGTTCGGTCCGTGGAACAACAGGATGCGATCGACCAGCCCCACGTCGAGGAAAGCACTCGCGGTCTTCGCTCCGCCCTCAACGAGAACGGAAGAAATGCCCCGTGAGACCAGCCCGAAGAGCAGGCTTTCGAGATCGTTCGCCTCCACCACCTCGACACCTTCGGCCTCCAGCGCGGCACGCCGGCCTTGCAGGGACTCGGACCCGCCCTCGCCGGCCACGGCGATCACCGGCACCTGTTGCGCCGATCGCACGAGCTTCGAGGTGAGCGGCAGGTCAAGGTTGCGGTCGAGGACGACGCGAACCGGCGAAAAGCGCTCAAGGCCTGGCAAGCGGACAGTCAGCTCCGGATCGTCGGCGAGCGCCGTGCCGATCCCGACGAGGATGGCGTCGGTCTCTGCCCGCAGGAGATGCACCTGTTCGCGTGACTTGGGTCCGGTGATGGCGATCTGCCCCTCACCTGCTCGCCCGATCATGCCGTCGGACGATATGGCAAGCTTCAGAATCACTTGCGGACGTTTCTTGATCTGGCGCGTTAGATAGGCGGCAAGCGCCCTGCGCCCCTCCTCCTCAAGAACACCGGTAACGACCTCGATGCCGGCATCCTCAAGGATCGTCACGCCGCGTCCGGAGACCCGAGGGTCCGGATCGAGCACGGAAATCACCACGCGGGCGATGCCGGCGGCGACGATCGCGTTGGCGCAGGGCGGGGTCCGACCGTAGTGCGAACACGGTTCGAGGGTGACGTAGGCGGTCGCGCCGCTCGCCTTCTCGCCGGCCTCGGCGAGCGCCTGCGGTTCCGCGTGGGGACGTCCGCCCTCCGCGGTCACGCCGCGGCCGACGACTTCACCGTCCTTGACGATCAGGCAGCCGACCGAGGGATTGGTGGAGGTGCGTCCGAGATGCGTCAGCGCAAGACGCAGCGCCGCTTCCATGAACCGCTGGTCGTCGGAAGCGGCGTCCACGGTTCACTCCATCCCGTGGTCGCGGGAGATCTTGGCGTTGATTTCGGCTATGACGTGCTCGAAATCCTCGGCATGCGAGAAGTCGCGATAGACCGAGGCGTAGCGGACGAAGCCGACGTCGTCGAGGCTCTTCAGCGCTTCGAGGACTTGTAGGCCGATCGCCTCCGACGAGATTTCCGTCTCGCCGGAACTTTCGAGCCGCCGCACGATACCGGAGACCGCCCTTTCGATCCGGTCGCGGTCGACCGGCCGCTTGCGCAGCGCAATCTCGAAGGACCGCACCAGCTTGTCACGGTCGAACGGAACCTTGCGGCCTGTCTTCTTGACCACCATCAATTCACGCAGTTGCACCCGCTCGAAGGTGGTGAAGCGGCCGCCGCAATCCGGACAGATGCGGCGCCGACGGATGGACGTGTTGTCCTCCGCCGGCCGCGAGTCCTTGACCTGGGTCTCGTCCGATCCGCAGAAAGGGCAGCGCATCCGCTCTCCTTACATGTACGGGTACATCGGGAAGCGGCCGGTGAGGGCCACGACCTTTTCGCGGACGGAAGCCTCTACGCCGGCATTGCCCTCGTCGGAATTGGCGACCTTGAGACCGTCCAAAACCTCGATGATCAGGTTGCCGATCTCGCGGAACTCGGCTTCCTTGAAGCCACGGGTGGTGCCGGCCGGCGTGCCGAGGCGAACACCGGACGTGACGAAGGGCTTTTCCGGATCGAAGGGGATGCCGTTCTTGTTGCAGGTGACGTAAGCGCGACCGAGGGCGGCTTCCGCACGCTTGCCGGTCGCGTTCTTCTTGCGAAGGTCGACGAGCATCAGGTGGTTGTCGGTGCCGCCCGAAACGATGTCGACGCCGCCGGCCATCAGCGTGTCGGCCAGAGCCTTGGCGTTCTTGACGATCTGCGCGGCATAGTCCTTGAAATCGGGCTTCAGCGCTTCGCCGAGGGCAACGGCCTTCGCGGCGATGACGTGCATCAGCGGGCCGCCCTGCAGGCCGGGGAAGACGGCCGAGTTGATCTTCTTGGCGATATCCTCGTCATTGGTGAGCACCATGCCACCGCGGGGACCGCGCAGCGACTTGTGGGTCGTGGTGGTCGCGACGTGGCAGTGCGGGAATGGCGACGGATGCTGGCCGCCGGCGACGAGACCGGCGATGTGGGCCATGTCGACCATCAGCCAGGCGCCGACTTCGTCGGCGATCTCGCGGAAGCGCTTCCAGTCCCAGATGCGGGAATAGGCGGTGCCGCCGGCGATGATCAGCTTCGGCTTGTGCTTGCGGGCCTTCTCGGCGACATCGTCCATGTCGAGCAGATGGTCGCCTTCGCGAACGCCGTATGAGACGACGTTGAACCACTTGCCGGACATGTTGACCGGAGAACCGTGGGTCAGGTGCCCCCCGGAATTGAGGTCAAGGCCCATGAAGGTGTCACCCGGCTGCAGCAGCGCCAGGAACACCGCCTGGTTCATCTGCGAACCGGAATTCGGCTGGACGTTGGCGAAGTTGACGCCGAAAAGCTTCTTGGCACGCTCGATCGCCAGTTCCTCGGCGATGTCGACATACTGGCAGCCGCCGTAGTAGCGCTTGCCCGGATAGCCCTCGGCGTACTTGTTGGTCATGATCGAACCCTGCGCCTCGAGCACCGCGCGCGAGACGATGTTCTCGGAGGCGATCAGCTCGATCTCATGGCGCTGGCGACCCAGTTCCTTCTCGATCGCGCCGAAGATTTCGGGATCGACCTCGGCAAGCGGGCGGGAGAAGAAGGCATCGGTGTTCGACATAGTAGAAGGCTCCTGAACGGGTTGATGCCAAGGGGTCTTAGCCTCCTGCAGGACCGAGGGCAATACGGCTTACGACATTTGAGCATCAAAGAGCGATAACGTCCCGCCCGGACGAAAAAAGCCGCGCTCCGGAGAGGCGCGGCTTTAAAGGGAGGCGGCAAATGCCCTTACTGCTGTGGCACGAGGTCGTCGTCGACCGAGATCGAACCGGCGACCTGTTCGACGCCGATATTGGTGTCGAGCGCGAGCTGGACGTTGCCGTCGAGCTGATAGATGTCGTCGCGGAACTGGACGACATTGTCCTTCGCCGACCAGGCGGTGAGGTACACCCAGTGGACGCCGACGTCGTCGCTCACCGGGATCGGCGTGTTGACGCGCGATGCGATGACCTGCTCGATCTGCTGACGGCTCCAGCCGGGCGTGTATTTCAGCACCCAGACGATGAGGTCGCGGACGTTCTGCACGCGCACGCAGCCCGAGGACTCGAACCGCATGAGCTTGTTGAACAGCCCTTGAGTCGGCGTGTCGTGCATGTAGACCGCTTCCGGGCTCGGGAAGTTGATCTTCGTCGCCGACATCGCGTTGATCTTGCCCGGGTCCTGGCGGAACATCAGGTTCGGCGCCTTCGGGGCGAACCAGTCGATCGTTTCCGGCGCAACCTCGTTGCCCTTGCCGTCGATCAGGCGAATGCTGTTGCGCGCCAGATAGGTCGGGTCCTTCTGCATCAGCGGCACGATGTCCTTCTCGACGATCGAGCGCGGCGCAGTCCAGTACGGATTGAGGATGATGTCGGAAACCTTGGAGCTCACCAGCGGCGACGGACGGCTGATGCGGCCGACGATTGCGGTATTGCGCAGCGCCACGCGGTCGTTCTCGACAGCCTCGACATAGGCGGCCGGAATGTTGACCATGATGTAGCGGGCTTCGAGCTGCTTGCTGACGATGTCCTGCAGGCGTTGCAGGTTGACGTTGAGCTGCATCAGGCGGGTATCGGCCGGGACGTTGAGCGCCTTCAGCGTGAACTCGCCAAGCACACCGTCGTCCGGAAGGCCGTGACGGGCCTGGAAGCGCTTGACCGCACCGTCGACATAGGTGTCGAACGAATTGGAAAGGCCGGCCGAGCGCGGCAGGTCGCCGGAGATCATCAGGCGCTGTCGCAGCGTCTGGACCGACGGATCGCTGACGCCGAGCTTCAGTTTGACGCCCGGATTGACCTGCGGCCAGCCGCCATTGGCGACGATGGCCTGGTAGTTGGCGATCGCCTGCTGCACATGCATGATGTTGCTGGGGCTGAGGACCGGCGTATTTGACACGACATTGGCATTTGCACGAGAAACCTGCGCGTCGAACTGGTCGTCCCAGTTCCCGCGGCGCGGCGCGTTGATGACATCGTCGATCGCCGTCTGTGCGGCCGCCTGCCCGGCGATTGCGGCTACACCGGCAACGGCGGCGCCACGCAGCAGAGCACGACGCGACATGGCAAGATTTGCAGGCTTATTCGACATATTCCCTACCATTTTCCCAAAAAGGACAGACAGCCAGCCTATACACAGGCATGGTTAACAAACGCGCACGCGTCTTGCCGGTAGCCCGAAATCGGCCATCCGGACGGGAGGGCCACGCGGCGTTTTCTCTTCCCCGGCGCTCCCATATCAATATGGCCAATTCGTGTCACCGGTGGCCATTCACGAATGCGTGTCGCGCCGCGCCGTCCAACGCACGCAGGCGCCGTGGCGGGCAGATTGCCGCGCCAGGCGCCTCGTCGTGCGACTGCATGACTGGAGGAAAATGCAGTACCTCGAAATGCCCCGGTGGATCAGAGACGGTAGAGGATCTGGTCGTTCCAGAAGCGGTCGAGGCGCTGCAGGAGCTTGTTCATCTGGGTGAATTCGTCCGAACCGATGCCGCCGACCTTCTGGATCGAGCCGATGTGGCGCTCATAGAGGCGGGCGACGGTCTCGGCGACTTCCTGGCCGCTGTCGGTCAGACTGATGCGGACCGAGCGACGGTCGATGCGCGAACGCTGGTGATTGATGAAGCCGAGGTCGACCAGCTTCTTGACGTTGTAGGACACGTTCGAGCCGAGATAGTAGCCCCGCGAGCGCAGCTCGCCGGCGGTCAGCTCCGAGTTGCCGATGTTGAAGAGAAGGAGGGCCTGGACGGCGTTGACGTCCGAGCGACCCTGACGGTCGAACTCGTCCTTGATGACGTCCAGAAGGCGGCGATGCAGCCGCTCGACCAGGTGGAGCGATTCCAGATAGAGCGAGCGGATTGCATCGTCATGCGGGGCGTGTGTTGCCGGCTGCGGCTTGAGTTTCGTGTTCATGTCGATCTGCCTCACTGTTTGTCTGGCGGCTTTTGGTTTTCTTCCCGCCTTGTGAGAGACACTATCGAATGCGCCTAAAATTCTATTTAAAATGCAGGCTTAACAGGAGCTTACCGAAAGCCGAGTGTCGATCAGGGTAAATCAACCCTTATCTCCTGCGCCTTGCGGCGCTGTTCCAGCCAGAGAGCGACGCGAAACGCGAGGTAGACGACCACCACCGCGGAATGCATGGGAACGACGAGGCTGTTGCTGCCGTAGATGTTGCTCCAGACACCATACATCAGGATCTGGCCGCCGGCCGCGAAGACCCAGATCACCGGCCCCCAGGACACGGCAAGCCAGAGGCCGAGGGCCGCCACGGGAAAGACGACCGCGAGGCTGCTGGCCGCAACTTTCCATGGCAGATTCAGGAGATCGAAGCGGGCGCTGCCGCCGAACGAATAGCCGACGAGCATCGCCCAGTATTGAAGGCCGAACCACAAGCATGAGACCGCGACCAACCGGAGGAAGGTCACGAACAATGTCTCCGTCAGGCTGCGTTTCGGCACGTGCGGCGAATCAGCTTCCATCCGCAAAACATAGGCGGACGCCCTCGTCGCTGCCAGCGACTTCCAGAGAAAAGGCGGGAGCGAAGACCTTCGCCCACAGCGCAGCCGTCGAAGCGACGATGGTCGATCCGCGACTTCGAAGGGGCTGCGACGACGTTTACTTTTGCACGGCTCCGGTCTCGTGCTATGCAGCCGGCGGTTTGAGCCACCAAGCGAGGACGAGTGCCATGACGCAGGACATAACCCACCGTGTCGACGAGATCACCGGTCACCGGCGGATGCGACGCAACCGCAAGGCCGACTGGACGCGGCGGCTGGTGCTCGAGAACCGGCTGACCGTCGACGACCTCATCTGGCCGATCTTCATCATCCCCGGCACCGGCATCGTCGAACCGATCGCCGCAATGCCAGGCGTCAACCGGATGTCGGTCGACAAGGCGGTGGAAGCGGCGAAGGAAGCGGCCGATCTCGGCATCCCGGCACTCGCCACCTTCCCCAATGTCGAGATGGAGCTGCGTGACCAGACCGGATCGCAGATCCTCGAGGCCAACAACCTCATCAATCGCGCGACCGCGGCGATCAAAAAGGCGGTGCCGAACATCGGCGTCATCACCGACGTCGCACTCGATCCCTTCACCAGCCACGGCCATGACGGCATCCTGCGCGAGGGCGAGATCGTCAACGACGAGACGGTCGACCAGATCGTCCGGGCGGCGGTGCTGCAGGCCGATGCCGGCTCCGACATCATCGCCCCTTCCGACATGATGGACGGCCGCGTCGGCGCGATCCGCCGTGGCCTCGACGCCGCCGGCCACCAGTCGGTCGGCATCATGGCCTATGCGACGAAGTTCGCCTCCTGCTATTACGGCCCCTATCGCGAGGCGATCTCCACCGGCGGCCTGCTGAAGGGCGACAAAAAGAGCTACTACATCGATCCTGCCAACGGCACCGAAGCGATGCGCGATGCGGCCCTCGACGTCGAGGAAGGCGCCGACATGCTGATGGTGAAGCCGGGTCTCCCCTATCTCGACATCTGTTGGCGGATGAAGGAAGCCTTCAGCCTGCCGGTCTTCGCCTACCAGGTCTCCGGCGAATATGCGCAGATCAAGGCAGCCGCGATGAACGGCTGGCTCGACGAAGAGAAGGCGATGATGGAAACACTGCTCTGTTTCAAGCGGGCGGGCTGCGACGGCATCCTCACCTACTTCGCGATGGACGTCGCAAGAAAGCTTGCAAAATAAAGGCGGTACCCTTGCCCGGGCGGATTGCCAAGGTCCGCCCGGCACCCCATATGCGTCTTCAAACAAAAGGAGCGCATGTCATGACCTACAATCCCAATCCGCTCTATGCGGCCCCCGACGACTGGCGGGCCTATAGCGGGGTCCTGTCGCGGCGCGTGTTCGCCTTCATCATCGACTACCTGATCATCGCGCTCCTGTGGATCCCAGCTGCCGTGCTCGTCTTCTTCGTCGGCATCCTGACGCTCGGCCTCGGTTTCATGCTCTATCCGATCCTGTTCTTCATCGTCGCCGGCCTCTATTTCGGAATCTCGCTGGCAGGACCGTTCCAGGCCACCCCCGGCATGCGTGCTATGGGCATCGCCATGGTCCGGCTCGACGGACGCAAGATCGACTTTGTCACTGCGATTGCGCATCTCGCGCTCTTCTGGATCCTGAACTCGGTGCTGACGCCGCTGATCCTGCTTGCCGGCCTCTTCACCGAACGGTCGCGTCTCGTCCACGACTTCCTCGTCGGCACCGCCACCATCCGCACCGCCTGATACGGCCGGGACGTTGCGGGCAGGCGCATATGAGACCTGCCCCAAGCCACGCCGGCGCAAGAATATTTCCTGGACCTCGCGACATTTGAAACGCTAGGACTGTTCCGCTTGCCCTTGGATCGACATAAAGGGCCGTGCCCGGACCGCCGATCCGGCCGGCCCCTGTAGCGGAACCATTGAATGCCGGACCTTCATCTCGTCGCAACGTTCGTCGTCATCCTCGCCACGATCATCGCCTTCGCAAGCGACCGCTATTCGGTCGAGGCGGTTTCGCTCGGTTCGCTCGCCACGCTTCTCGCGATCTTCGGAGCCTTTCCGATGCGCACCCCGGACGGAAGCGTGCTCGGACCCGACGCGCTGCTCGCAGGCTTCGGCGACCCGGCACTCGCGACGATCATCGCGCTCCTGATCGTCGGCCAGGGGCTCTTCGCCACGGATGCCCTGGAGCGCCCTGCCCGCATCCTCGGCAATCTCGGCGCCAACCGGCCATGGCTCACCATCACCATCATCCTCGGCGTGACCGGCACTACCAGTGCCTTTCTCAACAACACGCCGGTGGTGGTGATCTTCATTCCGATCCTGACGGTGGTCGCCGCGCAGCAGCGGGTTCCGAACTACAAGATCTTCATGCCGCTCTCCTTCATCACCATCCTCGGCGGGATGACGACGGTCATCGGCTCCTCCACCAACATGATCGCGGCGGGGCTTGCGGCACAGCAGGGCCTTGAGATCGGCTTCTTCGACCTGACCGGCATGGGGCTCATTCTCGCTCTCGTCGGCGGAGCCTATGTTCTCGTGGTGATGCCGCGCCTTCTCAAGGATCGCATATCGGCGGCATCACGCGAGAACCAGGTCACCGGCACGCAGTTCGTCGGCGAGATCCTCCTGACGGCGGGCCATCGCTATATCGGCATGACCTCCAAGGCGGGCTTCTTTCCGGAAATCCGCGATCTGACCCCGCGCCTGCTGCTGCGCCGCGACGTGCCGATCCGCCCGCCCTTCGAGAACATCACCCTGATGCCGGGCGACATTCTGATCGTCACGGGAACGCGCAAGGCCTTCATGGATGCCATCGCCAAGGGCGAGAAGGGAACGACGGGGCTCGAAGGCGAGGATGGCTACAGCAGCAATATCGACGTCGTGCCGCCCGGCGCCCATTACCATATCGTCGAGGCGGTGATCGCCCCCGGCTCGCGCTACGAAGGCCGCACGATCCAGCTCTCCGGGCTTCAGGCCCAGTTCGACGTCGCCGTCTTCGGCGTGCAGCGCAAGAGCCGCATGGCACGGACCGCGCTTTCCGAGATAAGGCTCGAACCCGGCGACACCCTGCTCATCGGTGGCACGATGGACGCGCTTGCCGCCATGCGGGGCAATCACGACATTCTCCTGCTGGAGCACTCCGCCGAATCCGTGCCGCAGAAGCGAAAGGCGAGGATCGCCGCGACGATCTTCGTCGCCATCGTCGCGCTCTCGGCCTTCGAGGTCTCCCCGATCGTGGTCAACGCCGTCGTCGGTGCCGGCCTGATGATCGCGCTCGGCTGCCTGACGTTCAATCAGGCAAGCCGCGCCTTCGACAAGCAGATTTACCTGATGATCGGGACGGCGGTCGCGCTCGCAACCGCGCTGGAGCACACCGGAGGAGCCTCGCTCATCGCGCGGGAAACGATCGCCCTGATGGACGGTGCGCCGAGTGCAGTCGTGCTTTCTGCGCTCTTCCTGCTGATGGCGATGCTGACCAACATTCTTTCCAACAACGCCGTCGCCGCGCTGTTCATGCCGATCGCGCTCGACGTCGCACGCCGCGTCGGCGCACCGCCCGGAGCCTTTGCCGCCGCGGTGATCTATGCCGCGAACTGTTCCTTCGCGACCCCCGTCGGCTACCAGACCAATCTGCTGGTGATGGGGCCGGGCCACTACCGGTTCGCCGACTTCGTGAAGGCGGGTACACCGCTCGTCGTCATCATATGGTTGACGTTTTCCATTCTTGCGCCATGGTATTATGAACTATAGTCGCGAAAGGATCGGGCCCCGGCCACGATGAACACCCAGACGTCCCCTTCCCCGCAGTTCTACCTGACGGCGCCGGCGCCGTGTCCCTACCTGCCGGGTGAGAAGGAGCGGAAGGTCTTCACCCATCTCGTCGGGCCACGGGCGACCGAGATGAACGACCTACTGACGCAGGGCGGTTTCCGACGCTCGCAGAACATCGCCTACCGGCCAGCCTGCGAATCCTGCCGCGCCTGCATCTCCGTCCGTATCCTCGCGAAGGAATTCACGCCCGGCCGGTCGTTCCGTCGTGTGCTTGCCGTCAACCGCGACATCGTCGCGACCGTCTTCCCGGCGCAGCCCTCCTCGGAGCAGTTCAGCCTCTTCCGCCGCTATCTCGACCATCGTCACCAGAGCGGCGGCATGTCCGACATGACGGCACTCGATTATGCGATCATGGTCGAGGACACCCATGTGCAGACGAGGATCATCGAATACCGGTTGCGCGCTCCGGGCGACGGCCTCAAGGGGAAGCCGAAGGGCGAACTGGTTGGGGTCGCGCTCAGCGATTTCATGAGCGACGGTTTGTCCATGGTCTACTCGTTCTTCAATCCGGCCATGGAAAAGCGTTCCCTCGGCACGCTGATGGTGCTCGACCACATCAACCGGGCGAAGGCGCTCGGACTGCCGCACGTCTATCTCGGCTACTGGGTCAAGGGGTCGGACAAGATGGGCTACAAGATCCGCTTCCAGCCGCAGGAGCACCTCCTGAGCCAGGGATGGCAGCGTTACATCTCCTCTGAACCCACCCGGGACTGACATGCCTTCAGAACACTTCGACGCGCGCCGCAAGGGGCTCGTGCTGACCACGGCCGGCGGCCTGGCGCTCTCCTTCGACATTCCGCTGGTGCGCCTCGCCGACGGCGACATCTGGTCGGTGCTGGCGTTGCGCAACCTCTCGACCTTCGCGCTGGCGGTAGTCCTGCTCCTGCTGCTCCGCCGGATCGGCGACGGCCGGGTGCCGTTCCGGCTCTCCCGCCGCAGCGTCGCCGCGAGCACCCTCTATGGTCTATCGACCATGACCTTCATCGCCGCCGTCTACCATACGACGACGGCGAACCTCGTCTTCATCGTCGCCTTCAATCCGATGTTCGGTGCGCTTCTCTCGTGGGTTTTCCTGAAGGAGCGCCCCTCCTCCGCCACCCTCACGACAATGGCGATCATGGTCTGCGGCGTGGCACTGATCGTCGGCGACGGCATGGCCGCGGGGCATCTCTTCGGCGATCTGCTTGCGCTCGCCTGCGGGTTCCTCATCGCGGCAGCACTGACGATCGGCCGCGCATCGAAGGAGCCGATGGGATTTGCGTCGCTGATGGGAACGCTGCTGCCCGGCGTGACCGGGCTCGCGATGGCGAGCCAGACCGGTTTCGCCATCAGCGAGCCGCAATGGGCATTGCTCGACGGCGCGGTCATGATGCCGCTCGCCTTCTGGTGCCTCGCCACCGGCCCACGCTACCTGCCCGCGGCCGAGGTCGGCATGTTCTATCTCCTGGAGACGATCCTCGCCCCCATCTGGATGTGGCTGGTGTTCACCGAGGCCCCGAGCCGGATGACGCTGGTCGGCGGCACGATCATGCTCCTCGGCCTCATCGGAAACTCGCTGCTGCAGGTCTGGCTTTCCCGCCGCATGCAGCCCGGAGTTTGAGCTCAGGCGTCGCGCACGATCACCGCCTCGACCGGCCGGCGGGGCGAATAGGGCAAGGCCGGCGCATAGCCGAAGCGAAGTACGAGGTCGGGACGGCGTCCCTTCAGCCCGGCGACACTCGCCACATCCGCACGCAGGCCCGCGACCTCCACCGGCTGGTTGACGAATGCGGTCCGGATGCCGAGCGCCGTCGCCGTCAGGCAGAAACGCTGGCAGGCCCGTCCCGCAGCGATCCAGCCGGCCGGGCTTTCCGGCGCGGCGGAGAAGACGGCGATCCCCGCGGAGCTGTCGATCTGGCGGGCATATTTGTCGGCCTCGGTGCGAGGCCTGAAGACCATGTCGAAGGCATGCGGTCCAACCCACTCCGGCAGAGCGGGATTGCCGCTCGCCGGCGCGTACAGCCCATCACCCCGCGTCATCGCCGCCGAGGAACTGAAGCGAATCCATCGCTTGAGCTCCGCCACGAAGGCGCGATCCGCCATCTGCGCATCGTTGCCGGCGACGACGAGGTCACGCATGCGGCCGATCACGGCACGTTCGGTCACCAAGGCCACCTGAACGCCGTCGACGGCGGCACTCTTGCGAAGCCGCTCGAGGTCGGCGGACGGCACCGGCCGCCCGTCGTAGGCGCTGCGCGTCGACTGCCGCCGCGGGATTGCCGTGAACATCTTCCACGTTTCCGCATCGGCGGGCACTCCATCGCTCAGGAACGTCAGCGACGCGCCCGTATCATTGCCGTCCCGTGTCACCGTGACCGCGCCGGGGCGGCCAGTCGCGATCGCGGCGATCGCGAGATTCTCCACGGCGCAGCCGAGGCTGACGTAGAGGTGATGATCGTCGGGATCGACGACCGGCGTGCGGCGGGAAAAATCCGGCCGAATGGCGATGCCGCGTTCCGACGTTCGAAACAGCCAGGGCTGGGTATTGTGTCCGTTGGCCGCGAGTGTGGCATAACGAAGAAGGCCGCGATCGGTCGCCGGTGCGGTCAGCGGAACGCGCAGGTCTCGCGAATAGCGCTCATAGTGAGCCGCCGCACGCCTGGCCTCGACGACGATGCCTACGCCGCCGAGCGCCAGTGCCGCGGAGCCTCCGGTCAAGATTCCACGTCGCGTCAGCATCCGGCCACCTTCCGTCGATCAAGGAAAAACGATACAACCGAAGGATAACGCTACGGCGGCTACTAGCAACCCCCGCGAGAGTAAAACTCACCGACAAAATTGGTGATCGAGTGGCCGAACGGCCGCTGCCGAGGTCCGGCACCGTGGCTCAGCCGTCACGCCCCGCCGAGTGCAAACAGAAGGGCGGCGCGCGGCGGTTTCTTGCCGATCATACCGTCCCGCGTCGCTGATCTCAGCCTGAGAACTTGCTGCTGCGCGGGAAGCCCTTCGGCACCAGCCGCCCGGCGGAGGCCCGGTCGCCCAGCCATTCGACCAGTTCGTCCTTGCTCTTGGTAAAGACGCGACCCGCGCTGTCCTCCCAGGTCAGACCGTCAGCGATCGCGAAGCACTTCACGTCGGAGATACCGCCATCCTTGTAGCGCTGCAGGCGCACGCCCTTGCCACGCGACATCTCCGGCACCTGCGCCAGCGGGAAGACCAGGAGCTTGCGGTTCTCGCCGACGACGGCGACGTGGTCGCCTGTGACCGGCACGACGAGCTTCGTCTCGTCCGGCATGCCGACATTCATGATCTGCTTGCCCTTGCGGGTATTGGCGACCATCTCGCTTTCCGGAATCACGAAACCATTGCCCGCGGTGGAGGCGAGCAGGAGCTTGCGCGACGGATCGTGCACGAAGGCCGTCAGGACGTCCTGATCGTTCTCCATGTCGACCATGATGCGGATCGGCTCGCCGTGACCTCGGCCGCCGGGCAGCTTGTCGCCGCCGAGCGTGAAGACCTTGCCGCCAGTGGTGACGAGCAGGATCTTGTCGGTGGTCTGCGCCGGGAACGCGACCCGAAGAGCGTCGCCCTCCTTGAAGGTGAGGCTGGACGTATCGGAAATATGGCCCTTGAGGGCGCGGATCCAACCCTTTTCCGAGACGACAACAGTGATCGGCTCCTTCTCGATCATCGCCTGCTGGATCGCCTCTATATCGGCCTCCGGCGCATTCGAGAACATTGTACGCCGGCGGCCGAGTTCCGTCGCCTTGGCGTACTTCTTCTTGACCTCGCCGATCTCCCAGGCAACCGTCTGCCACTGCTTGTCGTCCGAGGCGAGCAGGGATTCGATCTCGGCCTTCTCGGCCGAGAGTTCCTCGTGCTCCTTGCGGATCTCGAATTCCTCGAGCTTGCGCAGATTGCGCAGCCGCATGTTGAGGATGGCCTCAGCCTGGACGTCGGTCAGGTCCCATCTGGCGATCAGGACCGGCTTCGGCTCGTCCTCCTCGCGGATGATGCGGATCACCTCATCGAGGTTGAGATAGGCGATCAGCAGGCCACCGAGGATCTCGAGGCGCCGGTCGATGGCGGCGAGCCTGAAACGCGAACGGCGGACGAGCACGTCCTTGCGGTGGTCGAGCCACTCCGTCAGGACCTCGTTCAGGGCCATGACCTTCGGCACCTTGCCCATCGAGAGCACGTTCATGTTGAGCGGAATACGGCTTTCGAGTTCCGTCAGCTTGAACAGCGACTCCATCAGCAGTGTGGCGTCGACGGTACGGCTCTTCGGCACCAGCACGATGCGCACGTCCTCGGCCGATTCGTCGCGGATGTCTTCCAGCAACGGCAGCCTGCGGGCGATCAGCAGCTCGGCGATCTTTTCGATGAGCCGCGATTTCTGCACCTGGTAGGGGATCTGCGTGACGACGATCTGGTAGCCGCCGCGGCCGAGGTCCTCGGTCTCCCACTTCGCCCGGACGCGGAAACCGCCGCGGCCGGTGCGATACGTCTCGACCATGCTCTCGCGGCTCTCGATGATGATGCCGCCGGTCGGGAAATCCGGGCCTTCGATGCCGCCGCGCTGCGGGTTCGCCGGATCGGCGATCAGTTCCTCGACGGTGGCGCCGGGATTCTTGATGAGATAGAGCGCCGCGTCGCAGATCTCATGGACGTTGTGGGAAGGAATGGACGTCGCCATGCCGACAGCAATCCCGGAGGAGCCGTTGGCGAGCAGGTTCGGGAAGGCGCCCGGCAGGACGACCGGCTCCTCGTCTTCCTCGTTGTAGGTCGGACGGAAGTCCACGGCATCCTGTTCGATGCCTTCGAGCAGAAGCGCCGCGACCTCGGTCATCCGCGCTTCGGTGTAACGGTAGGCGGCGGCACTGTCGCCATCGATATTGCCGAAATTGCCCTGCCCGTCGACGACGGGATAGCGCTGCGAGAAATCCTGCGCGAGGCGCACCAGCGCGTCATAGACCGACTGGTCGCCGTGCGGGTGGAACTTGCCGATGACGTCGCCGACGATACGGGCACACTTCTTGAAGGCCGAGTTCGGGCGGATGCCCATCTCGCTCATCGCGTGGATGATGCGCCGGTGCACCGGCTTCAGCCCGTCGCGTACATCGGGGAGCGCGCGGTGCATGATCGTCGACAGCGCATAGGCAAGGTAGCGCTCTTCGAGCGCTGCCCTCAAATCCACCGGTTGAATATTGTCGCCGCCGTCACCGGGCGGCAAAAGGCTCTTTCCCATGCGTCCTTGCTAGCGGAGATGACCCCGGACGGCAAGGAATCCGGCTGATCCGATTGTGGATTAAGTCTGTTTCGGGACATCGCGCCGCAGCCGCGCCCGCAGGACGGTCAACCCTGCGGGAACCACCCAACTTCCCGCTATACTTCTCCCGCAGCAGACAGTAGGCTCCCGCGCAACCAAAAGGTTCAGTGATTACACCGATTTCAAGAGGATTCATTATGACACAGTCCCGGGCGACCAAGCTTCTTCTGGCCGGAACCTTCCTGCTCTCTCTCTCCGGTCATGCCTGGGCGTTGGACGGCCAGGACCTGCTGAAGAAGATCAATGCCGCCTACGCAGCCGGCAGCGCGACGATCTCGGCCGAGTCGGTCGAAGTCGACGGCAGCGACGTGCTGCTGAAGGGCGCCAAGTTCACGACGCTCGGCGAGAACCAGTCGAGCGTCAATCTCGGTGACCTGACGCTGACGAACGTCTCCGAGGAAGACGGCGGCGCCTATTCCATCGAGCGCATCGACTTTCCTCCGGTCAATTTCACCGAAGAGAAGTCGTCCGTGACGGTCGACAACCTCTACCTCGCCGGAATCTGGGTGCCCGGCAGCACCGAAGGCAACGATCTGTCCTCGATGATGCTCTACGACGAGGCGCATAGCGGCCCGATCAAGGTCGTCGTCGATGGCAAGGAAGTCTTCTCGATGACGGAAGCGAGCGGCACGCTCGACGTCGCCGAAGACGAGAAATCGATGAGCTTCGAGGCCGACATCAGCGGCATCAAGGCCGATCTCGCCTCGGTCGAGGACGCCCAGAGCAAGGAAGCCATCGAAGCCCTCAACCTGAAGACGATCGACGGCAAAGTCTCCATAAAGGGCAGCTGGGAGCTCGCCACCGGCACGATCAAGGTCGAAGAATATGCCTTCGACTTCGCCAATGTCGGCATGCTGAACCTCGCCTTCAGCGTCTCGGGCTACACGATGGACCTCGTCAAGCAGCTGCAGGAGACCGCCCGCACGATGCAGTCCCAGCCACAGAACGAGCAGGCACAGCAGGCCGCCGGCCTCGCCATGCTCGGGCTGATGCAGCAGATGTCGTTCAACAATGCCGAAATCCGCTTCGAGGACGACGGCATCACCGGCCGCGGCCTGGAATATGCCGGCAAGCAGCAGGGTACCTCCGGCGCCGACATGGCGCAGATGGTGAAGGCCATGGTGCCGATCATGCTCGGCCAGGCCAATCTCGGCGCCTTCGCCAACGAGGTCTCCGCGGCCGTCAATAGCTATATCGACGACCCGAAGAGCCTGACGATCTCCGCCACCCCGGAAAAGCCCGTGCCCTTCCCGATGATCATGGGCGCCGCCATGGGGGCTCCGGACACGCTCCCGAAGGTGCTCGGCGCCAAGGTGACGGCGAACAACTGACGCATCGTTTCGGCAAATCATTTGTTGCTGGAGACAGGGCGCGGCTTGCCGCACCCTTTCGTCACGGATACTGGTACTTTCAGCGCCGCGCGATTGACGAACCGACCCGCCCCGTCAATCCTCGGTTGCCCACCGACAACCATGGAATCTATCGCGCAATGTTTGCCTGGCGGCCCCGACCGGTTGAAATCACCGAAAGACTGAACGACACCTCGTTCGAACCCGCGCATGCCGCCTACTACGACGGCAAGAGCGGTGACTGGCTGCGGCTCCTCTTGCAGGCACGGGTCGATTTCCTGTCGATCTGGCGCCCTGCCGACTTCACCGAACGGGTCACTGCCACACGGGTGCTCGGCCGGCAGATCGTGCTGGTCAACGCACCGGACCTCATCCGTCAGGTGGTGGTGAAGCGCCACGAGAACTACGAACGCAAGAGCCCGCAGATGCGTCGGGCTCTCGAATACCTGCTCGGCGACGGCCTCTTCATTTCCGACGGCGAGACCTGGAAACAGCGGCGCGCGCTCGTCAACGATATCGTCCACACCAACCGGGTGCCGAGCTTCGGGCCGGTGATGGAGAAGACTGCCGGCGAACTGGTCGAGCGCTGGAGCCGCATGCCGGACGGGGCGAGCGTCAACGTCCTGCACGAGATGGCAGGCCTGACGGCGGAGATCATCTCGCGCAGTGTCTTCGGGAACAATCTCGGCAAGGAGAGCGCCGATGCGGTCACCGACAGTTTCACGAGCTACCAGTCGCTGATCGACTCCATCAATCTCGGCTATTTCATCGGCTTCGATGAAGGCCTGCCGGTCTTGCGCACGCCTTCGCTGCGCCGCTCGGTCAAGCGGATCCACCGCATCATCGACAAGGTGGTGGAGGACCATCTCGCCGGACGCGGCGACCATAATTCCATGGTCGAACTCCTGATCCGCCGGCAGGAGCGCAGCCCCGAGCTGAAACTGGATCTCGTCGCGCTGCGTAACGAGGCAGCGACGATCTTCATGGCCGGGCACGAGACGACGGCGGCGACGCTCACTTGGGCCTGGTACCTGCTGTCGCGTGCCGGCTGGGCGGAACAGGCAGTGCATGAGGAAATCGCCCGCGTCTGCGGCGACCGCACACCCACCATCGACGACGTGCCGAACCTCGACTATTGCCGCGCGGTTATCGAGGAGACACTCCGGCTCTATCCGCCGGTGCCGATCCTCGCCCGTCAGACGAAACAGGCCGACACGATCGGGGACATGCCGATCGAACCCGCGTCGCTCGTGCTCATGGTGCCGTGGCTCCTGCACCGCACACCGAGCCTCTTCGAGGACCCGCATCTCTTCCGACCCGAGCGTTTCCTGAATGGTCGCCGACCGGTTCCCTACAGCTACATTCCGTTCGCCAGCGGCCCGCGCGTCTGCCCAGGCATGAATTTCGGGCTCACCGAGGCGATCCTTTGCCTCGCCGTCCTCGCGCAGCGTTTCCGCGTACGCGTCGATGCCGGCCACAAGGTGGAGCCGCTCTGCCGCCTCACCCTGCGCCCCAAGGGCGGGCTGCCGGTGACGTTGCATCGGCGCTGAGGCGGACCGAATGGCAAGCTCCGGCAAGCGCAAGGCGTGGATCTATCAGCGCGAGGCGGCCCCGCCTTTCGCCGACCTCCTCGCCGGCGGTGCTGCGCGCCAGCGTTTCGTCCGCTACTGGATCAAGGACAATCTGTCGAACGCCGGCGATCTCCTCGTCCATTTCGGCCTGAAGCTGCTGCCCGCCGATCTCTGCTCAGATGCCGGGGCGGCGATCGGCCGGTTCGCCCTGCCCCGCTTTCACCAGGGCGCACAGAAGCGGGCCCGTGCGACGCTCGCGCGCCTCAGACCCGATCTCACCGAGAGCGAACGGGAGGCGATCCTTTTCGCCAACAACGCCCATCAGGGGCGGGTGATGACGGAATTCTCCATTACCAACCGCGTTGCGCGCAGTCGGTCGCGGGTGAGTCACGTCGGGACAGAAAAGATTGTCGCGGCGAACCGGAAAGGCCCGGTGATCCTGATCGGCATGCATCTCGGCAACTGGGAAGTGATGGCGCCGGCGCTGGTCTCGATCGGGGTGACGCCCAACATCAACTTCGTGCCGCCGAACAGCCGGGCGCGCGCCTGGATCGCCGAGCGGGTCCGGCGCAAGGCCGGCGTCGGTTTTCTGCCGCCCGGCCAGGAGGGCGTGCGACCTGCCCTCAAGGTCCTGAAATCCGGCGGCGTCGTATCGATCTTCTGCGACGAAGGCCTGCAGGCAAAGATCCGCGGCCCCCTCTTCGGTCGCAAGCCGAATCTCGAAGGCAATCTGGCGGTCGCCGTCCGGCTGGCGAGGATGACCGGCGCGGCACTCTGCCCAATCTACACGCTGCGCGACCGCGGCGCCCGTTTCACCTTCCATGCCCTGCAGCCGCTCACGCTTCCGCCGGAGGAAACGCCGGGTGCCCGCCTGATGGACGACATCGCGCTCCTGAACGCGGCAATCGAGCCGACCATCCTCGCCCATCTCGACCAGTGGTACTTCCTCGACCACAGCCTGCCGCAGGAATGACGGCAAGAAAAAACCCCGGAAGCAGAATGCTTGCCGGGGTTTCCTTTGGTTCAGAGGGAGACTACTCAGTCCTTCTTCGGCTGCGGCACGACGCGCAGCGCAAGCTCGCGCAGCTGCGTCGGGGTCGCCTCCGACGGTGCGTTCATCAGCAGGTCCTGCGCCTGCTGGTTCATCGGGAACAGCGTCACCTCGCGCAGGTTCTTCGCGCCGACGAGCAGCATCACGACGCGGTCGATGCCGGCCGCCATGCCGCCGTGCGGCGGAGCGCCGTACTGGAAGGCGCGGTACATTCCGCCGAAACGTTCCTCGACATCGTCCTTCGAAAGGCCGACCATCTCGAATGCCTTGACCATCAGTTCCGGCGACTGGTTACGGATCGAACCGGAGGCGATCTCGAAGCCGTTGCAGACCATGTCGTACTGGTAGGCCTTGATCGACAACGGATCCTGGCTTTCCAGCGCCTCCATGCCGCCCTGCGGCATCGAAAACGGGTTATGGGCGAAGTCGATCTTCTTCTCGTCCTCATTCCATTCGAAGAACGGGAAGTCGACGATCCAGCACAGCTCGAAGCGGTCGCGGTCGATGAGGTTCAGTTCCTCGGCGGCGCGGTTGCGCGCTTCGCCGGCGAACTTGTAGAACTTCGCCGGTTCCCCGGCGACGAAGAAGCAGGCGTCACCTTCGTCGAGACCGAGCTGCGTGCGGATCGCTTCGGTGCGTTCCTCGCCGATGTTCTTGGCGAGCGGGCCGGCCCCTTCGAGGAGCGTGCCTTCCTGGCGCCAGAAGATGTAGCCGAGGCCCGGCTGGCCCTGGCTCTGCGCCCAGGCGTTCATCCGGTCGCAGAAGGCGCGCGAACCACCGGTCTTCACCGGGATGGCCCAGACTTCGACCTTCGGGTTCGAGGCGATCATGTTCGCGAAGACCTTGAAGCCCGAACCGGCGAAATGCTCGGTCACGGCCTCCATGACGATCGGGTTGCGCAGATCCGGCTTGTCGGAACCGTATTTGCGGATCGCCTCGTCATAGGGAATGCGCGGGAATTCCTGCGTCACCGGCTTGCCGTCGGCGAACTGTTCGAAGACGCCGCGCATGACCGGTTCCATGGTCGTCCAGACGTCTTCCTGGGTGACAAAGCTCATTTCCAGGTCGAGCTGGTAGAATTCGCCCGGCAGGCGGTCGGCACGCGGGTCTTCGTCGCGGAAGCACGGTGCGATCTGGAAGTAGCGGTCGAAGCCGGCGACCATCAGCAGCTGCTTATACTGCTGCGGCGCCTGCGGCAGCGCGAAGAACTTGCCCTGGTGAATGCGGCTCGGCACGAGGAAGTCGCGGGCGCCTTCCGGAGAAGACGCGGTCAGGATCGGCGTCGAATACTCGGCGAATCCGATCTCGCCCATGCGCCGGCGCATGTCGGCGATGATCTGCGTGCGCTTGACGATGTTCCTGTGCAGCGTCTCGCGGCGCAGGTCGAGGAAGCGATACTTGAGACGCACGTCTTCCGGATAGTCCGGCTCGCCGAAGACCGGCAGCGGCAATTCCTTGGCCGCCGACAGGACTTCGATCTCCTGGGCGTAGAGCTCGATTTCGCCGGTCGGCATGTTCTTGTTGATCGTGTCTTCCGAACGGGCCTTGACGAGGCCGTCGATGCGGATGACCCATTCGCCGCGCACGGTTTCCGCGAGCTTGAAGGCCGGGCTGTCCGGGTCGGCGACGACCTGGGTGATACCATAGTGGTCGCGCAGGTCGATGAAGAGCACGCCGCCATGGTCGCGAACGCGATGAACCCAACCGGAAAGCCGGACGGTGTTGCCGACGTCGGACTTGCGGAGAGCGGCACAGGTGTGGCTGCGGTAACGATGCATTTTGCTAAATCCTGGACTTGGGCGCCGGCAAGAAAGGCAAAAAAGCGCCCCGAGCTGCCGAGAGAAAATCGGGCGGAAAAGCGCACGTGCTGTCCGATTTGTCAAGGCTGGAGCAGATATGGTCGCTATTTCGGCTATAACGGCAGAGGCGGCTGGTCTAGATATGACATCCTGTCTCGGCAGCGACTCAAAGACGGCACCGCCAATCCGCTCAGGCCCTCATGAACAACATCCGCCCCCTCATCCCCCTGCTCATCACCGCCGGCATCCTGATCGGAGGCAACGGCCTGCAGGGCACGTTCATCTCGCTCAGGGCGCTCCAGGAGGGGTTTTCAACCTCCACCATCGGCGTGATCGGCACCGGTTACAATATCGGCTTCGCGATCGGCTGCATCTACGTCACCCGCATCATCCGTTCGATCGGCCATATCCGCACCTTTTCGGCGCTCGCGGCGATCGCCTCCGCCGCCTCGATCTCAATGCTGCTTGCGATCAATCCGACCGCCTGGTTCGCGATGCGGCTGCTGCAGGGCCTGTGCTTCGCCGGTCTCTTCGCCGTCGTGGAAAGCTGGCTCAACGCCCGCGTCACCAACGCCACGCGCGCCCGCACGCTCTCGGTCTACCGTTTCGTCGACCTCGGCTCGGTGACCCTTGCGCAATACCTGATCCCGGCCGTCGGCATCAGCGGCTTCGAGCTCTTCGCGATCGTCTCGATGGCGCTCACGCTGTCACTCGTGCCGATCTCGTTTGCCGACCGGTCGAGCCCGGAAGCACCGGAGGCGGTGCGTTTCGACCTGAAACTGCTGTGGAAGGTCTCGCCGCTCGCGACCGTCGGCTGCATCGTCGTCGGGCTCACCAACTCGACCTTCCGTTCGCTCGGGCCGGTCTATGCCGACGGCATCGGCTTTTCGGTGACCGCGATTGCCACCTTCATGAGCCTCGGCATCTTCGCAGGCGTCGTGCTGCAATATCCGCTAGGCCACTATTCCGACAAGCTCGACCGGCGGCGGATCATTCTGATCGCCACCTTCGGTGCCTTCGCCGCCGGGCTCTTCATCACCTTCGTCGCGGGATCGAACGAACTGCTGAACTATGTCGGCATCTTCATCTTCGGCGCCTTCGCCATGCCGCTCTATTCGCTCTGCTCGGCGCATGCCAACGACCACGCGGCACCCGGCCAGCACGCGCTCGTCTCCGCCGGTACCCTGTTCTTCTGGTCGGCCGGCGCCGTGGTCGGGCCGCTCTTCGCCTCCTTCATGCTCGACTATTTCGGGCCGCAAGCGCTCTTCATCTATACGACCGTCGTGCTCGGCATCTTCATGGTCTACACCTTGCTCCGAATGACCGTTCGCGAGGGGGTGCCGGCCACTACCCGCCGGCCGCGCTTCCGCAGCCTCCTGCGCACCTCGACCTTCTTCAGCAAGCTTGCGGCGCCGCCGTCGGAAAAACAGGACTGACTGCGACAGTCTGGCAGACGAAGCCCTATTGATGAATTTTTCTCTCAACTTTAAAAGGGAGGCATCTTTATTCGCATGGTGCCCCGAATGCTCCCGCTCACCCGCCGCAATCTCCTCAAGGCCGCCGCCGTCGGCGGCGCCTATGCCTCGGGCATAGCTCTCGCACCCGGCATCACGCGGGCGCTCGCCGGCGCAACGGCCGACCCGCTGCTCCTCGAAGCCTACGAACTGACGGCGATGATCGACGGCAAGGCGCCGAGCAAGGGGGTGATGAGCTACCGGACAGCTCCCTCGCCGGAGGATGTCGCTCCCCCGGTCCTCAGGGCGCGACGCGGCGAGCCATTCTCCGTGCGGTTCAAGAACCGGCTCCAGGAGCCGACGACGGTGCATTGGCACGGCCTGCGGATCGCCAACGCCATGGACGGCGTGCCGTTCCTGACGCAGCCCTACGTCTACCCTGACGACGGCTTCGATTACACCTTCACGCCGCCGGATGCCGGCACCTTCTGGTACCACCCCCACTGCAACACGCTGACGCAGATTGGCCGCGGGCTCGCCGGCATGCTCGTTGTCGAGGACCCGAGCGACCCCGAGTTCGACGGCGAGATCGCGCTCAACCTGCGCGACTGGCGGCTCGGCGGCAATTCGCAGTTCATCGAGCAGTTCAAGGCGCGCGACGCCGCCAAGGCCGGCACCTTCGGCACGGTGCGCACCGCCAACTGGCAGGTGGAGCCGAGCTACGACGCGCCGGCCGGCGGTCTCGTCCGGCTTCGTCTCCTCGCTTCCGACGTGACGCGCATCTTCAACCTGAAACTCACCGGCGCGGACGCGGTGATCGTCGCGATCGACGGCCAGCCGGTGCCTTCGATCATGCCGCTCGACACCGCGACCATCTCGCCCGGCCAGCGGCTCGATCTCATCCTGCGCATGCCCGACGACGAAGGGGCGATTGTGACGATCGAGGACGTCCGGCCATCGACGCCGAAGACGGTCGCGCGGCTCAGGGCCGTCGGCACCTCGCTCAAGCGGAACCTCGGCGACGTGCCGCCGCTTGCCGCCAATCCGCAGCCTGAACCCGACCTTTCGGCGGCCACGGAAGTGCCGTTGATCCTCAGCGCCACCGCCGAACAGGCGGCGAAGGATTCCATCTGCGGTTCGCTCGGCTATTCCTTCTGGGCGATCAACAAGGTCCCCTATCCCGGCGACAGCGCCGATCCCATGGCGCCGCTTGCGGAGATGAAGCTCGGGAAGACCTATGTCTTCAATCTCGAAAACGTCACGCCGCATGCGCATCCGATCCATCTGCACGGGATGAACTTCAAGGTGCTCTCCTCATCGACGCGCAAGGTCCTGCCGCTCTTCTCCGACACCTATCTCGTGCTTCCCGACGAGAAGGTGCAGATCGCCGTCGTCGCCGACAATCCGGGCGACTGGGTGCTCCACTGCCATATCATCGAGCATCAGAAGACGGGTATGACCAGTTTCGTGCGGGTGGTATAGCGAGGTCTCCTGCCCTTGCCGACCGGAGCCGCTCCATGCCGTCGCTCACCGACACCCTGCGCATCCACGAGCCCTATCCCGGCCTATTCGCCTATTACGACGGCCGGATCGAAGGCGTGCGGCTCTGGTCGAAGGGGCGCAACTGGATGGACGACGGGGCCTATTCGCTGGGCGTCGCCAGTTTCTCGATCGTCTCGGGAAAGGAGGCGATCGTCTACGACACGCATATCTCGCTCGATCATGCCCGTGCGATCCGCACGCATCTCTTGAGCCTCGGCGTCGAGACGATCCGCGTCGTGCTCAGCCACTGGCACACCGACCATATCGCCGGCAATGCCGTCTTTTCCGATTGCGAGATCATCGCCAACCGGCTGACCCACGAGGCGATGGTGGCAAACCGCGAGACGCTCGCGGCGAAGACCCCGCCGATCTCGCCGCTCATTCTTCCGACGCGTCTTTTCGAGGACGAACTGGTGCTCGACCTTGCGGGGCTCGAACTGCGGCTCATGCGCTTCGACATCCACAGCGCCGACGGCACCGTGATCCTCATTCCCCGTCTCGGCGTGCTGCTTGCCGGCGACACGCTGGAGGACACCGTTACCTACATCTCCGAACCCGAACATACGCGCACCCACATCGCCGAGCTCGACCGGCTGGCGACCCTGCCCTTCCGCCGCATCCTGCCGAACCACGGCGCCGAGGCGGTGATCGCCGCCGGCGGTTACGAGACGAGCCTCATCTCGGCGACCAAAGCCTATCTCGAACGATTGCTTTCCCGCCTCGACGACCCTGCGATCGATAGCGAGCCGCTCTCCGCTTTCGTCGCGCCCGAGATCGACAAGGGCTGGATCGGCTATTTCGCCCCTTACGAAGAGGTGCATCGTGGAAACATCGCGGCCCTGCGCAAGGTGGCCCGCTGAGCCTCTTCTGTCGCTTCGCCGCGTCACTTCGCCCGGAAATGCCACCGCAGCGGCCGGAAACTGCCGTTCATATTGACATCGCAGGGCGAACGCGGAAGGAAGGTGGATCACAAATTCCATCAAGACCGAGACGACATGATCGAAACGACCGCTGCCCTCGAGGAAGCCTGCACAAAGCTCGCCAAGTCCGACTTCATCACCATCGACACCGAATTCCTGCGCGAATCCACGTTCTGGCCGGAACTCTGTCTGATCCAGATGGCGAGCCCGGACCTCGAGGTGATCGTCGATCCGCTCGCCAAGGGCATCGATCTCGCTCCCTTCTTCGCGCTGATGGCGGACAGCTCCGTCGTCAAGGTGTTCCACGCCGCCCGCCAGGACATCGAGATCATCTTCCACCTCGGCAACCTGATCCCGCATCCGATCTTCGATACGCAGGTTGCGGCGATGGTCTGCGGCTTCGGGGATTCCGTCTCCTACGACCAGCTCGTGCAGAAGGTGAAGAACGTCCACATCGACAAGACCTCGCGCTTCACCGACTGGAGCCGGCGGCCGCTTTCCGACAAGCAACTGGAATACGCGCTCGCCGACGTCACCCATCTGCGTGACGTCTACCTGAAGCTCAGGGGGGAGCTGGAACGCGAGGGACGCGCCGACTGGCTCACCGAGGAGATGAACATCCTCGAATCGCGGGAAACCTATGACCTGCATCCCGACGATGCCTGGCAGCGGCTGAAGATGCGGCTCAGAAAGCCGCAGGAACTCGCCGTCATCAAGTATGTCGCCGCCTGGCGCGAGCGCGAGGCCCGTAACCGCAACGTCCCCCGCTCCCGCGTGCTGAAGGACGACGCAATCTATGAGATCGCCCAGCAGCAGCCGAAGGATACCGAAGCGCTCGGCCGGCTGCGCACCATCCCGAAGGGTTGGGAACGCTCGAATGCCGGCGCCGCGATCATCGAAGCGGTCAACGAGGCGCTCGCCCTGCCGAAGGCGGAGATGCCGCATGTGCATCGTCACGTCCAGGCGCCCGACGGGGCAGCAGCCTCGGTCGAGCTTCTCAAGGTGCTCCTGCGGCTCACCTCGGAAAAGCACGGTGTCGCCGCGAAGGTCATCGCCAACAGCGAGGACCTGGAAAGGATCGCCGCCGAGGGCGAGAAGGCCGACGTGCCGGCCATGCACGGCTGGCGACGCGAACTCTTCGGCGATGTTGCCCTGAAGCTCATCTCCGGCGGCGTCGGCCTGCGCTTCGTCGACAAGCGCGTCGAAGCGGTGGAGTTCTGAGGCTGAACTGGCGCTGAAGACACCATGGAACTGCCCGCCGCCCTGCGCCGCGCCGTCGACGAAGCCCTCGAAGGCGAGCCGCTCGACCGCCTGACCCGCGCCAGCCAGACGCTCTCCGACCGTTACCGCCGCGAAGTGCGCGACGGGCGTTTCCATATCGACGGGACGCTCGCCGCCAAGGCCTATCTCGCCACCCGCCTGCCCGCGACGTTTGCCGCTGTGCGCGCTGCACTCGAGATGGTCTCCGAGGCGTCACCCACCTTCGCGCCGCAGACGTTGCTCGATGTCGGCGCCGGCCCCGGCACGGCCCTTTGGGCGGCCGCCGACTGCTGGCCGGAGCTCGGTCAGGCAACGATCGTCGAGGCGAGTGCATCGATCCGCACCGTCGGCGAGGCGCTCGCCAGATCGTCGACCGTCGCCTCGACGTGGCTTCCCGGTGACGTGACCGGCGCGCTTCCCGTGGAGGCCCCGGCCGACCTCGTCACGCTCGCCTATGTGCTCGACGAAATCGCCGAAGGCGCCATTGCGGCCGTTACGGCCAAGCTCTGGGCGCTGACCGGCCAGACACTCGTGATCGTCGAGCCGGGAACGCCTGCCGGCTGGCGCCGTATCCAGATCGTCCGCGACACGCTGATCAAGGCCGGCGCCCATCTGGTCGCGCCCTGCCCGCACGCGGCACCCTGCGCGATCGCAGGCAGCGACTGGTGCCACTTTTCCCGCCGTGTGGCGCGCTCGCGTCTTCACCGGCTGGCCAAGCAGGCGGACGTGCCGTGGGAGGACGAGAAGTACATCTTCATCGCCGCCTCGCGGACGCCGGCCGAACCGCCCCCGGCGCGGGTTCTTGCGCTGCCGCGCGCCGCAAGCGGCCTCGTGCGCTTGAAGCTCTGCCGTTCCGACGGTGGCATCGGCGAACTCACCGTCAGCCGCAGAGACGGTGATCTCTTCCGGGAGGCGCGGCGGGCGGACTGGGGCGACGGCTTCCGTCTTCCGCAAGATGAAGACAGTGTCGAAGCCGACCGTCACGACGGCGCGTAAGCCGACGGTTGAAAGCCGCGGCATGAATCGGAAGGGCCGGCGCTCGTCAGCCGTGCAACCTGGCGCCCTTGGTGATCTTGTCGACGAGCTTCTTCTCGGCCCTGAGACCGATGCCGACCACCTTCGCATTGTCCGGCGCAAACTCGGCGAAGACGGCCCGGTTGGCTGCGTCGTGGCCAGTCGAGAACATTTCCTCGATGTAGAGCGACGAGGTTACGCCGCGTTCGAGCGAGCGCCGGTGGATGGTCGAAAGCGTCGACGCGTCCGCGGAGAGCACGACGATCGGCTGCCCGGCCATGGCATTGTAGACGTTGCCGGCCGCATCGCGGTAAGGTTCACCGATCACCGATGCTTCCTGCGCGACGATACCGCTCGTCAGGAATGCGGTGACATTGAGCTTCTGCCAGCTGGCGAGATCCTCCCTGAGGACGACGACGATCTTGGTATCGAACATGGACGACAATTCCCTCCGCGGTTTCAAGGGCGCACTCGCCCCTGCCGCCGCTATAGCGAAGGATGCTGAGCACGGTCTTGAACGATCCTGCACCGCAGTGACGGAGGACCGCCTGCGCCTTCTCGGTGGCTCGGAGGGGCTGGAGCACATCGAGGCCGCCTTCAGGGGCGACGGGTTCTCCCCGCACCGCCACGACACCTACGGCATCGGCGTAACACTCTCGGGCGTGCAGACCTTTCAGTACCGGGGATCACGCCGTGCGAGCCTTCCCGGCAACATCATCGTCCTGCATCCCGACGAGTTGCACGACGGCGCCGCCGGGACCGAGAGCGGGCTTTCCTACCGCATGATCTACGTCGCCCCGGAAAGGATTGCCGACGCTCTCGGGAGACGGGGTGCGCTGCCCTTCGTCGCCGACCCCGTCATCGACGATCCGGGGTTCCGGCGCGGTCTCGCCGAGGCGATCATCCAACTCGACGAAGTTCCCTCGGAGCTCGCTGTCTCCGCCGTGGTGGCGATGATCGCCGACGGCCTCAAGCAACATTGCGACGACAGGGGCGGATCGGCCGCGCAAGGCGTATCGGCGGGCATCGCCGCCTGCCGGGACTTTCTCGCGGCACATTGTACGCGGGAAGTCCGCTCCTCCGAACTGGAGGCGATCGCCGGCCTCGACGGCTACACGATCGCCCGGCAGTTCCGCCGCGCTTTCGGCACGAGCCCGCATCGCTATCTCGTCATGCGGCGGCTGGATTTCGCGCGCTCGCTCATCCGCGAACGTGAAGGACTGGCGCAGGTCGCGCTTGCCGCGGGCTTTGCCGACCAGGCGCATTTCACCCGGCATTTCAAACAGGCCTACGGCATGACGCCCGGCCGCTGGCAGGCGCTCATTTCGACGGCACGGTGAGCTTCTACTCGAAACGGAAGGCGAGGCGCTTGCCGGTCAGACGCGCGAGTTGCTGCAGGCGCCCGTCGAGCCGCTCGCCGGCAAAGCCGCGATACTGCGGCGGCACGACGAATTCGAGGTCGAGGTCCGGCTTTGCCGACCGCGCAAAGGTGAGACTATCGACCACGCCCGGCATCGAGGCGGAGAAGAGATAGACGACCCGCAGCAGACCGCCGACGAGCTTCGCCCGTTGCAGCAGACGCTCGGTCGCGATCGCCGCGAGCGGCCCCGTCTGGCCGTCGTCGTTGAGACCCTCGAAGCGATAATAGTTGGTGAGCGCGATGAAGGCGCGTCCGGGATGGGAGATCCCGATAAAGGACGAGTGGGCGATGATGTTCAGCGCCTGCAGGCCGCGGTAATCCGGATGCGCCCGCCAGCTGATGTCGGCGAGGAGGCAGGCGGCCTGCCGGTAGCGGCCCTCCTCCACCGTCTCGTCGATGTCGAAGAAGGGCATCATCCGGCCCGTCCAGTCGGCGAGTTCGCGGGCATGTTCAGGTGAACGGGCCCTCAGGATCGCCAGTTCGTCGGCGGCGACGAGCAACGGGTCGGCGGCACGGTCCTCCTCCGCAAGCAGCGCATAGAGATAGCCTTCGCGCACGCCCTGCGCCGAGAAGGAAACCTTTGCGGGCCTCATCGCGTCGAGGACTTCGCGCATGGCTATGGCGCCGTAGGGCAGAAGCGCACGGCGGCTCTTGGAAATCGCCTGCCAGGCCGGATCGCGACTGTCGCCGTTGGCGATGATCTCGTCGAGGAAGCGGACGACCTCGTCATACGGCAGCTCGTAGCCCTGCATCATGTGGAGCGGGTAGTTGCGCTTCTCCATGTGGAGCTTGGCAACGTTTCGCCAGGTCCCGCCGACAGCATAGAAAGTGCGGCCTGCGCCCTTCTCCAGGATCGACGTCTCCCGGATCAGCCGCCGGGCGATCGTGCGGGCCTTGGCAATCGAGCCTTCGGCGGTCTCGGACAGGCGGATACCGCCGAGCGGCAAGGTGATACCCTTGCCGAGGTCCTGGCCGCGGATGTCGATAAGCTCCAGCGATCCGCCGCCGAGGTCGCCGGCGATGCCGTCCGGATCATGGAAGCCGCTGACGACGCCGAGCGCCGAATAGAGTGCTTCCTGTTCGCCGCTCAGCACCTCGATCCGGTGTCCGAGGATCGCCTCGGCCTCGTGGATGAAATCCGGCCCGTTGGCGGCCTCCCGTGCGGCCGCGGTCGCCAGTACGTACATGGATGTCGCCTGCGCCTGCTCCGAAAGCGCACGAAAACGCCGGAGCGCCGCGAGCGCACGGCGCACGCCCTCCTCGTCCATTCGGCCTGTCGAAGCGAGTCCCTTGCCGAGGCCGCAGAGGACCTTTTCGTTGAACAGGATGGCAGGCGACCTGGAAAGCCCTTCATAGACGACGAGGCGGATCGAGTTCGAGCCGATGTCGATGACGGAGACAGGGGCGATACCGGGTAAACGTCCCTGCGCTTCTGATCGTGTCATGAAGTACCAGTTATTTCTTTCGGCCGGAGATAATGCCGGCGATCAGCTTCGGCGCGCTCGACTTCAACGCTTCGCCCCGGCCCGAAAGGCTGGGATTGGTCATGAAATACTGCTGCGCATTGAACGGTTCCTCTCCCGGGCGCACTTCCATGCGCCGGGAGGTACCGTCGGGCAGTATCTCGTAGCTCTGCTGGTTGTCAATCAGATTGCCGAGCATAATCTGTGAAAGGACCTGCTCGTGAACCGTCGGATTTATCAGGGGAACCAGCGTTTCGACGCGCCGATCGAGATTGCGCGGCATCATGTCCGCGGAGCCGATGTAGACGAGCGCCTTTTCCGACGGCAGGCCGTAGCCGTTGCCGAAGCAGAAGATGCGGCTGTGCTCCAGGAAGCGGCCGACGATCGATTTCACCCGGATATTCTCGGACAGCCCCGGCACCTGCGGACGAAGGCAGCAGATGCCGCGCACCACGAGGTCGATTTCCACGCCCGCCCGGCTTGCGCCGTAGAGCGCATCGATGATCTCGGGATCGACGAGCGAGTTCATCTTCATCCAGATCGCCGCCGGACGACCGGCCTGGGCATGCTCGATCTCTTCGGCGATATGCTTGAGGATACGCGGCCGAAGCGTATAGGGCGAGACGGCCAGCTTCATGCTTTCCTCCGGCTCGCCATAGCCGGTGATGAAGTTGAAGACGTTCGCCATGTCGTGGGCGATCTTCGGGTTGCAGGTGAAGAAGGACAGGTCCGTGTAGATCTTCGCCGTGACCGGATGATAGTTGCCGGTGCCGAGGTGGCAGTAGGTCCTGAGCTTGCCCTCTTCGCGGCGCACCACCATCGACATCTTGGCGTGCGTCTTCAGTTCGATGAAGCCGAAGACCACCTGCACGCCGGCGCGTTCGAGGTCGCGCGCCCAGCGGATGTTCGCCTCCTCGTCGAAACGCGCCTTGAGCTCGACGAGCGCCGTCACGGACTTGCCGGCATCGGCTGCGTCGATGAGGGCGCGGACGATCGGACTGTCGTTCGAGGTGCGGTAGAGCGTCTGCTTGATCGCCAAAACGTCCGGATCGCGCGCCGCCTGCAGCAGGAACTGCACGACGACGTCGAAGGACTCGTAAGGATGGTGGACCACCATGTCCTTCTCGCGGATCGCCGCGAGGCAGTCGCCGGCGTGTTCGCGCACCCGCTCGGGGAAACGGGCGTTATAGGGTTCGAAGCGCAGGTCGTCGCGTGGCGCCTTGGCGATCTCGGAAAGCGTGTTGAGCGCCAGCAGCCCGGGCAGGATCGCCACACGGTTTTCCGGCACGCCCAGCTCGTGGACGACGAACTGGCGCAGCGCCGCCGGCATTTCCGAATCCGTCTCGATGCGGATCACGGACCCGCGGCGGCGACGCTTCAGCGCCGTCTCGAAGTAGCGCACGAGGTCTTCGGCTTCTTCCTCGACTTCGATATCGCTGTCGCGAATGATCCGGAATGTGCCGAAGCCCATGACCTCGTAGCCTGGATAGAGCCGGTCGATGAACATGCCCACCACATCTTCGAGCGTGATGTAGCGGAGCATGTTCCGGTCGTCGGGCAGCCGGATGAACCGGTCGAGCGTCGTCGGCAGGCGCAGAAGCGCGGTCATCGGCTCACGGCCCTGCTTGCGCTCGAGCTGCAGCCCCATGGAGAAGCCCAGGTTCGGGATGAAGGGGAACGGGTGCGCCGGATCGATCGAAAGCGGCGTCAGCACCGGAAAGATCGACTCCTCGAATTCCGTCTCGATCCACGCCCGGTCCTCGTCCGAAAGCGCGGCCGGACGGACGATGAGGATGTCCTCCTTGGCGAGATACTGTTGCAGCACGGCGAGCGAGGCTTGCTGCTCCATCTGCAGATTGTCGATCTCGTTCAGGATCTCCTCGAGCTGTTCGAGCGGCGTTTTGCCGTCGGGGCTGCGAATGGTGATGCCCTGGCGCACCTGCCCCTCGAGACCGGCGACGCGGACCATGAAGAACTCGTCGAGGTTCGTCGCGGAAATCGACAGGAAGCGGACCCGCTCGAGCAGCGGATGGGCCGTGTTCAGCGTCTCCTCGAGGACGCGGCGATTGAACTGCAGCCAGGAGAATTCGCGGTTGATGAAACGCGAAGGACTGGTCATCAGGTCTTCCGTGTCGGCGCTCGCCTCCGCCCCGACCGTTTCCATCCCGGTTGCAACGTGATCCATGATTCCGTCCTTTGTTCGCCCTCTGGCGCCCACTATAACAGCTTCAAGACGTCACTGTGACAACTCAATCATGATGGTCGTCGCCGTGGAGTTCGTCGAGGACCTCCGCGACCAGCGCCCGCGAAATCTTCGCTCGACGCGCCAGCGCCAGCCGGTCGATCCGCTCGACGACATCCTGGGCGGCGGCGAAGGAACGCTCCATCCGCTGCACGATATAGCCGACGATGCGGTCGTCGATCGCAAGCTGCCGGTCGGCGAAGAGCTTGACGATGAGTTGGGCGAGGAGCTCCTCCTCGGGCTCGCCGATCTCGACCATCGTGGCGGCCTTCAGCCGCGAACGCAGGTCGGGCAGCGCGACGGCCCAGGACAGGGGCCATGTACGCGACGTCATCAGCAGGCTGGTGCCGTTCTCGCGCACGCTGTTGATCACGTGGAAAAGCTCGACCTCGTCGAAGCCTCGCCGCTCGGCATCCTCGAAGAGGACCGGGCCCGCCGCCGCGGCGAGCGCCGCCTGCGATCCGGCGACCGGATGGATGTCGACGGCGCCGCTCTGCTCACGCCAGATTTCGGCAAGATGCGACTTCCCCGAGCCCGCGGGGCCGGCGAGGATCACCACGGGCGACGGCCAGTTCGGCCAGGAATCTATGATGGCGACGGCCGCTTCCAGACGTCCGGAGACCAGGAGGTCGTCGCGGCCCGTCGCAGCGGCATGGCCGAACACCAGAGGAAGCTGTTCCGCCACTTTCAGCTTCGCCTCGGCCTTCTTGTTTTCACTCATTTATTTCTCTGAGACATCCGGCTTGTGCTCACCGCCACGACCGGGTGTCTGTCCGTAATACAAATCGCTCTCAAGATACCGTGCGAGGGCGAACCGGACAAGGACGCCGATCGCCGCCGCCGCCGGAACGGCGACGAGCACGCCGACGAAACCGAAGAGCGCGCCGAAGGCGAAGAGCGCGAACATCAGCCAGACCGGATGGAGGCCGACGCTCTGGCCGACAAGCTTCGGCTGCAGGATGTTGCCTTCGAGGAACTGGCCGGAGAAGAAGAAGATCACCACGATGACGACGTGGACGTAATCGGGCCAGAACTGCACCAGCGCGACGCCGGCGGCGAGCACCAGGCCAACCGTCGAGCCGACATAGGGAATGAAGCTGATCATGCCGGTGAAGAAGCCGATCAGCAGTCCGAAATTGAGGCCAATTAGCGAAAGGCCGACGGCATAGTAGATGCCGAGGATGAGGCAGAGCGACCCCTGCCCGCGCACGAAGCCGGCGATCGTCTTGTCCATTTCGGTGGCGAGCTCGCGGACCGCGCCGACCTGGTTGCGCGGGATCCAGTGGTCGACCTTCGCCACCATCCGGTCCCAGTCGAGGAGGAGATAGAAGGCGACGACCGGCGTCACGACGAGGAGCGCCGCAATATCGACGAGCGCCTTGCCGGAGTTCCAGATCTGCGCCACCAGCGTGGCGACAAAGCCGGCCCCCTCGGTCACCAGCTTGGAGAAGTTCTCCTTGATCGTCACCATCTGGCCGTCGAGCCATCCCGGCAGCCAGCGGGCATTGGAGGTGGCGATGAAGTTCTGCAGCTCGGTGACATAACCCGGAACGTGCTGGATGAAATCGTTGAGCTGGGTCGCGAGCACCGGAATGATGATCATCAGGGCGAGCACGAAGACGAAGATGAAGGCCACGAGAATGAGCGTCGTCGCCATGAAGCGGTTGAGGCCGAGGCGCTCCAGCCGGTCAGCGACCGGATCGAGGAAATAGGCGAGCGCCATGCCGACGATGAACGGCAGGAGGATTGTGCGGAACAAAAACAGGAACAATATGAAGCCGGCAAGCGCCGCGAGCCCGAAAAAGGCCTGCCGCTTCAGGGTAACGCCGGAAATGTGCTGGGTCATGCTCGATGCTCCGCTGCGGTGGTCGGCATAGCAAGTAGAATGGCCGGGGCTGGAGGGTCAAGGGCCGCCGCACGCCATCCCGCTTCACCGCCCGCCGGCGCACAGATGCCGGCGCGGCAGTTTTTTCACCGGGACTTCCCGGTATTTCCCTTGAATCCCCGCCCCGGTCATGCCATTGCGCGGGAGAACGACGACACCCGATTGGAGAGCCCCATGTCCGAGAACGGCAAGAACGGTCTGACCTATAGCGACGCCGGTGTGGACATCGATGCCGGCAACCTGCTGGTCGAGAAGATCAAGCCGGCCGTCCGGTCCACGCGCCGCCCCGGCGCCGACGGCGAAATCGGCGGCTTCGGCGGCCTCTTCGATCTGAAAGCCGCGGGCTTCACGGACCCGGTCCTCGTGGCCGCCAACGACGGCGTCGGCACCAAGCTCAAGATCGCCATCGACGCCGGCATCCACGACACGGTCGGCATCGATCTCGTCGCGATGTGCGTCAACGACCTCGTCGTGCAGGGCGCCGAGCCGCTATTCTTCCTCGACTATTTCGCCACCGGCAAGCTCGATCCCGACCAGGGCGCGGCGATCGTCGGCGGCATTGCCGACGGCTGCCGGGAAGCTGGCTGCGCGCTGATCGGCGGCGAAACCGCCGAAATGCCGGGCATGTACGCCGGCGGCGACTACGACCTCGCGGGCTTCGCGGTCGGCGCGGCAGAACGTGGCCAGCTCCTGCCCGCCGGCGATATCGCCGAAGGCGACGTGATCCTCGGCCTCTCCTCCTCGGGCGTCCATTCGAACGGCTTCTCGCTGGTGCGCAAGATCGTCGAACTTTCCGGGCTGTCCTGGGACGCTCCCGCGCCGTTCGGCGAAGGCGAAAGCCTCGGCCGGGGGCTGCTTGCTCCGACCCGCATCTACGTGAAACCGCTCCTGAAGGCGATCCGCGAAACGGGTGCACTGAAGGCGCTCGCCCATATCACCGGCGGTGGCTTCCCGGAGAACATTCCGCGCGTGCTGCCGAAGCATCTCGCTGCGGAAATCGACCTCGGCGCCTTCCGGGTACCCGCCGTCTTTTCGTGGCTCGCAAAGATCGGCGGCGTCGCCCAGAACGAGATGCTGCGGACCTTCAATTGCGGCATCGGCATGATCGTCGTCGTCGCCGAGAAGGATGCCGCCCGCGTGGCCGAAGTGCTTGCCGGCGAAGGCGAGACGGTCGTCACCCTCGGCCGCATGGTCGCCCGCGCCGAAGGCGCGGCGGGCACCGTCTACAAGGGCGCGCTCGCCCTATGACAGCCTCGCGCAAACGCGTCGTCGTCTTCATATCCGGCGGCGGCTCCAACATGATGGCGCTGCTGGCGGCGACCGAAGCCGCGGATTTTCCCGCCGAAATCGTCGGCGTGATCTCCGACAAGACCTCCGCCGGCGGCCTCGCCAGGGCGGCCGCGAAAGGCATTCCGACCTTCGTCTTCGAACGCAAAGCCTATGCCGGGAAGGCGGAGCACGAGGCGGCGATCCTCGCGAAGCTCGGCGAGCTCGCGCCGGACCTGATCTGCCTTGCCGGATACATGCGCCTTCTGTCGGCCGATTTCATCCGGCCCTACGAGGGGCGCATCCTCAACATCCACCCGTCCCTGCTGCCGCTCTTTCCGGGACTGCACACTCATCAGCGGGCGATCGACGCCGGCATGCGCGTCAGCGGCTGCACCGTGCACTACGTCACTGCCGGCATGGATGAAGGCCCTGTGATCGCCCAGTCGGTCGTGCCGATCCTTCCCGATGACACGGAAGACACTCTGGCTGCACGCGTGCTCACCGTCGAGCACCGGACCTATCCGCTGGCGCTGAAGCTCGTCGCCGAGGGCAAGGTGCACATGCTGGCCGACGGCGCGGTCGAACGTGCCGGCTTCTTCGGCGACCCTGCCGCGACGCTCGTTTCCGCCTGACCTCGAGGCGCGCCGAAGCGCTACGCCTTCTTCTTGCGCGATCCCATGAAGACCTCCGCCGCCTTTGCCTGCAGGCTGCGCGGGGCAAGTCGCGTCGAAAACGCCATGATGCGGTTCGCAAGCCCGGTGACGACCGCCGGCTTTCCGGCATAGAGCGCCCGCAGCCCCTCCTCCACCACCGGCCCCGGCTGCATGAGGTCGGCACGTGCGCCCCATTTCAGGACGTGGCCGGCCCGCGCCCAGAATTCCGTCTCCGTCGGCCCCGGACACAGCACCGAAACGACGACCTTGCGCCGGCGCAACTCCTCGTGCAGCGCGTGCGCGAGCGAGAGTACATAGGCCTTGCTGGCCGCATAGACGGCGTAACCGGGGATCGGCTGGAAGGCTGCGGTGCTTGCGACGAGCAGGACGTGACCACCGCCGCGCTCTGCCATATCTGCGGCGAATGCGTGGGTGAGTTCGGTGAGGGCGGCGACATTGACGGCCACCATGCCGCCGATCGCCTCGGCCGACTGGGCGTGGAAGCGTCCGTGGAGGCCGAAGCCGGCATTGTTGACCAGTGTCTCGACCGCGATGTCGCGTGCCTCTACGGCACGCTTCAGCGCCTGCGCCGCACCGGCCTCGGCGAGATCCGCCGGCTCGACCGCGATCTCGACGCCATGGCCGGCGCGCAGTGCTTCAGCGAGCTCTTCGAGGGGAGCCGCGTGCCTGGCGGAAACGACGATATTATAGCCGCGTCGGGCGAGCGCCTCGCAAAAGGCACGCCCGAGGCCGCCCGTCGCACCGGTGACAAGAGCCCATTTCGGCGCGACGTCCGCCATAACCGTTTCCTTCCGATCGAGGGAGATGCCGCAAGATAGCCACCGCGACCGGGGCGTCAACACCGTCCGTCAAGATACGCAACGGCGAACCGGCGGCGCCCGTCTGTGGCAGAAACGAGGCTTAGGTCCAGTTTTGGACCCCAATGACCCAGATATGGACCATGCAAGCCAGTTGAAGCGAAAACCCTTCTTCTCGTATTGAGAATCGACGAAATGTTCAGTCGTGGGGGTCTCAATGCACTATCGGAGCTTCAAATCGGCAGCGGCCTGCTGTCTTCTTCTCACTGCACCGACTGCGGCGCTCGCGGAGGACACTCTGTTCTCCTCGTCTGATGGCGGCTTCGTGATCTTCGGCGGCGTCGGCCTTGCCAACATCAAGGCGGACGAATTGGTCTACGACAACGGCAAGAAGCTCAGCGAGCTCAACTGGGAAAGCAAGGGGATCACCGTGTTCACCCTCGGTGCCGACGCCCAACTCGACAAGAACTGGAGTATCCGCGGCGATTTCAACGTTGGCACCGGTGGCGACGGCCACATGGTCGACTACGACTGGATGAGCGCGACGCACGATGAGTGGAGCCACCGGTCCATCCACCCCGACACCCAGCTGGATCATTATTTCAGCGGCTCTCTCGAACTCGACCGTGCGGTTTACAGTGACGACAGCACCAATCTCGCCGTCGGTCTCGGTTTCCGTTACACCGACGTCAAATGGACCGCGTATGGCGGCTCCTACATCTATTCGAGCGGCGACCCGTTCTTCCGCGACCTCACCAGCACCTTTACGCCCGGCGAAAAGGGCATCAGCTACCAGCAGCAGATCCCGGTCGGCTTCCTGAGCGTCAACGGCGAGCACAAGGTCGGCAAGTTCACGATCAGCGGCGGCCTGGAAGGCGGCCTGAGCTTCGGCATCGACGACATCGACGATCACTGGCAACGTGACCTGCGCTTCTACGACAGCATGAATGCCGCCCCGATGCTCGGCGCCAAGGTGTCTGTCGATTACGCACTGACCGAGAGCGCCTCGCTCTACGTCTCCGGCGCCTACCAGGAGGTCTTCCACGCCTATGGCGACACGGAATACTACGACACGACGACGGACACGCTGGTCGGCACGGCCGAGGACGGCGCCGGCGCGACGTTCCGCGCGATGTCGGTTTCCTTCGGCCTCAAGGGCACGTTCTGACAAGAGCTCCGGGGCGGTGCGATATACGCCGCCCCCTACCCTTCCTGCGCCTGCAGTTCGCCCGCCCGGACGAGGCTTTCGCGGTTCAGCGCCGCCCATTGCAGCAGCATGATCGTCTTGGCGTCGCAGATCGCGCCCGTCCCGATCATGTCGAGCGCCTCGTCGAGGGCAACCTCCGAGAGCTCCAGATCCTCATGCTCGTGGTCGAGACCGCCGCCGTCGGCAACCTTGTCGGCCGCCGTCACCGTCGCGGCGTAGAAGTAGACCTTTTCGGTGAGCGCGCCGGGCGAGGTGTAGGCGGCGAACAGGAAACGTGGGGCATCGATCCGGTAGCCGGTTTCCTCCAGCACCTCCCGGCAGACCGCCGCCTCGGGTTCGTCCTCCTCGACGCCGCCGGCCGGAACCTCCAGCAGGAACGCCGGATCGCCCATCAGATGCACGGGAATGCGGAACTGCCGCACGAGCACGACCGTCTCGCGCGTCGGGTCGAACAGCAGGATCGCCACCGCGGGGCCGCGGTCGAACACTTCCCAGACGAGTTCGGTCTCGCGGCCGTCGTCGCGGCGATAGTCGAAGGTGACACGCCTGAGATGGCTCCAGCCCTTCCAGAGCGTCTCGTCCTTGCGGATGGTGATCCCGGTGCGGTCGAACTTGCTCATGCCGGGTCCTTTGAGAGCCACACCTTGTTGTCATGGAAGGCCGCGCCGCCGTGGGGAGCGACCGCGTCGGCGCCCGTCAGCACGTTGATGCCCTCGCCGTCGACATGCGCCTTGTTCGGCCAGATCCCCTCGGCGACCAGCACGCCCGGCTTGACGGCCTCCGTCACGCGGGCATGGATGCGTAGCGTGCCGCGACGGTTGCCGAGACGGACGAGCTCACCGGGCTCGATGCCGAGACGCGCTGCGTCGGACGGATTGACCATCACTTCCGGCCTGCCCTCCTTCTCGGCCGAGGTGCGGGTCTCGGAGAAGCTCGAATTCAGGAAGTTGCGTGCGGGAGACGTGGCGAGCCGGAAGGGATGCTCGGCATCCGCCACCTCGATGATGTCCACCTGATCAGGAAAGGCCGGCAATTGATCGACCGGCCCGAGAATGCCGACAGAGGCCGGCGGCCGGTTCGGCGCCGGGGCCCCCGCCCAGTCGGGACTGAAGCGGAATTTGCCGTCCGGACAGCCGAAGCCGTTCAGGAAATGCGCCTCCTCGAAGGGCGGCTGGCATTCCAGCCACTTCTCTTCGGCCAGCACGTCGAAGCCCGGTTTGCCGCTCGCCTTCAGCATGCGGTCGATGTGCTCGCGTTCCGTCAGCCCGAAGCCCGGACGGTCGGCGACGCCGAGGCGCTTTGCCAGTTCCTCGATGACGAAAAGATTGGTGCGCACGGTCGCCGGCGGTTCGACGATCTTCGGCCCGAGCAGGATATGGCTCTGGCCGCCGGCGCGGTAGATGTCGTCGTGCTCGACGAACATGGTGGCCGGCAGCACGATGTCGGCAAGCTCGGCCGTCTCGGTCATGAACTGCTCGTGCACCGCGACGAAGAGGTCGTCGCGCAGGAAACCCCGTTTCACCAGGCGTTGTTCGGGCGCGACATTGGCCGGATTGGTGTTCTGGATCAGGAGCGCCGTCACCGGCCCGCGATGGCGCAGCGCCTCCGCGTCGCCAGTCAGCACCCGGCCGATCTGCGACTGGTCGAGGACGCGGACGTCGGGATCGAGATAGGCCGTGCCCATCAGTTCCGCCTTGTTCAGACGGAAGATGTCGCCGTTGTTGTGGAAGGCACCGCCGCCCTCGTATTGCCAGCTGCCGAGGACGGTCGGCACGCTGAGCGCCGCGTGCATCTGGGCGACGCCGTTGCGGCTGCGGGCAAAGCCGTAGCCGAGCCGGAAGAAGGTCTTCTTGGTCGTGCCGACGAGCCGGGCGAAAGTCTCGATCTCCTCGACGGACAGTCCCGTGATCGCCGCCGCCCATTGCGGTGTGCGGGTGGCGAGGTGCGCCTCGAGCCCCGCCGGATCGTCGGTGAACTTTTCCATGTAGGCGCGATCGGCATAACCGTCGCGGAAGGCGATGTGCATGACCGCGCAGGCGAGCGCCGCATCGGTTCCGGGCCGAAGGATGAGGCGGATATCCGCCTGTTTCATCGTCGGATTGTCGTAGACGTCGACGACGACGATCTTGGCGCCGCGCTCCTTGCGGGCGCGGGTCGCGTGCGTCATCACGTTGACCTGGGTGGCGACCGCATTGGTGCCCCAGATGACGACGCAATCGGCCTTCGCCATCTCGCGGGGATCGACGCCGCGCAGTACACCCGTCCCCATCACGTAGCCGGTCCAGGCCATGTTGGTGCAGATCGTGCCCATGAAGCCGGAATAGCGCTTGGCGTGGCGCAGACGCTCGATGGAATCGCGCTGCACCTGTCCCATGGTGCCGGCGTAGAAATAGGGCCACACCGCCTCGCTGCCATGCGCCTGCTCGGCCTTGACGAAGGCGTCGGCGATCTCGTCGAGTGCCTCGTCCCAGGAAACTTCCTGCCAGGCGCCCTCGCCCTTGCCGCCCTTGCGCCGCTTCGGCGTCAGCAGGCGGTCCGGATGGTAGAGCCGCTCGGCGTAGCGGGCGACCTTGGCGCAGATGACGCCGGCCGTGTAATCGTTGTCGGCAGCCCCGCGGACACGTCCGATGCGGCCGTTTTCATCGATGTCGACATCGAGCGCGCAGGTGGATGGACAGTCGTGCGGACAGGCCGTATGACCGACGGAACGGGTTCGGATGGGGCTCGCGATGTTCATGTCCGCATGTATATGGCAAGCGGCAGGCGCCTTAAAGGTCCATTCCAAGAATTCATGAGAGCCATCGGAAACACAGATGAACTACCGCCACATCTACCACGCCGGCAACTTCGCCGATGTGCTGAAGCACGCCGTTCTGGCGCGCCTGATCGTCTATCTGCAGCAGAAGGACAAGGCATTCCGCATGCTCGACACCCACGCCGGCATCGGGCTCTACGACTTCTCCTTGGAGGAGGCACAGAAGACCGGAGAGTGGCGCGACGGCATCGGCCGGCTGATGGAAGCCGATCTTCCGGAGGGCGTCGCAGCCCTGCTAGCACCCTATCTCGGCGCGATCCGCGCGCTCAATCCGAAGGGGCCGATCACCCTTTATCCGGGCTCGCCGAAGCTCGCGCGGATGCTCTTCCGCCCGCAGGACCGGCTTTCGGCGATGGAGCTCCATCCGGACGACAGCCGCGCGCTCGCCCGGCTGTTCGAGGGCGACTACCAGGTGCGGGTGACCGAGCTCGACGGCTGGCTCGCACTCGGTGCACACCTGCCGCCGAAGGAGAAGCGCGGCATCGTGCTCGTCGATCCACCCTTCGAGGAGGCGGGTGAATACGAACGGCTCGTCGACGGCCTCGCGAAGGCGTATCGACGTTTTGCCACCGGCACCTACTGCCTCTGGTATCCGATCAAGAAGGGTGCGCCGATCGCCGAATTCCACGAGGCGCTGAAGGCGCTCGGCATCCCGAAAATGCTCTGCGCCGAGCTTTCGGTGCGCAGCGATCGCGAGACGACGGGGCTCAGCGGTTCCGGGCTCATTATCGTCAATCCGCCCTTCACGCTGAAGGACGAGTTGCATCTGCTGCTGCCCGAACTGAAGCGCGTCCTGGCGCAGGATCGCTACGCCTCGCAGCGTTGCTTCTGGCTGCGCGGCGAGAACTGAGGAAGAGCCGTTTCCTGCGGCGTCGATCGCCCTTGACCTCCTGCGGGTTTGACAACATTCTGGCGGCAAACGGGAGAGAGCCATGGGTGCGAAATTCCTCGTCAGCGCATGCCTTGCGGTCGCCGCCACCGCGCTTTCGGTCACGGACAGCCAGGCCGCGACACCGCGTTGCGACGACGCGGCCGTCGTCGGGTCGGTCGAAAGCCGGTTCTCCCGCAACAACCGGCAATTCCTGAAGGTCGATCTCTCGATCGCCGACTTCGGCATCATCCGCGAAACCGGTTTCCGGCCGACCGACGAGACGCATCGCGTCGAGCGGCGTTTCTGCCATGCGACTGTCACCACCAGCGACGGCCTCGGCCGCAATCTCTGGTATCTGATCGAGGGCACGTGGGGCTTTGCGGGGCTCGGTTCGTCGGTCGAATTCTGCACGGATGGCCTGGATCCTTGGCATGTCTACGGCGCCCGCTGTGCGTCCCTGCGCTGAATCGATGTGGATGTCTGCTCGACTGAAGGCGCTGCGCGCGGCCGCTCTCGCTGGCGTCATGCTCGTTGCGCCGAACGGTGCGGGAGCGGATGGGCCGCCGAAGCCTTCCGGTTTCGACTTCTATGTGCTGGCGCTTTCCTGGTCCCCGACCTTCTGTGCGAGCGCCAAGGCCTCCAGCAACCGGGACCAGTGCGGCGAAGGCAAACGCTACGGGCTCGTGGTGCACGGGCTCTGGCCGCAGAACGAGCGCGGCTATCCGGAAAACTGCCCGACCGACCAGCCGCGGCGCGTACCGGAAAAGCTCGGACGCACGCTCTTCGACATCATGCCGAGCATGGGGCTCATCGGCCATCAGTGGCGCAAGCACGGCACCTGCTCCGGGCTCGCCCAGGCGGACTATTTCGCCCTCACCCGCGCGGCTTACGAGCGCGTCCGCATTCCCGACAGCCTGCGCAATGCCGAACGCGCGACGACCGTCGACGTCGACGCGATCGAGACGCAGTTCACCAGAGCCAATGCCGGCATGACGCGGCAGGCGCTGGCGGTCACCTGCGAACGCGGCAAGCTTTCCGAAATCCGCGTCTGCCTGACACCGCAACTCGCTTTCCGCGACTGTCCGGAGATCGACGCGCAGGCTTGCTCTCTCCCCTCCGTCGCGGTGCCGCCGGCACGCTGAACAACCGAACTGGAAGAACGATGAAACTCCTCTACTCCTCCACCTCGCCCTATTCCTCGAAAGTGCGCATGGCGCTCCGCTATCTCGACATGGACGCGGAGGTGGTACCGGTCGCCACCAACGACGACCCGCCCGAACTGATCGACAACAATCCGCTCGGCAAGATCCCGACGCTTCTTTCCGGCGAGGACGGCCCGATCTTCGACAGCCGCGCCATCATGCACTATCTCGACCGCCGCTCGAAAGGCGGTCTCTACCCCCGCAAGAACCGCAAGCGTACCGAGGCAGAGGTGCTGGAGGCACTCTGCGACGGGATCACCGACTGCCTCATCGCAATCGTCTACGAACGGCGCCAGCGCCCGGAAGAGCACGTGCACCAGCCCTATATCGACCGGCAATGGCAGAAGGTGAGCCGTGGGCTCGATCACCTGAACGCCCATCTGCCGAAGACCGGGAAATCGCTTCACGGCGGGCATTTTTCGCTGGCCGCGCTGATCGGCTACCTGATGCTCCGCTTCCCCGGCGAGTGGGAGAACGGACGCACGGCGCTCGCCGCCTGGCCGCAGAAATTCGAGAAGCGTTTCGAGGATTATGCGGAACTGAAGCCGCAGGCGTAATCCCGGCGGTCACCGACAGCAAAGCGGAACAAAAAAAGCCGGGCGCGGGCCCGGCTTTCCTCGTGACGTCGTCTTACGGCGATCAGAACTTGACGCCGATACCGACCTTGACGCTGTGATCGTCGAAACCGCGCGAGACGGTCGTGCCGTCGAGGCTGAAGTCGCGCTTCTGATAGTCGCTGTAGCGGTACTCGATGCGAGCCGTGATGTTGTCGGTGACCATGGCTTCGACGCCGGCACCAACGGTGTAACCGGCGGCGACCTTCTCATCCGAGTCGGTGGCGCTCTCGAGCTTGTTGTTCGACAGTGCGAGACCGGCGGTACCGTAGATCAGGAAGGGGTTCATGTCGTAGCCGACGCGGCCACGGAGAGACCCGTTCACGCCCTGCGTACCGGTCAGGCCGGTACCGGCGTCACCGTCTTCGCCGGTATAGGCGATGTCGGCTTCCGCACCGTAGACGATCTGGCCGTTCTGGAAGTTGTAGCCGCCGTAGAGCGAGCCGCCAAAGCCCTTGGCGTCATAATCGCCGCTGCCGAAGCGGCCCCAGTCGTAGTTCGCCGTCGCACCGACATAGGCACCGGCCCAGTTGCTGACGGGCGCGCTGTAGCTTTCGGTCGCGGCAGGAGCCTCGGGGATCTGGTCGACGGCATCGGCGGCCTGTGCGGTCGAGAACGTCGCGACACCGGCGGCGGTTGCCATGAGGATCATAACGAGTTTACGCATACTAGTCTCCTTTTCAGTCCGTTGCCGCAGGCGAACATTTCAAAGTGGCGGCATGAACAATTGAGCGGGTTACCTCGCCCGTTCCGAGAGTAAATGTGGCGGCCAATTGAGGAATTGGAAGAGCCGAATTGTGAATTCATTGTGGCACAGAAATGACGGAAATTGGATGTTGCTAAACCGCAACAAACTCTTTGTTAACTATGTTTACTGCGATTCCGATTAATACTCGTTAATTTCGAAACTTATCTCCAGTCTTGCCAAGTAGAGCGCGAAAGAGGATACCGAAAAGAATCCGCATTCCCTATTTAACAATGAGCGATACGACATATATGCGGGGCAGTTCATCGGAAGTCGAAAGCAGAGCGGAAATGGAAAAAGGGATACCGAAGACCGCCCTCGTCACCGGCTCGGGAAAAAGACTTGGCCGCGCGATCGTCGAGGATCTGGCGCGCCACGGTTTCGCCGTCGCCATCCACGTCAACGGCTCGATGGACGAAGGCGAAGCACTTGCAGCGAGCCTGCGACGCGACGGTGCCGATGCCGCGGTGCTCGCGGCCGATTTCCGTGATACCGGGCAGACGGCCGCCCTGATGGATGCCGCCAACGCCGCTCTCGGCCCGATCGGGCTGCTCGTCAACAATGCCTCGGTGTTTCTGGAAGATGATGCCGGCGCCTTCGACGCCGAGAGCTTCTCCGCCCATTTCGACCTGCATGTCCGCGCGCCGTCGATCCTCGGCGCGGCCTTCTTCCGGCAGGTGCCGGACGGTGCGCAAGGGCTGATCGTCAACATCATCGACCAGCGGGTTCTCGCGCCCACACCTTCCTTCTATTCCTATACTCTTTCGAAATCCGCGCTGCTTGCGGCGACTCGCACGATGGCGCAGGCTTTCGCACCGAAGGTTCGCGTCAACGGCATCGGCCCGGGGCCGACCTTCCGGAGCGTCCGCCAGGAGGAGGCCGACTTCCAGGCACAGATCGACGCGCTGCCGCTCGGCCGTGGACCGGCGCTCGCGGAATTCGGTCAGACGATCCGCTTTCTTTTTGACACGCCGTCGATCACCGGCCAAATGATTGCCGTCGACGGCGGCCAGCATCTTGCCTGGCAGAGGCCGGGCACGGAGATTGTGGAATGACAGGAGGAAAGCTGCCGGACGGCGGCATTCTCTATGACGGGACCGAGGATGAGGACGAAGGCGTCGTCGAGAGCGAAGCGCCCGTGTCCGCACTTCCGATCGACTGGAACGAGGGCGGCACCGACCACCAGGGCCTCACCGGCGCCGAGCTGATCGGCGAATTCGTCAAGAAGCTGCCGAACAGCCCCGGCGTCTACCGGATGATGAACGCCGACGGCGACGTGCTCTATGTCGGCAAGGCCCGCAGCCTGAAAAAGCGCGTCGGCAACTACGCCCAGGGCCGCGTGCACTCCAACCGCATCGCCCGGATGGTGCGCGAGACGGCGCACATGGAATTCGTCACGACCCGTACCGAGGTCGAGGCGCTGCTGCTCGAGGCCAATCTCATCAAACGGCTGAGGCCGCGCTTCAACGTCCTGCTGCGCGACGACAAGAGCTTTCCCTATATCCTGATCACCGGTGACAGCCGGGCGCCCGCGATCTTCAAGCACCGCGGCGCGCGTGCCCGCAAGGGCGATTATTTCGGTCCCTTCGCTTCCGCGAGCGCAGTCGGCCGCACGATCAACTCGCTGCAGCGGGCCTTTCTCCTGCGCACCTGTACCGACAGCGTCTTCGAGACGCGCACGCGCCCCTGCCTGCTCTACCAGATCAAGCGCTGCTCCGCTCCCTGCACGCACGAGATCAGCGACGATGGCTATGCCGGCCTCGTCAGGGAGGCGAAGGATTTCCTCTCCGGCAAGAGCCAGAACGTCAAGGCGGCGATCGCCGGAGCGATGAACGAGGCGGCAGAGAACCTCGATTTCGAGCGCGCCGCGGTCTTCCGCGACAGGCTGGCGGCACTCTCCCACGTGCAGAGCCATCAGGGCATCAACCCTGCCGGCATCGAGGAGGCCGACGTCTTCGCGATCCACCACGAAGGTGGTCTCTCCTGCATCCAGGTCTTCTTCTTCCGCACCGGCCAGAACTGGGGCAACCGCGCCTATTTCCCCAAGGCGGACCCGCAGCTTTCCGGCGCCGAGGTGCTCGCCGCTTTCCTCGCACAGTTCTACGATGACAAGCCCTGCCCGCGGCAAGTGCTGCTTTCGGAGACAATCGAGGAACAGGACCTGCTCGCCGCCGCCCTTTCCGAGCGGGCCGGCCACAAGGTCCATGTGCTCGTGCCGCAGCGCGGCGAAAAGAAGGACATTCTCGACCACGTGGTCGCCAATGCCCGCGAGGCACACGGCCGCAAGCTTGCCGAGACGGCCTCGCAATCACGCCTGCTCGCAGGCTTTGCCGAGACCTTCGGCCTGTCTTACGTGCCGCGGCGCATCGAGATCTACGACAACTCCCACATCATGGGCACCAACGCCGTGGGCGGCATGGTGGTGGCGGGTCCGGAAGGCTTCGTGAAGAACCAGTACCGGAAGTTCAACATCAGATCGACGGACATCACCCCCGGCGATGACTTCGGCATGATGCGTGAGGTGATGACGCGGCGCTTCTCGCGCCTGCTGAAGGAAGAGGGCAAGCCGGACCGCAGCCAGCCGCCTGCCGAGGAATCCGACAACCACTTCCCCGCCTGGCCGGACGTCATCCTGATCGATGGCGGCCAGGGCCAGATGACGGCCGTGCGCGCCATCCTCGACGACCTCGACATCCGCGACTGTGTGACGGCGATCGGCGTCGCCAAGGGCGTCGACCGCGACGCCGGCCGCGAGCGCTTCTTCGCCGAGGGGAAGCCCGATTTCACCCTGCCGCCGCGTGATCCCGTGCTCTATTTCATCCAGCGGCTGCGGGACGAGGCGCACCGCTTCGCCATCGGCTCGCACCGGGCACGACGCAAGAAGGAGATGGTCAAGAACCCGCTGGACGAGATCGGCGGAATCGGCCCATCCCGCAAGCGCGCGCTTCTCCAGCATTTCGGCACGGCAAAGGCGGTGTCTCGGGCGGCGATCAGCGATCTCACTTCGGTCGAAGGCATTTCCGAAGCCGTCGCCCGCCAGATCTACAATCACTTCCACGAGAGCGGCACGGAATAGGCGCGGCCGCCGGCGATCGATCCCGACATGCGCGCGTGCAGAATTGCGCATGTCGGAATCGCAAACATCTCAGTTCCGCCGCAGGTCTATGTGACGGAAGACGAAAAAACCCGTGGGTCACCAGTTGACGGTGAAGAGAGAAAACCGTCATCTACACCCGAATTGAGAAATCACAGGTCTTTCATGGCTTCCCGCGCATTAAACATCCCCAATCTGCTGACCTATGCCCGCATCATTGCGGTTCCCGTCATCGTTCTCTGCTTCTTCGTCGAGGGACGACTCGCGAGCTCCGACTGGGCTCGCTGGACGGCGCTGACGCTCTTCATCATCGCCTCGGTCACCGACTTCTTCGACGGCTATCTGGCGCGCATCTGGAACCAGACCTCGAACATCGGTCGCATGCTCGACCCGATCGCCGACAAACTGCTGGTCGCCTCCGTCCTGCTGCTGATGGCAGCCGACGGCACCATCGCCGGCTGGTCGCTCTGGGCGGCGATCACGATCCTCTGCCGCGAAATCCTCGTCTCGGGGCTCAGGGAATATCTGGCGGCGCTCAAGGTCAGCGTGCCGGTGACCCGCATCGCCAAGTGGAAGACGACGATCCAGATGGTCGCCATCGCCTTCCTGCTCGCCGGCCCCGCCGGTGACAAATTCCTGCCCTATACGACGGAAGCCGGCATCACGCTGCTGTGGATCGCGGCCCTGCTGACGATCTACACCGGTTACGACTACTTCCGTGCCGGCGTGAAGCACATGGTGGACTGATCGCGATGAAGCTCGTCTATTTCGCATGGGTGCGGGAGAGGATCGGCAAGGGCGAGGAAGAGCTCGACCTGCCGGAGAACGTCGTCACGGCCGGCGACCTCATCGAGTACCTGAGCGGGCTCGGCGAAGAATATGAGGCGGCCTTCCAGTTTCCGCAGGCGATCCGCGTCGCGGTGAACCAGGAGCATGTCGAGCACCACGAGCCGATCGCCGGCGCCCGCGAGATCGGCCTGTTTCCGCCGATGACAGGTGGCTGAACATGACGGTGGTGCCGGATATCCGCGTCCAGCGCGAGGACTTCGACGCCACCGCCGAGACCGCGGCGCTGACCGCCGGGCGCCGGGACATCGGCGCGGTCGTCAGCTTCGTCGGCCTCTGCCGTGACGAAGCCGGCACGCTTTCCGCACTCGAGCTCGAACACTATCCCGGCATGGCGGAAGCGGAGATGCGCCGCATCGCCGGCATCGCCGTCGAGCGCTTCGGGCTCATGGGCCTTACCGCCATCCACCGCTACGGCAGGATCGCTCCGGGGGAAAACATCGTGCTGGTCCTCGCTGCCGCCCCGCACCGGCAGGCTGCCTTCGACGGCGCCGCGTTCATGATGGACTATCTGAAGACCTCCGCTCCCTTCTGGAAGAAGGAGCACCGGCGCGACGGTACCGCCGGCGACTGGGTCTCGGCCAAGGACGCCGACACTGAGGCGCTCGACAAGTGGCGCTGAGCGACCCCGTCAGGGAATCGCCCGCTCCTGCCGGCTGATGACGAGAACCGTCACAAGCCCTCCGACAATGACCAGATCGCGCCAGAGAATGGGGCCGTAGCCGCTCCAGAGCGTCTCCGCGAGCGCAACAACGGCCGCACCGAGCGCCGAGCGCAGCGGCACCGAATAGCCGCCGGCGGCCGCCACCAGCACCACCTTGAGGCCGAACATCAGCCCGGCCCCGAAATCCATCGTGCCGTAATAGGAGGTCGCGAGCACACCACAGACGGCGGCGATCGCCGCAGAGGCGACGTAGGACCAGATGAAGACGGCGCGCGCATCGGTGCCGCACATTTCGGCAGCCAGCGGATCGTCGGCGACGCCGCGCCAGACCCGGCCGAGGCGGGTGCGTGCGAGAAGCAGGTGGCCGATCGCGACGAGCGCAACCATCACCGCGGCGTTCACAAGCTGGATGAGCGTCAGCGTCACCTTGAAGCCGCCGTCGGTCCAGAAGACCACCTCGCGATTGAGGAAGGGCGAGAGCCACAGGCCACGACTCTCCATCGCGATCCGCACCATCTCCTCCAGCACCACCAGCACGCCGAGAGAGGCGACGATGACCGTGTTCGGCGAAGCGCGCCGCAGCGGCAGCATCACGTCGCGGCCGATCACCACGGCGGTACCGAGCGTATAGAGCAAGGAAGCCGCAGCGCCGAGGGCGAGCGCCGCCGGCAGCACGAGATAGAGCTGGTTCCAGCCTGCGTGGGCAAAGAAGACATAGATTTGACCGGCAAAGGCAAAGAGTGCGCCGAAGGTGATGTCGGCACGGCGCGTCATGGCGAAGGCGAGCGAATAGCCGAAGGCGAGCGCCGCATAGAGCGCGGCGACCGGCACGGCGTTGGCGAGTTGCTGTAGCAGGTAGGCCATGACCTCCTCTTTCATGGCAGATTTATAACTATCATTTTCACTTTTACTAGTTATAATTCCGCCATGACCTTCGCCTGGACCCCTCATCGCTTCTCTGGTGGAACACTGGCTTTCGACGTCGCCAACAGCGTCGTCCTGCGCTTCGACCCCGACCGCCGCGTCGATCGTTTCGACGATCCGGCGCAACTCGACCTGTTTGTTCCGGCCGCCCGCGCGCATGGCGCGGAGCGCGATCTCCTTGCAAAGCTCACACCGCTTTCGCCCGGCGGCCGGGACCGGTTCATCCGCCTGCGCGAGGAGATCGACGGCTATTTCCGCGCTCGCGCGACCGGCCTCGACACGCGCGAACGGCTTGCCTCCCTTCTGGAGGCGATTGCCGCCAACCTGCGTGCGGCGGAGAGCGGCGATGCGCTCGATGCGGCGACCGCGCTCTCCGCGCTCCGGCTCGTGTCGGCGCCCGAACAGGATCGGATCAAGATCTGCGCCAACTGCGGATGGCTGTTCCTCGACCGCAGCAAGAACCGCAGCCGCACCTGGTGCGACATGGCGGTCTGCGGCAACCGCACCAAGGCGCATCGGCACTATCGCAAGAAGAAGGAAGCCTTGTCATGAAAATGAGATGGATCGCGGCCGCGCTGCTCGCCCTTCTGCCGCTCGCGGGCTGTCAGCGGGAGGATGCGAACGAGCCGCTGAAGGTCTCGGGCCGGGTCTTCATCTTCAACTACCGCGTCGCCATGGCGACCTACGTCATTACGCTTGCGCGCAACGGCCCGCTGCCGGAGGAGAGCTTCGCCGAGACGACCTACGAGAACCCGGCCGGCGGCCCGCCGCTCGTCACCCGCTCGAAGATCTTCCCCTTCTGGGAAAAGGTCTCGCTCGAAAGCCCGCCGGTTCACTGCATCGTCAAGGACAAACCCTATGCAGTGACGATCCGCATCCTCGACAACAAGGACGCGGTGATACAGACGATTGAAACGAGCGTAACCTCGACGCTAGACCAGAGCGTCCTGCCGGCCAAACCCCTGGTGGTCGGACCGCTCTACACGCCCAATCCGGAAGTCTTCAAGAGCGACGGCAGTCATGATTTCGACCCGGAGAAGGATTGCCCGGCGCCGACTTCCGGGACGTGACCGACGTCTCCAGAAACGCCGGAAGCCGGAGCGTTTCCGCCCCGGCTTCGCGAATGTCTTCAAAGGTTTGAGGCGAGAGCCTCAGGACCTGATTCAGCCGACGATCTCGGTGTCGGAGAACCAGTACTTGATTTCTTCGGCAGCGGTTTCCGGAGCGTCCGAGCCGTGAACCGAGTTCTCGCCGATCGACAGCGCGAAGGTCTTGCGGATGGTGCCTTCGGCGGCCTGGGCCGGGTTTGTGGCGCCCATGATCTCGCGGTTCTTCAGGATGGCGCCTTCGCCTTCGAGGACCTGGACGACGGTCGGGCCGGAGGTCATGCCTTCAACGAGTTCGCCGAAGAACGGGCGTTCCTTGTGAACGGCGTAGAAGCCTTCCGCCTCGCGCTTGCTCATCCATACGCGCTTCGACGCGACGACGCGCAGGCCCGCATCTTCGAGCATCTTGGTGATCGCGCCCGTCAGGTTGCGCTTCGTTGCGTCCGGCTTGATCATCGAAAAAGTGCGTTCAATCGCCATGGGTCTCATCCTTTTGTCCTACGGGAAAGTGGGCGGTATCTACCCGCCTCAAGGCCTTAAAACAAGGGGGATGGACGAATTTCACGAGACCGTCATATCATTGCCGGCGACATGGCCGGCCGCTGTTCCCGAGCGGTTCGGCCGAGCGGCAATCGACAGGAGCCCGCCATGAAAAGTCCTCCAGACGGCGCCGGCCGCTCCATCGCGGTCCTGCCCGGACTTGCCGTCCATTGCTCGATCCTGCAGGCGTCGAGCAGCCGGTTCCGGCAGTTCCAGATCGACGAGCCGGCGGTCATCCTCGTCAGGCAGGGCTGGAAGCGCGTCATCACGGACCATGACGAGGTCGTCGCCGGTCCGGGCGAAGCGGTCTTCGTGCCGCAGGGGCTCGAATGCGTGATCGTCAACGGCGTCGGGGAAACCGGCGCCTATCACGCCGAGGCGCTCAGCCTCACGCCGGCGCTGGTCGCCGCTTATGCCGATCCAGCGACGAGGCCCACGACCGGGGCCGTCCACATCGCGCCGGACGACGGCTTCCTCGGTGCGCTTGCCCGCGCGCGGCAAACCATCACGGAAGGCGCCTCGACGCAGGAGAGCGTCCACCGCCACGTTCTCGGCGAACTGGTGATCCGCCTGCAGGCGCGCGGGATCGGGCTTCTGCCGGACATGCGCGAGCATCTCGTCTGGCGCATCCGCGCGCTCGTACGGACCGATCCCGCCGCAGACTGGCCGGCGGCAGGCGTCGCCGGCGCGCTTGCGATGAGCGAGCAGACGCTCCGGCGCAAGCTCGCCCTTCTCGGCACCAGTCTCACCGAAATCATCGCCGACGTCCGCATGACGACCGCGCTTGCCCTCCTCCAGGCGAGCGAACTGCCGATCAACCGCGTCGCGCTCGACGTCGGCTACGGCTCGGCATCGAAGTTCGCGGCACGATTCCGCGCCCGCTTCGGGCTCTCGCCCCGCGACATCCGATCTGCCGTGGATGACGGCGAGCGTTCCGGGACAGAAGTCGAGCGTCCGAGAGCCGCGGCGGAGTGAAGCCCCGGCTATGATCGGGCCTCAAAACAAAGGAGCCAGATCATGTTGAAAGCCCTCGTTCTCGCAACCGCCGTCGCGAGCCTTTCCGGCCTTGCCGCGTCGGCTGCCGACTTCACGCTTTCGAGCACGGACATCCGCGACGGCGGTACGCTTGCCGAAGCCCAGGTCGCCAATACCTTCGGCTGCGCCGGCGGCAATGTCTCACCGCAACTCTCCTGGTCGAATGCGCCGGAGGGCACGAAGAGCTTCGTCGTCAGCGTCTATGATCCGGATGCGCCGACCGGCTCCGGTTTCTGGCACTGGGTGATGTTCAACATCCCCGCCTCGGTCACGGGACTGGAACGCGGCATCACACCGGACAAAGGTGCACCGGAAGGCGCCGTCCAGAGCCGGGCGGATGCCGGATTCGCAAGCTATATCGGCGCCTGCCCGCCGGCCGGCGAGACGCACCGCTACATCGTCACGGTGACTGCGCTCTCGGTCGACAAACTGGACCTCGACCAGAATGCCAGCGGCGCCCTGATCGGCTTCATGACGAACGCCAACGCGCTGGCCAAGGCCGCGATCACCGTGAGCTACGGTCGCTGACGGGGACTACGCCACCTTCCGGGCGTCGCCGTCATAGAGGTCGAGGCAGCGCTCGTACCAGGCATAGGCGGGATCGTCCTGCGGCAGGTGCACCGAGCCGGTCGTGATCCTCAACCATTGCAGCGCACCGAAGAGGATGTAGTCGGCAAAGAGCGGGCCGTCCCCGCCGATGAACGGCTGGAAAGTCAGCGTGTGGCGCAGCGGCGTAAACTTGCCGGGGAAGGCCGCGATCTCCTGCTCACGGGCGGCCGCGACCTCCTCGATCGGCATGCCGAAACGCTGCTCGCGGCTCCGGCGGAAATAGGCCTGGTCCGCCTCGTCGAGCATGTCGTGGATGTCCATGATGGCGATCCGCGTGACCGCCGGGTGTATCACGGTCTGGGAAAAGCCTTCCACGAAACGGGCGAGCGCCTTTCCGCCCTCCCCCCCGAACAGCGTCGGCTCGTCCGGATAGGCGTCGTCGAGATAGAGCGCGATGGCGAAACTGTCGGAGACCAGGCGGTCGCCGTCGCGCAGCAAGGGCACCGTCCGCGTCGCCCCGTTTTCGATATCGGGAATGGCCGTGAACGGCAGCGGCCGCTCGGAATAGGAGAGCCCCTTGTGTTTCAGAGCCATCACCACTTTCCAGCAATGGGGAGAGAACGGGCGGGAGAGATCGCTGCCGCAAAGCGAGTAGAGGGTTCTGGACATCGCGAGGCTCCTTGTTCCAAGACTACACGGCGGCATTCAAGGGCATGGCCGCGGCGCAATCAAATCAGGAAATTTCATCGAACCTATCACACACGCTTCAGTTCCCCTCGCCTAGACTGAGGCGTCACTCATGCCGGAGACCCGAAATGTTGCAGTACTGCCAGATGTTCGCCGCCTACAACCGCTGGGCCAATGAGCGGGTCTACGCCGCCGCTGCGGAACTCACCGAAGACGAGCTCTTCCGCGACACCGGCGCCTTCTTCGGCTCGCTCTTCGGCACGCTCAGCCACGTCCTCGTCGGCGACCGGGTGTGGATGCGGCGCTTCACCGGCGAAGGTCCGGTCCCCCGCGCGTTGGACGAACGCCCCTATGAAACGCTCGCCGATCTCGCCGCTGCCCGGAAGACCGAGGACGAGCGCATCATCCGCTGGGTCGGCGGGCTCGACGAGGCGTCGCTCGCCGCCCGCATCTCCTACACCACGATCGTCAATCCGGCACCGATCAGCCACAAGCTCGGCGCCGCGGTCGCGCACTTCTTCAACCACCAGACCCATCACCGCGGTCAGGCGCACATGACGCTGACGGCGCTCGGCAAGCCCTCCCTCGTTCTCGACCTCATCTACTTCCAGAGGCAGGAAGGAAAGCAGTGGATCTAATCCGGCTGGCGACGGTCCCTTAACCGTCCCGGCAAACTCCGTTGCGCATCGCACGCCAGCGTCCCTCGCCGTTTACGGATTGCACAGGCTTTCCGCCTCATCTTGTTCCCGGAAAGAGCTTTGGATGGGGAAAGCGGGATGGGCCATCGGAACGAAGTGACTGCATCGACGGATAACGAGGCGACGGACCGGCTGCAGCGCGTCACGCAGGCGATGGCACGGCTCAAGGTCGACGCCCTGCCGCGTAATTACGAACTCTTCCACGAAGCGCTCTTCGGCCATGATCCGGCGCTCACCCGCGACGTGGCATCGCTTGTCCCGAACTCACCACAGCATGCGCTCGACCGGATCGGCCTCGCCTACCGGCTGACCGGCCATTGCGGGCTCATCGAGGAGAAGTCCTGCATGGAGGCCGCGCGTGTCCTTTCCGAGGCCGCAGACGAGATGGCCGCCGCCATTCGCGAGAAGCAGGCCTTCGTCAGCGCCATGGAAACGCTCCTTCGCGCGATCCGCGAGGACCGGGACCGCGGGGTCGACGATCTCCTCGCCGACATCGATTTTCTGCAGTCATCCGCCGCCGAGCTTCTCCGGAGCGAAAGCAGGGCCGAGCAGGCGCTGAAGGCCGGGCTCGACCGACTAGATGCGGTCGAGCGGGCGGCACGTGCGGCCAAGGCCGAAATCCTGCGCGACCGCCTGACCGGGCTGCCGAACCGCATCGCCTTTGCAAACCGCCTCGAGAGCCTCTACGAGTCCGGGGTGCTGCCGCGCGGAACCGCCCTTCTCATCGCCGACATCGACGGCTTCGGCGCCGTCAACCGCGATTACGGCACGGAGGCGGGTAACCGCATTCTCAAGCGGCTCGCCGCGATCCTGCGCAAATCGATCAAGAAGAACGACTTCGTCGCCTGCATCGGGGCCGACGACTTCGCCTTCCTCTTCGCCGACGTCGATATCGCCGCCGCGCGGACGATTGCCGGACGCATCCACGATTCGGTCGAGAACGGGCTGGTCTTCGCGACCGCGGCCGGCGAGGGCAACGGCGCACTCGGGCTGTCGATCGGGATCGCCCTCAGTGACGGTGCCGAGAGCGCGCAACACCTCGTCGCCCAGGCGGAACAGGCGCTCGCCGTCGCCAAAACGGACCCGCGCGCGCCGGTCGCCTGCTTCGCACCCGGCATCACCGGCCGCCGCGCCGCCTGACACCACAGGCTGAAACGGCCTGCGAATGTTGCCCGCCGGACACCCCGGCGAAGAGGCCGCATACCGGCGTGACCCGCAAGGCCGCTCCCGTCTTGCCTTTGACGAGCGCTTCCGCCAAAAGCCAAGGCCATGATTACCATCAACGACATCTCGGCCCGCATCGCCGGGCGGCTCCTGATCGACCACGCGACCGTTTCGCTGCCGGAGGGCACGAAAGCGGGCCTCGTCGGCCGCAACGGCGCCGGCAAGTCGACGCTCTTCAAGATCATCACCGGCGAACTTTCCGCCGAGACGGGGTCGATCACCATCCCGAAGAACGCCCGCATCGGCCAGGTGGCGCAGGAAGCGCCGGGCACCGAAGATGCGCTGATCGAGATCGTCATGGCTGCGGACAAGGAGCGGGCGGCACTGCTCAAAGAGGCAGAGACGGCCTCCGATCCCCATCGCATCGCCGAAATCCAGACGCGGCTCGCCGACATCGGCGCCCATTCGGCGGAGGCGCGCGCCGCGACGATCCTCGCCGGCCTCGGCTTCGACCACGAGGCACAGCGTCGCCCGGCCTCGTCGTTTTCCGGCGGCTGGCGGATGCGCGTGGCGCTCGCCGCCGTGCTCTTTTCCGAGCCCGACCTCCTGCTCCTCGACGAGCCGACCAACTATCTCGACCTCGAAGGGACGCTCTGGCTCGAGGACTATGTGCGGCGCTACCCGCACACCGTCATCATCATCAGCCACGACCGCGATCTCCTGAACACCGCCGTCAACGCGATCATCCATCTCGACCAGAAGAAGCTCACCTTCTATCGCGGCGGCTACGACCAGTTCGAGCGGCAGAAAGCGGAAGCCGACGAACTGCAGATGAAGGCGAAGGCGAAGAGCGACGCGGCGCGCAAGCACCTGCAGAGCTATATCGACCGCTTCCGCTACAAGGCGTCGAAGGCCCGGCAGGCCCAGAGCCGCATCAAGGCGCTGGAGCGCATGGGCACGGTCGCCGCCGTCATCGAGGATCACGTCCAGCCGATCACCTTCCCCGAACCGGAAAGGCAGCCGGCCTCGCCGATCGTGGCGATCTCCGGCGGCGCCGTCGGCTATGAGCCCGGCAAGCCGATCCTGAAGAACATCAACCTCCGGATCGACGCTGACGACCGCATCGCGCTCCTCGGCTCGAACGGCAACGGCAAGTCGACCTTCGCCAAGCTGATCGCCGGGCGCCTCAACCTGCAGGCGGGCGAGATGAAGCTTGCGCCGAACCTCTCGGTCGGCTTCTTCGCCCAGCACCAGCTCGACGACCTCGTGCCGAACGAGACGCCGGTCGACCATGTGCGGCGGCTGATGCCGCAGGCGGGCGAGGCGCAGGTGCGCGCCCGCGTCGCCCAGATGGGACTTGCGACCGAGAAGATGGCGACCGCCGCCAAGGACCTTTCCGGCGGTGAAAAGGCACGCCTCCTGATGGGGCTCTCGGCCTTCCATGCGCCGAACCTCCTGATCCTCGACGAGCCGACCAACCATCTCGACATCGACAGCCGCCGCGCGCTGATCGAGGCCCTCAACGACTACAACGGCGCCGTCATCCTGATCGCCCACGACCGGCACCTGATCGAGGCGACGGTCGACCGGCTGTGGCTCGTCAACAACGGCACCGTCAGCGTCTTCGACGGCGACATGGAGGATTATCGCAGCCTGGTCGTCGCCGCGGCGCGCAAGCCGGACGACAAGGACAGGGCCGATGCCGGCGCCCAGGTGAACAAGGCCGACCAGCGCAAGGCCGCCGCCGACAAGCGGGCAAGCCTCGCGCCGCTCAGGAAAAAGATCAATGAAATCGAGTCCCTGACGAAGAAGCTGGAGACTTTGATTCAGGCGCTTGATGCGGAACTTGCAGATCCGGCGCTCTACGAGAAGAGCCCGGCCAAGGCCGCGGAAAAGGCGAAGCAGCGCGGCGAGGCCGCGGCGAAGCTTTCGGCGGCCGAGGAACAGTGGCTCGAACTCTCCGCCGAATACGAAGAGGCGATGGCCGGCTGAGGTTTGAACACCCCGGAATATACGCTATGACGAAACCGTATATTCCGAGGGAATCACCATGCCTCTCTATGTGCGCGACGAAAGCGTCAACGCCCTGGCGGAACAGGCCCGGACGATCCTGAAAGCGCCGACCAAGACCGAGGCGATCCGCCTTGCGCTGCAGCGTGTGATCGAGGAGGAGCTGGCAAAGCCCTCGCTCGGCGAACGGGTCGCCCGGCTGCGCGAGAAATACGCGCTCGCCGACCATGCGAGTCTCCGGCCCTTCGACGACAAGGCCTTCCTGGATCAGATGTGGGGAGACGCCGATGTTCGTCGATAGCTCGGCCATCGTCGTCATCCTGATCGACGCGCCGGAGGCCGGTGCGCTCATCGAACGGCTCGACGCCACCGCCACCCCGCGCATGACGACGCCGACTGCCGTCTTCGAGGCGACGACCGTGCTCGGCAAGCGGCTGGACCTCGAACCTGCGACGGCCGACAGGCTGGTGAAGGAATTCCTCGACGTCCTCGAAATCCGCGTCACCCCGGTCACTGAGGAAATGGCGGCGAGCGCGCTCGAGGCCTTCGCCCTTTACGGCAAGGGACGGCACCCGGCGGCGCTGAACTTCGGCGACTGTTTTTCCTATGCCGGCAGCCGGGCGGCCAACGTGCCGCTGCTTTACGCCGGCGACGGCTTCTCGCAGACCGATCTCCGCCAATACTGAAGGCGGATCGTCAGGCTCAGGCCTTCTTTTCCCATCGTCCCTCGGCCGTCTGCTGCCAGTAGGTCAGCGTATGGCCCTCGCCTTTCAGCTTCTTCCACTGCGCACGGGCGGCTTCGAGCTGCGTCTGGTCGTAGCCGTCGAAGACGAAGACGACGCGGTCGTAGTCCAGCGCTTCCGGCGGTTCGGCGCCGTCGACGAGGAAGCGGACGCTCGCCGCATTGAGGTTTTCCGGCGAGACGGTCAACAGCACCGGCTGCTGCTCGGCGCCTTCGGCGGCATCCGTTCCGTGCGGCAGGAAGCTTTCGTCGCGCCATGTCCAGAGATGGGCGTCGAGCGCGTCACGGCGGGCGGGATCGGCGGTCTGCACCGCCACCCGCCAGCCGCGCTCGACGCTCTTTTCGAGAAGCGGCGGCAGGGCATCCTCAAGCTTCGATTCCGTCAGATGGTAGAAGAGGATCTCGGCCAAGTCGCCCGCCCTTCCCGTCACGCTTCGTAGTGCGCGCGCACCAGTTCGTCGAGGAGCCGCACGCCGAAGCCCGATCCCCACGAGCGGTTGATCTCGTCGGTCGGCGAGCCCATGGCGGTGCCGGCGATGTCGAGATGCGCCCAGGGCGTCTCCTGCACGAAGCGCTTGAGGAACTGCGCCGCAGTGATCGAGCCCGCCTGACGGCCGCCGGTGTTCTTCATGTCGGCGAATTTGGAATCGATGAGCTTGTCGTAGTCCTTGCCGAGCGGCATCCGCCACAGACGCTCGTTGGTCGCGAGACCCGCCGCCACCAATTGCCCGGAAAGCGTGTCGTCGTTCGAAAACAGGCCGGCATGCAGGTTGCCGAGCGCAACGGTGATTGCACCGGTGAGCGTCGCGAGGTTGATCATGAAGGCGGGCTTGAAGCGGTCGTTGCAGTACCAGAGTGCGTCGGCCAGCACGAGGCGGCCTTCGGCATCGGTGTTGATGACCTCGATCGTCTGCCCGGACATCGAGGTGACGATGTCACCGGGGCGCTGGGCATTGCCGTCCGGCATGTTTTCAACGAGGCCGATGACGCCGACGGCATTCACCTTCGCCTTGCGGGCGGCGAGCGTGTGCATGAGGCCGGTGACGGCGGCGGCACCGCCCATGTCGCCCTTCATCTCCTCCATGCCGGCGGCGGGCTTGATCGAGATGCCGCCGGTGTCGAAGACCACACCCTTGCCGACGAAGGCGATCGGCTTGTCCTTGTGCTTGCCGCCCTTCCACTGCATCACGGCAAGCCGCGGCGGCCTGACCGAGCCCTGGGCAACGCCGAGCAGCGCGCCCATGCCGAGCTTCTTCATGTCCTTCTCGGTCAGGATGTCGACCTCGACGCCAAGGGCTTCGAGCGCCTTCGCCTTGTCGGCGAATTCCTCCGGCCCCAGCACGTTGGCGGGCTCGTTGACGAGGTCGCGGGCGAGAACGACGCCCTCGGCGACCGCCTCGTTGTCGGCAAACGCCTTGCGCGCCGCGGACGCCTCGGCGGTGACGATCGTCACCTTGACCTCCTTCGGCTCGGATTTTCCGTTCCCGTTCCCGTTGCCGTTGTCGTCGCCCTTGCGGGTTTTGTAGGTATCGAAATCATAGTTGCGCAGCAGCAGGCCGAGGGCGAAGTCGGCGGCGGCCTTACCGTCCGCGTCGAGGCCGGGGGCATCGAAGAAGACCGTCACCTTTTCGGCAGACTTGAAGATGCCGGCCGCTGTACCCCCGGCGCGCAGCCAGTCATGGGCGGTGATCTCGGCGGTCTTGCCGAGGCCGAGAACGACGATCCGGTCCGCCGGCGAACCGTGCGGCGCGAGGATGTCGAGCACGGCGCGCGCCTTGCCGGTAAACTTGCCGATCTTGGCGGCCCTGGCGATCACGCCCTCGGGGTCGGCAACATCGGCGCCGGCGGCCGCGTCGGCACCTTGAACTTGAAGAAGCACGGCGATCCCGCCGCTGATCCGGTGATCCTTGGCAAAGGAAATGTCGAATTTGGAAGACATGGAGACTCCGGGGGAAGGTCGAAACGAAAGCCGGGATCATGGCCCTTTCGGTCATGAACGCAAGCGTCAATTGTGCCGACATACCGCTCTTTGCACCGTTGGCAAGACCTGCGGCCTCTCCCTCTTGCCTGCCGGGCGGGGAAGCAGATAGGGTCGCGCCGCCTCTAAAGGACCGGAAACAACCGACGTGAAGATCGACCTACAAGCCGCCGAGAGCGGGCACCTGCAACAGACCGCGACGCGAAAGATGCGGCGCGCTGCCGTCGCCCTTTTCATGCTTTGGTGGGTACTGCTGCTCGTCTTCTATTTGTGGCCGGACATCGATCTCGCAGTCGCCGGAGCGTTCTTCGAGCCCGGCCCGTGCACCGGGACTCATGCGCAGAGCACCGTCTGCGGCAGCTTTCCTTGGAGCAAGGATCCCCTCGCCGTCGCGGTGAGGAAGGTCTTCTTCTACGTACCCGCCGCCGCCGGCGCGCTGCTGCTCGGCATTCTCGTCAACGGTCTCGCCCGGCGCAGCGCGGCCTACGGTGCTGCGAGGCTGCAGCAGCTCGGCCTAGCGCTCGCGGCCCTTCTCCTCGGTCCCTATGTGCTGGTGAACCTGCTGCTCAAGAGCTTTTCCGGGCGCCCGCGGCCCTACCAGACCGACATCTTCGGCGGGGATCTGCCCTTCGTGCCGGCCGGCTCGTTCATGGGACAGTGCGACAACAACTGCTCCTTCATCTCGGGTGAGGCCGCAGGTGCGGGCTGGGTCGCCTGCCTCCTCCTCTTCCTTCCGGCGAAGCTCCGTCCGGTTCTCGCACCGCCGATCCTCGTCGTCGCACTGGTGACACCGGCGATGAGACTCGCCTTCGGCGGCCATTATCTCTCCGACGTCGTACTCGGCTGGCTCTCCTCGCTCGTCGTCTTCGCGGCCGTCTTTGCCGTGTTCGAAATATCGCGAAAACGGAAAATTGAGCGGTAGACGGACGAAATTCCGCATCGCTCCTGTCGCCAAATCGCCGCAACCGTCGTAGAGAACCGACTGTCCTCAGTCGCCGGCGCGGCCCGATCGTCACGCCCTCGGGAAATGGAATGAAGCTTCTCGAACACTACATCCTGCGGCGCGTCTTTCAGATGATGCTCACCGCCCTGCTGCCGGTCCTGGCGATCATCTGGACCACGCAGGTGCTCGGGCGAATCAATCTGGTGACCGACAGCGGACAGTCGGTCGGGTCGTTCATGAAGCTCGCCACCCTCATACTGCCGACGATCATCCCGGCGGTGCTGCCTTTCGCGCTGGTGATCGGCATCACCCAGACGCTTTCGGCGATGAACAACGACTCGGAACTGGCGGTGATCGACGCAGCGGGCGCTCCGCGCAGCATCATCAACCGCCCGATCATCGTCTTCACGATCCTGCTTTCGATATTCTCCTTCTTCATGGCGAACTTCGTCGAGCCGAAGCTGCGGGTCGCCGCCCGCGAAATGGTCGCGGCCGCCTATGCCGACCTTTTGTCGACGGTCATCGAGGAAAAGAACTTCCGCCGCATCGAGGACGGCCTCTACGTGCAGATTTCGGAGCGACTGTCCGGCCGCGTGCTGAAAGGGCTTCTCGTCGCCGATTCCCGCGACCCGGCCTATGACCTCATCTATTACGCACGCGAAGGCGCCGTCGACGAGACCGGCACCGCCCTGGTGATGCGCGACGGCGAAGTGCATCGCAAGGCGCCGGACGGCAACGTCTCGGTCGTGCGCTTCGATTCCTACTCCTTCGACCTTTCGGATCTGACGCAGACGCGCGGCCAGGCGCAATTGCACGCCCTCGACCGCGATCTGCCCTATCTCTTCAATCCCGACATGACCGATCCGGACGTCAAGAGAAACTACGGCGAATACCGCAGCGAGTTGCACAAGCGGCTGACCAGCTGGACCTTTCCGTTCGTTTTTGCGCTGATTGCGCTCGCCCTTTCCGGCAACGCCCGCTCCCATCGCGAGGCGCGTATTCCGCCGATGGCGACGGCGCTCACCACCGCGCTCGTCCTCTTCTGGCTCGGCAACTATACGGTGAAGCTCACGGAGAAGAACGAGGCCTATGCGCCGCTCATCTATCTGCTGCCGGTCGTCAGCGGCGGCATCGCTGCATTGAAGCTCTGGCGGGGTAATTCCTGGCGCCTGCCGCGCCCGCTTTCCGACAGCACGGCGCGCGCCATGCGCGCGATCAACGTGCGGCTTGCCGGCAACGAGACCGGCGGAGAAGGAGAGGCCCGATGATCTTCACCCTCGGCCGCTATTTCTTCCGGCGCTACATCGTGACGACGCTCTGGTTCTTCGTCGGGGTCACCTCGATCATCTATCTGATCGACTTCAGCGAGACCACGGGCCGGTTCGCCGGGCTGACCGGCTATTCGCTGCCGGGCGTCCTCTATCTGACGGCGCTGCGCCTGCCGCTCATCCTGCAGCAGACCATCCCGTTCGTCGCGCTCTTCGTCGGCATGACCACGCTGATCGCGCTCAACCGCAAGTCAGAGCTGGTCGTCGCGCGCGCCGCCGGCATATCGGTCTGGCAGTTTATGATGCCCTTCGTCGTCGGGGCTCTGATGGTCGGCCTTGTCACGACGCTGGTTATCAATCCGCTGGCTGCGTGGGGACAAAGCCAGGCGCTCAACATCGAATCGACCTGGCGCGAGGCGAGCAACCGCCGCAAGGAGACGGCTGCGGTTCCGTGGCTTCGCCAGATCAGCGGCAAGGATGACGTCGTCATCGGCGGAAGGACCGTTCTGGACAACGGAACCCTGATCACGGATGCCGTCCTCATCCACTTCGACAGCGACGGCCGGATCATCCTGCGGCAGGATGCGCGGTCGGCAAAATTGAAAGATGGTTACTGGCTTCTTACCGATGTCACCGAGACGCGGCCGGGCGAAGTTCCGACAAGGCTCGCGACAGCCAAGGTCAGTACCAATCTGAAACAGGAGTTCGTCCAGCAGCGGCTCGCACAGCCGGAGACTGTTGCTTTTTATGATCTTTCTCAGAAAATTGCAGTTGCACGATCGTTCGGCGTCTCGACCAAAGCACTTGAAACGCAGTTTCACTCGCTGCTGTCGCTTCCGTTCCTCCTCGTCGCCATGACCCTGATCGCCGCCACCGTCTCGTTAAAATTCAGTAGATTCAACCAGTCCCGGTCAGTGATTCTGGGTGGAATCCTGTCGGGCTTCGTGCTTTATGTTGTAACCACGCTTGTCAAAGCATTCGGAAGCAGCGGTGTCGTGCCGCCATTCGTCGCGGCATGGGTACCCGTCGTCGTGGCGATGGCACTCGGAGCGACGATCCTGCTTCACCAGGAGGATGGTTAGTGGCGGTAACAGACCGCGGAAATATCAGAAGGCTGTTTCTGGCCCTGCTGACGAGTGCCGCTGTGTGCTCCTACCTGTCCTCGACGGCCGAAGTGCGCGCGCAGGACAGCGGAGAATTGCGTAATCTCGAACCCAGCATTCCCGAGGATGCGAAGCTTCTGCTTGCCGCCAACGAGCTCGTCTATGATCGTGACGCCGAGCGCGTCGTGGCGCGCGGAGCCGTGCAGATCAATTATGCCGGCTACCAGATGGTCGCGCGGCAAGTGGAATACGACCAGAAGAGCGGTCGCATGACGGCGACCGGCAACATCGAACTGGTCGAACCGGGCGGCAACCGGCTTTATGCCGACACGATGGACGTCACCGACAATTTCGCGGACGGCTTCCTCAAGGCGCTCCGGATCGAGACGACCGACAACACCCGCCTTGCCGCCGAAAGCGGCCAGCGAGTCGGCGGCCGTGACATCATTCTCAACAAGGGCGTCTATACGGCCTGCCTCCCCTGCGCCGATCACCCGGAACGACCGCCGCTCTGGCAGGTCAAGGCCGAGCGCGTCGTGCAGAACGGGGAGACCCACACGATCCGACTCGAAAAGGCCCGCTTCGAACTCTTCGGCAAGACGGTCGCCGTGCTCCCCTTCCTCGAAGTGCCGGATCACACGGTCAAGCGCAAATCGGGCTTCTTGTTTCCCGAAATGCAGACCTCGCAGAACCTCGGCTTCGGTCTGACGGTTCCTTACTATATTGCCCTCTCGAACCAGCGCGACGCGACGATCCGCGCGACCGGCTTCACGAGCCAGGGCCTGCTTCTCGAGACAGAAGTCCGCCAGCGCTTCGAGAAAGGAACGGCGACGATCCGCTTCGCCGGCATCCAGCAGCTCAACAGCGAGAATTTCGACGCCGGCACCAGCGACGCGCGCAGGGACCAGCGCGGGATGGTGGCCTCCGAAGGCGAGTTCAAGATCAATCCCCGCTGGACGTTCGGCTGGGATGTCATGCTGCAGAGCGACAACAACTTCGCCCGCACCTACAATCTCGAAGGCCTCGACGGCACCACGCATGCCAACGACGTCTACCTGACGGGTCTCGGTGAGCGGAACTATTTCGATCTGCATGGCTACTATTTCGACGTGCAGGACGCGGATCCCGAGAACAATGCCGAGAAACGCCAGCCGGTCGTGCTGCCGTCGCTCGACTACAGCTATGTCGCGCCGGAGCCGGTGGCAGGCGGACAATTGTCCGGTACGCTCAACTTCACCGCGCTTTCGCGTTTCAAGACCGACGAAGTCGACACGGATGCGGACGGCATCAGCGACCGCTTCCGCGGCCTGAAGGGCTCCATGAGTCGAATGACGGCAGAGACAGAATGGAAGCGGACCTTCTCCGTTCCCGGCGGCCTTCAGCTTACCCCGCTGCTTGCTGCCCGCGGCGACGCCTACTGGCTCGATATGAACAGCCCGACGGGCTATACCGGCGATTACTACGACGAGGCGACCGCAAGCCGTCATATGCTGACGGCAGGGCTCGAGGCGCGCTATCCGATCCTTATCACCACCGACAACAGCAGCCATATCGTCGAGCCGATCGCGCAGATCTATGCACGCAACGACGAGCAGCTTGCCGGCAGGTTGCCGAACGAGGATGCGCAGAGCTTCGTCTTCGACGCCACCAATCTCTTCGAGCGTGACAAGTTCTCCGGCTTCGACCGCGTCGAGGGCGGCACCCGGGCCAATGTCGGCATTCGCTATACCGGCACGCTCGACAACGGTTTCGGCCTGCGTGCCATCTTCGGCCAGTCCTACCACCTCGCGGGCCTGAACTCGTTCGCGACGGACGATCTCGTCCATGCAGGCGCCGATTCCGGTCTGGAAACCGACCGCTCCGACTATGTCGGCATGGCCGGGATCGACATACCGAACGGCCTGACCCTGAGCGCGAATGCGCGTTTCGACGAAAGGACCTTCGACGTCCGCCGCACCGACGCAAGCCTCGGCTTCACCAACGACCGGCTGCTGGCGAACCTCACCTACACCCAGATCGCCGCACAACCGGAATATGGATTCAAGGACAAGAACGACGAGTTGCAGGCGGCAAGCTCGGTGAAGGTCGACGAATACTGGTCGGTCTTCGGTTCGCTCACCTGGGACATCAACAACGCCACGGTCAACCGCAAGGGGATCGGTATCTCCTATGCCGACGAGTGCACGATCTTCTCGCTGGTCTATTCCGACAAGCGGGACCCGGAAGACGAGTCCGCGAGCGACTGGACGATCGGCGCCCGGCTAACTTTCCGCACACTCGGCGACGTGCGCGTCGGCAAGACCGACCTCGCCGGCTTCGATTGATCGGGGTGCCGGGGCGATCAGGCATGGGCGTATCGCGATCATCCTTTCGAGCATTCGCGACGAACGCCGGCGGCGGGCCGGCGCGAATGTCATTGTTTCGCCGCACGGATTGTGCAATCCCTGCGGCACATTATACTTCGGTGGCCAACGAAATGCCGGGTCGCGCCGACGAATGCGCGCCCGAGGGAAAGGAATGCCAATGACTTTTGGCAAAAAGCAGACACGTATGCTGCTTCTCTGTGCGGCAGCACTCGCCTTCACCGCGGGTCCCGGCCCTCTGCCCGGCGTTCCCGTCGCCCATGCGGCAAGCGAGGTCGCCGTGGTCGTCAACAAGACGGCGATCACCACGGGTGACGTCGCCAAGCGCGTCGCCTTCCTGCGCCTTCAGCACCGCAAGGGCGACCTGAAGAAGATGGCACGCGAAGAGATGGTCGACGAGACCCTCAAGCGTCAGGAGATCGCTCGCGTCGGTATGTCGGTCAGCACCGAAGATGTCGATGCCGCCTTTGCCCGTTTCGCAAGCTCCAACAAGCTCTCCGTCCAGCAGCTCACCGGGATCCTGAGCCAGGCCGGCGTCACGGCCGATCACTTCAAGGCCTATATCGCCGTCTCGATGAGCTGGCCGCGCCTCGTCAACGCCCGCTACGGTTCCCGCGGCAAGCTTTCAAGCCAGGAGGTCGCAACGCGCCTGCTCGAGCGCAAGGAGAAGCCGGTCACTACGGAATATTTCCTGAAGCAGGTGATCTTCGTCGTTCCTGCGAACAAGAAGGGCATCGTCGGCAAGCGCAAGTCGGAGGCTGAGGCCTCGCGGTCGAAGTTCCCCGGTTGCGACCAGGCGATGGAATTCGCCAAGAACTATCGCGACGTATCGATCCGCAATCTCGGCCGCGTCCTGGCGCCGGAACTGCCCGACGACTGGAAGCCGCTGATCGAGAAGGCGAAGGGTACGACGACCGGAACGCGCGTCACCGAGCGCGGCGTCGAATATCTGGCGATCTGCAACCAGCGCCAGGTATCGGACGATGTCGCGGCGGAAGTCGTCTTCCGCGCCGAAGACCTCGGCAAGGACAAGCCCGCAGACAATCCGAACGCAAAGAAGTACCTCGACGACCTGCGCTCCAAGGCGCAGATCGTTTATCGCTGATCCCAGGGGCACTCGACGATGACGCAGACCGAGAGCCTTCCTCTCGCACTCAGCCAGGGGGACCCGGCGGGTGTGGGCCCAGATATCGCGCTTTCGGCCTGGCTGGAGCGGACGGTTCACGACCTGCCACCGTTCCTCTTCATCGGCGATCCGGCCGTTCTTGCCGTTCGTGCCAGACAGCTCGACATCGACGTCCCGCTGAAGGAGACCGATGCCGCCGGCGCCATGTCCGTCTTCTCCGACGCACTCCCGGTACTGCCGGTTTCGACCGGCGTCGACGTAGTGGCGGGCAACCCGCACGTCGCGACCGCGAAATCGACGATCGCCGCGATCGAGACGGCCGTGCAGCTCTGCTTCGACGGCAAGGTGCGCGGCATGGTCACCAACCCAATCGCGAAGGCCGTGCTCTACGAAGCCGGCTTCGGCTTTCCGGGCCATACCGAGTTCCTGGCGGACCTCGCGAGCCGCGCCACCGGAAAGAGCTTCCGCCCGGTGATGATGCTCGCCGGGCCGAAGCTGAAGGCCGTGCCGGTCACCATCCACATTCCGATCAAGGACGTTCCGGCCGCGCTGACCGAAACGCTGATCCTCGATACCTGCCGCATCACCGCCAGGGACCTCAAGGAGCGCTTCGGCCTCTCCTCGCCGCGGCTTGCCGTCGCCGGGCTCAACCCCCATGCGGGCGAAGGCGGGGCGATCGGTCTCGAGGACGAAGAGATCATCCATCCGGCGATCACGCAGCTGCGTGCCGAAGGGATCGACGCCTTCGGACCCCTGCCCGCCGACACGATGTTCCACGACGAGGCCCGCCGTCGCTATGACGTTGCGATCTGCATGTACCACGACCAGGCCCTGATCCCGGTCAAGGCGCTCGGTTTCGACGACTCCGTCAACGTAACGCTCGGCCTTCCCTTCGTGCGCACCTCGCCCGACCACGGCACCGCCTTCGGCATCGCCGGCACAGGTATCGCCCGCCATGGCAGCCTCGTCGCCGCGCTCAAGCTCGCCTCGGAGATCTCCCGCCCGGCGGGCGCCAGTTCCTGATGGCAGCCCTCGACGGCCTTCCGCCGCTGCGCGACGTCATCCGTCGCCATGAGCTCGACGCCCGCAAGGCGCTCGGCCAGAACTTTCTGCTCGACCTCAACCTGACGCAGAAAGTCGCACGCACGGCCGGCTCGCTCGAGGGCGTGACGGTGTTCGAGGTCGGTCCCGGACCGGGCGGCCTCACCCGGGCGATCCTCGCGCTCGGCGCCAAAAAGGTGATCGCCGTCGAACGCGACGCCCGCTGCCTGCCCGCGCTCTCCGAGGTCGCCGAGCACTATCCCGGTCGGCTGGAAGTGATCGAGGGCGATGCGCTGAAGACCGATTTCGAGGCACTCGTGCCCGAAGGTCCGGTCAAGATCATCGCCAACCTGCCCTACAATGTCGGCACGCAGCTGCTCGTCAACTGGCTGCTGCCGAAGGCCTGGCCGCCGTTCTGGCAGTCGCTGACGCTGATGTTCCAGAAGGAAGTCGGCCAGCGCATCGTGGCGCACGAGGACGACGACCATTACGGCCGCCTCGGCGTGCTCTGCGGATGGCGCACCGATGCCCACATGGCCTTCGACGTGCCGCCGCAAGCCTTCACCCCGCCGCCGAAGGTGACGTCGACCGTCGTTCATCTCGTTCCGAAGGCCAATCCTCTGCCCTGCCCGGTCGAAAAGCTCGAACGCGTCACGCAGGCAGCCTTCGGCCAGCGGCGCAAGATGCTGCGCCAGAGCCTCAAATCCCTCGGCGGCGAGGCCCTGCTCGTCAAGGCAGGCATCGATCCGGCGAGGCGGGCCGAGACGCTGTCGGTGGAAGAGTTCGTCCGGCTGGCGAATTCGCTCTGAGGCGGCGCAAACCTCCGCGCACGAATTTTCGGAAAAAATCGCCGGCATGTCACATCGGGCGATGTCCACTCGTCATGGTGTCGTAACCAACAGAAGGATACGAACCATGAGTGCAAGACTTGATATCTTCTCCGCTGCTCCCGCCCTGATGAAGAAGTGGATGGGTATGTCGATGGACGCCGCCGCCAGCCTCGAGCCTAGCCTCATCGAGCTCGTGAAAATCCGCGCCTCGCAGATCAACGGCTGCGCCAACTGCCTCAACATGCACACCGTCGAAGCGCGGGCGAAGGGCGAGAGCGAGCAGCGCATCTATCTGCTCTCCGCCTGGCGCGAAGCACCGTGCTATTCCGATCGCGAGCGTGCCGCGCTAGGCTGGACCGACGCCCTGACCCGGCTCTCGGAAGGCCATACGCAAGATCGCGCCTATGAAGTGCTGAAGGCGCAGTTCACGGAGGACGAACAGGTGAAACTCACACTGATGATCAACGTCATCAACGGCTGGAACCGCCTTGCCGTCGGCTTCGGCCTGTGGGTCGACCCGGCCGCGGCGAAGGCCATCCAGACGGAGGTGGCCGCCTGATGGCGCCCCAGCCCCGGGAGGACGCAGCGGCGAGTTTCGACCCGCTGCGTCCGAAACTCGTCCGCGTCGCCTACCGGATGCTCGGTTCGGTGGCAGATGCCGAGGACATGGTGCAGGAGGCCTTCATCCGCTGGATGGGGGCCGACCGCCAGGCCGTGCGCGAACCGGAGGCCTTCCTTCGCCGCACGGTGACGCGACTCTGCCTCGACCAGCTGAAGTCGGCGCGGCGCCAGCGCGAGACCTATGTCGGCCCCTGGCTTCCCGATCCGGTCGTAGAGGACGAGGAGGAAGAGGATGTCACTCTCCCCCTGATGCTCGCGCTGGAGCGTCTCTCGCCGCTGGAGCGCGCGGCCTTCCTGCTGCACGACGTGTTCGGCCTCGCCTTCGAGGAGGTCGCCACCACGATCGAGCGGGACCCCGCCGCCTGCCGGCAGCTCGCCGCCCGTGCGCGCGGCCATGTGCGCGAGGCGCGGTCACGCTTCCAGGTCGACAAGAAACGCGGCATCGAACTGGCCGAGGCCTTCTTCGCCGCCTCGCGCAGCGGCGACATGTCGGCGCTCGGGGCGATGCTCGCGGCCGATGTCAGCATCCATGCCGATGGCGGCGGAAAACGCGCGGCGGCCGGCGCGCCTGTCTTCGGGTTTGCAGCCGTGATGACGCTGCATGATCATCTCGCAGACCTGTTCCGGCGGCACGGCTCGCGGCTGGTCCGCGCCGGGTTCATCAACGGCCTGCCGGGGTTCATCTCGCTGGAGGCCGACGGCGAGCTCCAGACGACGGCGCTCGATATCGTGGACGGAAAGATCGCGGCGATCTACGTCGTCCGCAATCCCGACAAGCTCCGGCACCTGAATTAGGGTCGGCCGGAGGCAATGCCTCCGGCTGTTATGCCTCTGTGATGAGCCCGTTGACGAAGTCGAACAGGCCGTGGCGCCGGTCGCGCCGCAGACGCTCCGCCTTGATGATCGATTTGACCGAGTCGATCGCGGTGTTGAGATCGTCGTTGACGATCACGTAGTCGTATTCCCGCCAGTGCTCGATTTCGGAGCGCGAGTTGGCAAGCCGCGTCTGGATCACCTCTTCCGTATCTTCCGCACGGCGATGCAGGCGCGACTGCAGTTCGGCCATGGTCGGCGGCAGGATGAAGATCGACACCACGTCAGCCGGCATCTTTTCCTGCAGCTGCTGAGCACCCTGCCAGTCGATGTCGAAGAGCATGTCACGGCCTTCGGCCATGGCGATTTCCACCGGATCGCGCGGCGTGCCGTAGAAGTTGCCGTGGACTTCGGCCCATTCGAGTAGCGAGTCGGAGGCGCGCAAGCCCTCGAACTCGCGTTGAGAAACGAAGCGGTAGTGGACACCTTCCACCTCGCTGTGGCGCCGCTCGCGCGTGGTCACACTCACCGACACGCTGATCTGCATGTCGGGCTGGCTGAGCAGCGTGCGCGCGATCGATGACTTGCCCGCGCCCGACGGCGACGAGATCACCAGCATCAATCCGCGCCTGGCGATCTCCACCACGCCTCCCTTCGGCTTACCCATTGTCTACTCCAAATTCTGGACCTGTTCGCGGAACTGGTCGATGACGACCTTCAGCTCGATGCCGGCGGAGGTCACCGCGACGGCATTGGACTTGGAACAGATGGTATTCGATTCGCGGTTAAATTCCTGCGCCAGGAAATCGAGCTTGCGACCGATCGGCCCACCTTCGGCGAGAAGCTCGCGGGCGGCGGCGACATGCGCCTTCAGCCGGTCGATCTCCTCGCGGAGATCCGCCTTCGTCGCCAGCAGCGCCGCCTCGGCATGGAGCCGGTCGCGGTCGAGCGACGGCGCGCTTTCCAGCAAGGCCTGAAGCTGTGCTTCCAGCTTGCGGGCGATCTCTTCCGGTGAGCGTGACGGATCGGCCTCGACGCGACGGGCAAGCTCCTCGATCCTGTCGACGTGCCCGGAAAGAAGACGGCCGAGCGCATCGCCCTCCCGCCGGCGCATGTCGCCGAGTGCCGCGATGGCTCTCGAAAGACCGTCGAGGATGGCCGCGTCACGCGCGGCGATGATCTCCTCGCTGTCGACCGCCTCGCGGAATTCGACGAGCCCGCGGATACCGAGAAGCGCGTCGAGGCGCATGGGCGACGGATCGACCACGGAGGAGCCGAGCGCATCGCGCAGTTTGAGGACGGCTGCAAGCGCCTCCTCGTTGACGACGGCCTCGACACGGTTCTCGCTGATGGTGACGGAAAGGGTCACCTGCAGGTTGCCGCGGGAGAGCGCTTCGGACAGGCGCTGACGCGCCTCTACTTCCAGCGCTTCCATGCCGCTCGGCAGCCGTAGCCGGATGTCCAGTCCCTTGCCGTTGACCGAGCGCAGTTCCCAGGCCCAGCGATAGCGCCCGCTGGTGCCTTCGCTGCGAGCGAAGCCGGTCATGGATTGCAGTGCCATCGCTCTACTCCGTAGGCTCTGAAGGACAGGAATTATCCGGCGTTCGCCGTGCGGGCCGGAGCCCGGGAATGCGGAGGCAAGTATCGGACCGCTAGTTGTTCGGCGCCGGAGCGTCCATCACCACGTCGGGTTCGACCCCTCGTTCGGCTTCGATCTTGCGCCACTTCTTGACGTTGGCGTTGTGCTCTTCGAGCGTCGCCGCGAAGACGTGTCCACCGGTGCCGTCGGCCACGAAATAGAGGTCCTTGGTGCGCCAGGGATTGGCGACCGCTTCGAGCGCCTCGCGGCCCGGATTGGCGATCGGCCCCGGCGGCAGGCCCTTCACCACATAGGTGTTGTAGGGCGTTTCCTTCTTCAGGTCCGACTGGTAGATCGGACGGTCGGACGGCTTTCCGTCGCCGCCGAAGAGGCCGTAGACGATCGTCGGGTCCGACTGGAGACGCATGCCTTTCTGCAGGCGATTGTAGAAGACCGAGGCGACATGGGCGCGTTCATCCGGCTTGCCCGTTTCCTTTTCGACGATCGAGGCGAGCGTCACCAGTTCGAGCTTGCTCTTCAGTGGCAGGTCGGGATCGCGCTTCTCCCAGACCTGATCGATGACCTTCTCTTGCGCCGCGATCATCTGGTTGATGATCTCGTCGCGCTTCGTACCGCGGGAGAACTTGTAGGTGTCGGGCCGGAGCGCCCCTTCGGCCGGCAATTCCGCGGGCAGTTCGCCTTCAAGCACAGGATCTTCGGCAAGCCGCTTGAACATCTGCTTGACCGACAGCCCCTCCGGGAATGAGATCGCATAGAGGATCGACTTGCCGGACTTCAGGAGATCCATGATCTCCTTCATCGACGCCTTCGCCTTGATCTCGTATTCGCCGGCCTTCAGCGTCTCGTTCTCTTCGAGATAAGTGGCCGTCACGTAACGAAAGATACGGGAATCGGTAACGATGCCGCTCCGCTCGAGGTTGTTGGCGATCTCGGCAAGGCCTGCGCCGTTGCGCACGACGAAATTCAGATTCGCCTGCAGCGGTCCCGGCCCCTGGTAGGCCGACATTACGTAATAGAAACCGGCGACGGCGATCACGAAAACCGTAACCGTCAGCGTCATCAGGAAATTGAGGAAGATCACCAGCTGGCTGCGCGCCTTGCGCGAGCGTTTGGGAGGCGCCGGAACGCGTTCCGGCTTCAGCGCTTCGGCCGGCGATTTCGGAATGATCGGTCCCTTGGACGCCGGTTCCGCGCCGCGGCCGACTTCATTCCCGCTGTTCTGATCGATCTCGCTCACCGGCACTCCTCTTCATTTCGGTCCAGCCGCTCTTTCGCCGGACATTGCGGCGAAAACCGGTACGCGGCATCCATCCCGAAAGCGTCGTTCCGGCGCGCCCGGCCTGCCGGCAGGTTATCCCTGGTAGCGACGTAGAACCAGCGAGGCATTGGTGCCTCCGAATCCGAACGAATTGGAAAGCGCGACATCGATCTGACGTTCGCGCGCCTTGTGCGGCACGAGGTCGATCGCCGTTTCCACTTCGGGATTGTCGAGGTTGAGCGTCGGCGGCGCGATATTGTCACGGATCGCAAGCGCAGAGAAGATCGCCTCGACGGCACCGGCGGCACCGAGCAGATGGCCGATCGCCGACTTCGTCGACGACATCGAGATCTTCGAGGCGGAATCGCCGACGAGCCGCTCCACCGCGCCGAGCTCGATGACGTCGGCCATGGTCGAGGTGCCGTGTGCGTTGATGTAGTCGATATCGGCGGGCGTCAGGCCGGCGCGCTTCAGCGCCATCGCCATGCAGCGCTGCGCGCCTTCACCGTCTTCGGACGGGGCGGTGATGTGATAGGCGTCGCCGGAAAGGCCGTAGCCGACGATCTCGGCATAGATCTTGGCACCGCGCGCCTTTGCGTGCTCCAGCTCTTCCAGCACGACGATGCCGGCGCCCTCGCCCATGACGAAGCCGTCACGGTCCTTGTCGTAGGGGCGCGAGGCGCGGGTCGGATCGTCATTGCGGGCGGTCGACAGCGCACGGCAGGCGGCAAAGCCGGCAAGCGAAATGCGGCTGATCGGAGATTCTGTGCCGCCGGCGACCATCACGTCGGCATCGCCGAGCGCGATCAGGCGCGCTGCGTCGCCGATAGCATGGGCGCCGGTCGAGCAGGCGGTGACGACCGAGTGGTTCGGGCCGCGCAGCTTGTGGCGAATGGAGACTTGACCGGAAGCCAGATTGATGAGACGTCCGGGAATGAAGAACGGCGACAGGCGGCGCGGGCCCTTGTCGCGCAGGATGAATCCCGCCTCGACGATCCCTTCGATCCCGCCGATGCCGGAGCCGATCAGCACGCCGCTCGCAATCTGGTCCTCGTCGCTCTTGGGATGCCAGCCGGCATCCTCGAGCGCCATGTCGGCGGCAGCGATCGCGTAAATGATGAAATTGTCGACCTTGCGCTGCTCCTTGAGCTCCATCCAGTCGTCAGGACTGAACGCACCCTCGCCTTCGGTCGGAATACGGCAGGCGACCTGTGCCGGCAGGTCATCGACCTCGAATTCGGTCACGCGGCGCGCGCCGCTCTGCCCGCCCAGGAGTTTCGACCACGTCACCTCGGTTCCACACCCCAGAGGCGATACCATGCCGGTACCGGTGATAACGACCCGTCTCATAGTCCGCAGCCCACCTGTTCTTTCGGTCTGAAAACAGCAAGGCCCGCCAGGAGCGGGCCTCCGCAGGCCGGATCGAGGGCGATCCGCCTGCCTTGCATGCCAACGATCAGGCCTGAGCCTTCTCGATGAACTTTACCGCGTCGCCGACCGTCAGGATGGAATCGGCCGCGTCGTCCGGGATTTCAACGCCGAACTCTTCTTCGAAAGCCATGACCAATTCGACCGTGTCGAGCGAGTCGGCGCCCAGGTCGTCGATGAAGCTTGCGCCTTCGACGACTTTCTCGGCATCAACGCCGAGATGGTCAATTACAATTTTCTTCACGCGTTCTGCGATATCGCTCATGTCGGTTTCCTCGACCTTCTTTATCTCGGGGCGCCGCGACGGTCCCCTACCCTGTATCAAACCGGCGATCGATGCTTTTGCAACCTCACCGGCAAACTCGTTCAGCCCAATCCACAACGAACAGCAGCCTAGGCACAACTGCCGCCTGTCATTTCGGGACGACTGTACACAGTCTTGGCCCGCTTAACATGCTTTAAGCCCTTCGCAAAGCCTGAAAATCACCGGCGAGAGGCTGCTCAACATGCAAATCCCGCACACATCGTGCGCGTGCGTCAGATCATCGCCATACCGCCGTTGACGTGGAGCGTCTGGCCGGTGACGTAGCCCGCCTCGTTGGAGGCGAGATAGAGGACGGCGGCGGCGATGTCGCTGCCGGTGCCCATGCGCTTCATCGGAATCGCCCCCATGATCGCTTCCTTCTGCTTGTCGTTGAGCTTGCCGGTCATGGCGCTTTCGATGAAGCCGGGCGCGACGCAATTGACGGTGACGTTGCGCGTCGCGATCTCCTGTGCCAGCGACTTCGAGAAACCGATCATGCCGGCCTTCGAGGCGCAGTAGTTCGTCTGGCCCGGATTGCCGGTGACGCCGACGATCGAGGTGATGTTGATGATGCGGCCGAAGCGGCGGCGCATCATCGGATGGGTGAGTTCGCGGGTCAGACGGAAAACCGCCGTCAGGTTGACCTCGAGCACGCTGTCCCAGTCCTCGTCGCTCATGCGCACGAAGAGACCGTCCTTGGTGATGCCGGCATTGTTGACGAGGATGTCGACGCCTTCGAGTTCGGTCTCCGCCTTCTCGCCGAGTGCCTTCACTTCGTCGCGGTTCGACAGGTTCGCCGGGAAGACCTTGACCCGGTCGCCGAGCTCGGCGGCGAGCGCCTCAAGCTTTTCGACGCGCGTTCCATGCAGGCCGACGATGGCGCCGCGCGCATGCAGCAGGCGGGCGATTTCCTCGCCGAGGCCGCCGGTTGCGCCGGTGACGAGGGCCTTGCGGCCGGTCAAATCAAACATGATCGCAATCCTTGTTTTTGAAACGGAAGATCAGCCGAGAAGTGCTGCAAGCGCGGCGTCGATATCGGCCGGAGTATTGACGGCGATGCCGTTCACGGACTTGTCGATGCGGCGGGCGAGACCGGTCAGCACCTTGCCGGAGCCGAGTTCATAAAGCGTGGTGACGCCGTTTGCGGCGAACCATTCCACCGTTTCGCGCCAGCGAACCTGGCCGGTGACCTGCTCGACCAGCAGGGCGGCGATCTCGTCGGCCGCGGTGACGGGCGCGGCGCGGACGTTGGCGATCAGCGGTACGACCGGGTCCTTCTTCTCGACCTTGGCGAGCGCCTCGCGCATTGCCTCGGCGGCCGGCCCCATCAGGGCGGAATGGAAGGGTGCGGAGACAGGCAGCATGATCGCACGCTTGGCGCCCTTGTCGGTCGCAAGTGCAGCCGCCTTTTCGACCGCGGCCTTGCCGCCGGAAATCACCAGCTGGCCGCCGCCGTTGTCGTTGGCGATCTGGCAGGGGCCGACGGCAGAAGCCTCGACACAGATCGTCTGCACGTCACCGTGCTCGAGCCCGATGATTGCGGCCATGGCGCCCTCGCCGACCGGAACTGCGGCCTGCATGGCATTGCCGCGAATGCGCAGGAGCCGGGCGGTATCGGCGAGCGAGAAGGTGCCAGCGGCGCAGAGTGCGGAATATTCGCCGAGCGAATGGCCGGCGACGAAGGATACCTTCGACTTGAGATCGAGGCCGCGGGCCTGCATCACGCGGATGACGGCCATCGACACCGCCATCAGCGCCGGCTGCGCGTTGGCGGTCAGCGTCAGGGTTTCTTCGGGCCCCTCGAACATGACGGAGGAGAGCTTCTCGCCGAGCGCTTCGTCGACTTCCTCGAAGACCGCACGGGCCTCGGCATAAGTCTCAGCAAGTTCCTTGCCCATGCCGACGGCCTGGCTGCCCTGGCCGGGGAACGTAAATGCCACACTCATGGTCCATTCCTTCTTGGGATATGTTCTTCCCTGACTTTTTTCTCTCCCTTTGACGGGTTTTCAAAGGGAGTCAAGTGCAGGCGGGCCGCTTTGCCCCGCTCGCGGCACGTTGTCCAGAGGCGGGAAAGGAGGATCGGTGCATTGGCGCAGGCATGGAAAGAACGCGCTTGCAGTGCAGCGAAATCGACCTAAATTCGCAACGCAATCCCCGCCCTCCGATATCCTTTCCAGCAACGGAAACTCTTTTCATGAAGTGTAACAAGCTTGGCCGCACCGGCATCACCGTGTCCGAAATCTGCCTGGGGACGATGACCTGGGGTTCGCAGAACACGGAGGCCGAAGCCTTCGCGCAGATGGACTATGCGCTCGACCGCGGCATCAATTTCTTCGACACGGCCGAACTCTATCCGACCACGCCGGTCTCCGCCGAGACCTACGGCGACACCGAGACCATCGTCGGCAACTGGCTCGAAAAGACCGGCAAGCGCAAGGATATCGTGCTCGCGACCAAGGTCGCCGGCGCCGGCCGGCCCTATATCCGCGGCGGCGAGCCGATCACCGGGGCGGCGATCCGCGAGGCGGTCGACGCGAGCCTCAGGCGACTGAAGACCGACTATATCGATCTCTACCAGATTCACTGGCCGAACCGCGGCCATTACCACTTCCGCCAGGCCTGGACCTACAATCCGTTCAAGCAGGATCGCGAGAAGGCGGTCGCCGACATCGAGGAGAAGCTCTCCGCGCTCGACGACTGCGTGAAGGCCGGCAAGATCCGCGCGATCGGCCTCTCCAACGAAACGGCCTGGGGCACGCTCAAATATCTCTCGCTCGCCGAGAAGAAGGGGCTCCCGCGCGTGGCGACGCTGCAGAACGAGTACAACCTGCTCTATCGCAGCTTCGATCTGGACCTCGCCGAAGTCTCGCACCACGAGGATGTCGGCCTGCTCGCCTATTCTCCGCTGGCCGGCGGCATTCTTTCGGGCAAGTATCTCGACGGACAGAAGCCTGCGGGCTCCCGTGGCTCGATCAACGGCGATATTGGCGGACGCCTGCAGCCCCGCCAGGAGCCGGCGACGCGCGCCTATGTCGAGATCGCCCGCAAGCACGGCCTCGATCCGTCCGCGATGGCGCTCGCCTTCTGCCTCACCCGGCCGTTCATGGCCTCGGTCATCATCGGCGCGACCAGCATGGAACAGCTGAAGACCGACATCTCGGCCGCCGATCTCGTGCTCTCCGACGAGGTCCTCGCCGAGATCGCCAAGGTCCATCGCTTCTATCCCATGCCGATGTGAGACCGACCGCGCATTGGCGTTTTCCGTCCGAGCCAGGCTTTTCAGCCTTGCCTTTCCCGGAAAAATGCGTATAAGCGCGCTGTTCAAAACACCCGGTCCTTCGGCTGGTGGCTGAACGGAGGGCAGGTCCTTGAACCAAGGATCGCAGGCACCGAAGGGTTGCCGGTCTCCCGTGTCTCCGCTCTCGACCGTCTCGATCAAACGCTTTTCTTGCCTGGTTTTCCAGTTCCAAGAGCAGTCGTTGAGGCTTAGCGCCGGATCCGGGTGACGACAACCGCAAGAAAGGCAAGTCTACAATGGCTCTTTACGAACATGTATTCCTTGCCCGGCAGGATATGTCCGCTCAGCAGGTTGATGCCCTCGTCGAACAGTACAAGGGCGTCATCGAAGCTAACGGCGGCAAGGTCGGGCGCATCGAGAACTGGGGCCTGAAGTCCCTCACCTACCGCATCAAGAAGAACCGCAAGGCGCACTACGCCCTCATGGACATCGACGCTCCGGCGGCCGCCATCCATGAAATGGAACGCCAGATGCGCATCAACGAAGACGTTCTTCGTTACATGACCATCGCCGTCGAAGCCCACGAAGAAGGCCCGTCCGCGATGATGCAGAAGCGCGACCGTGACGACCGTCCGCGCCGTGAAGGCGACGACCGTGGCCCGCGCCGCGACTTCGGCGACCGTGGCCCGCGTCCGGACCGTGGCCCCCGTGAAGGTGGCTTCGAGCGTCGTCCGCGCGAAGACCGCGCGTAATTTCGAGCACAAGGAGAAAACACAATGGCTGATGCATCCTCTGCTCCGGCACGCCGCCCGTTCCATCGTCGTCGCAAGACCTGCCCCTTCTCGGGCGCGAACGCACCGAAGATCGACTACAAGGACGTCCGTCTCCTGCAGCGCTACATTTCCGAGCGCGGCAAGATCGTTCCGTCCCGTATCACCGCAGTTTCCCAGAAGAAGCAGCGCGAACTGGCCAAGGCCATCAAGCGCGCCCGCTTCCTCGGCCTGCTGCCTTACGTCGTAGCGTAATCCGACATTGTTCCGCCGGCTTCGGCCGGCGGAACCGCCCTTCCGCGATGGGCGCGGATCGGCACCTTTGAAAACCCATGTTGGGGACCGGATGCTCTGAAATCGAGTCCGGATATTCCCCTAACTGCTTCGAAAAGCAGGACAGCGACGTGAAACAGGTGAATGCGACATTGCTGCTGACCGGCGTTCTCGCCGGAATTACCGCCGCCCTGCTGGTGCTGGGCGCGAATGCGCAGCCGTCGTTTGCCTCCCTCCTCTACGCGGCGTCCGCCCTCCCCGTGCTCATCGTCGGCCTCGGCTGGGGCAATATCGCCGCAATCACCGCCGTCATCACCGCCGCCGTCATCGGCGCGCTCGCCGTTTCGCCGCTTTTCGCCTTCGCCATGGCGATCTTCACTTTGCTGCCGGCGGGTTGGCTCAGCCATCTTGCGAACCTCGCACGTCCCGCCTCCGAGCTCGGCGGACCGCAGAACCTGATGGCCTGGTATCCGCTCTCCGACATCCTGCTCCATCTCTGCTCGCTGGTTGCGCTCGCTGTCGTCGTGTTGGGGATCATGATCGGCTACGGCCCGGACCTGGTCAGCCAGATGGTCGACACGCTGCTGCAGTCGGTCCAGGGCGGCGAGAACCCCGCCTTGGCGCCGGATGCCGCAAGCGTCGCCCAGCTGAAGCGCCTGATGCTGACCATGCTGCCCGTCGTGCAGGGCGGCACCTGGGTGCTGATGCTCTTTTCAGCCTATTACGTCGCCGTGCGGATCGTCTCCGCTTCGGGCCACGGCCTGCGTCCGAGGGAAGACATTCCGTCGGCCCTCAGGATGAACCGCAACGCGCTCTTCGTCTTTCTCGCGGGCATTCTCGCGAGCTTCTACGGCGGCGTTCCGGCCCTTGTCGGCGCAACAGTCTGCGGCGCCTTCGGCGCGGGTTTCCTGCTTGCCGGCTTCGCCTCCCTGCACCTGCGTACCCGCGGCAAGGACTGGCGCGTGCCGGCGCTGGTGCTCGCCTATCTCTCGGCGCTGCTCGTGCTGCCCGCCTTCTTCATTCTCGTCCTCGGCCTGTCGGATACCCGGCGGACCGTGGCGCTGACACCGGCGCGACCCGCCGACAAACCTGACAACCGCAACACCTGAACTTGAGACTGAAAGGAAAACGAAAATGGAAGTCATTCTTCTTGAACGCATCGCCAAGCTTGGCCAGATGGGCGAAACCGTGAAGGTTCGCGACGGCTTTGCCCGCAACTACCTCCTGCCGCAGGGCAAGGCGCTGCGCGCCAACGCCGCCAACAAGGCCCGCTTCGAAGCCGAACGCGCCACGCTGGAAGCCCGCAACCTCGAGCGCAAGTCGGAAGCCCAGAAGGTCGCCGACGCCCTCTCCGGCAAGTCCTTCGTCGTCGTCCGTTCGGCCGGCGAAACCGGCCAGCTCTACGGCTCGGTCGCTGCTCGCGACGTCGCCGAGATCCTGGCCTCCGAAGGCTTCAACGTTTCGCGCAACCAGGTTGAACTCAACCAGCCGATCAAGTCGATCGGCCTGCACCAGGTCACCCTGCACCTGCATGCCGAAGTCGAGCTGTCCATCGAGCTCAACGTCGCCCGCTCGGCCGAAGAAGCCGAACGCCAGGCCAAGGGCGAAAGCCTGACCTCGGCCGACGCGATCTACGGCGTCGACGAAGACGCCCTGCGTCCGGAAGACTTCTTCAACCCGGAAGCCGAATTCGAAGGCGAACAGGAATAATATCCGTCGCAAGCCGGATTTGGACGCCNCCCGCTCGGCCGAAGAAGCCGAACGCCAGGCCAAGGGCGAAAGCCTGACCTCGGCCGACGCGATCTACGGCGTCGACGAAGACGCCCTGCGTCCGGAAGACTTCTTCAACCCGGAAGCCGAATTCGAAGGCGAACAGGAATAATATCCGTCGCAAGCCGGATTTGGACGCCCGGGCCGCTGCGGCCCGGGCGTTTTCTTTTGCGGGGGGGGGGGGGCGCGCCGCAAAATCCCCTCCGGACGTTTCCGCCACGGTGTAGAATCAGTCCTGCCAAGCGATTCGCGGCCGCCCGCGGGCAGGCAAGCGGAATTCCCGCCTGTCCGCGCGGAAATCCCGCCGGCCTGTGGATAAAAGGGACAACTGCCGGCATCGGCCGTCCGCCGCGCGAGCGGGCGTGGAATCGCCCGATTGCTGTTGACTATCCTGTCGTCGACCGTCAAACCGGATGGCTGTCGACGAGCACGAAAGAGGGAAACGGTAGCCCACAATGAACGACGCTGTGCGCAAGATCACGCCCCCCCAGCAGGCCGAGCCGCTCTATCGCGAAGCGCCGAACAATATCGAGGCCGAACAGGCGCTTCTCGGCGCCATTCTGGTCAACAACGACGCCTATTACCGCGTCTCGGACTTCCTGAAGCCCGCCCATCTCTACGAGCCGCTGCACCGCAAGATCTTCGAGGTCGCCTCGGAGATCATCCGTATGGGCAAGACCGCGAACCCGGTCACCATCAAGACCTTCCTGCCGGCAGAGGAGAAGGTCGGCGACCTGACGGTGGCGCAGTATCTCGCCCGCCTCGCCTCCGAGGCGGTGACGATCATCAACGCCGAGGACTACGGCCGCGCGATCTACGATCTGGCGCTGCGCCGCGCGCTGATCCAGATCGGCGAGGACGTCGTCAACATCGCCTACGACGCGCCGCTCGACATGCCGCCGCAGGCGCAGATCGAGGACACCGAACGCCGCCTGTTCGAGCTCGCCGAGAACGGCCGCTACGACGGCGGCTTCCAGGCCTTCAGCGACGCGGTGGCGCTCGCCGTCGACATGGCCGGCGCCGCCTTCGAACGCGACGGAAATCTCTCCGGCATTTCCACCGGCATCCATTCGCTCGACTCGAAGATGGGCGGCCTGCAGCGCTCCGACTTGATCATCCTCGCCGGCCGTCCGGGCATGGGCAAGACCTCGCTTGCGACGAACATCGCCTGGAACATTGCGGCATCCTACGAGCCGGAGGTCATGCCCGACGGTTCCTTCAAGGCCAGGAACGGCGGCGTCGTCGGCTTCTACTCGCTCGAAATGTCGTCCGAACAGCTCGCCACCCGTATCATGTCCGAGCAGACGGAAGTCTCGTCTTCGAAGATCCGCCGCGGCGACATCACCGAGCAGGACTTCGAAAAACTCGTCGGCTTCTCCCAGACCATGCAGAAGGTGCCGCTCTACATCGACCAGACCGGCGGTATCTCGATCGCCCAGCTCGCCGCGCGCGCCCGTCGCCTGAAGCGCCAGCGCGGCCTCGATTGCCTGGTGGTCGACTACGTACAGCTGATGACCGGCTCCAAGAAGGCCGGCGAAAACCGCGTGCAGGAAATCACCGAGATCACCACCGGCCTCAAGGCGCTCGGCAAGGAACTCAACGTTCCGATCGTCGCGCTCTCGCAGCTCTCGCGTCAGGTCGAAAGCCGCGATGACAAGCGCCCGCAGCTCTCCGACCTGCGTGAATCGGGCTCGATCGAACAGGACGCGGACGTCGTGCTCTTCGTGTTCCGCGAGGAATACTATGTGAAGAACATGGAGCCGCGCGATCCCGCCGACCCGAAATATACCGAGTGGGAAGCGCAGATGGACAAGGTCAAGGGCACGGCGGACGTCATCATCGCCAAGCAGCGCCACGGACCGACCGGCACCGTCAAGCTCGCCTTCCAGGCCGAATACACCCGCTTCGCCGACCTCGCCGACCCGAGCTTCACGCAGTACGAGGAGCACTGAGGGGAAACCCCGCTCTCAGAGCCCCATTGCCCGCAACACCGCCACTGTGGCGACGCCGAGGGCGGTTGCGGCGAGCAGCGGCAGGCGGAGCGCCGCAAGGGCGGTGACGGCCGCGGCGATCGTCTCCGCCGGTCCGGTGGCGAGTGCGGTGGGTGCGACGACCGCCATCAGCACCGCCGGCGGGATCGCTTCCATCGCCCGCTTCTGCCGCCGGTCGAGTGTCAGGAAAGAGAAGAGGACAAGCCCGCCGATGCGGGTTGCAGCGGTCGCGACCGCCATCGCGAGGATCGCGAGAAAGGTCTGTGGATCGAGCATCATGCCGTGACCTCCTCGCGCTCGGGCATGAGCACGGCCGCGGCAACACCGGCCAGTGCGCCGGCAAGGATGTACCAGACGCCCGGCACGACGGCATGCACCAGCACGGCCGACAGCCCGCTTGCTATGAGCACCAGTCCCGTGCGTGCGCCCTTCCAGAAATTCATCACCAGCACGATGAAGACGGCTGAGAAGACGAAATCGAGGCCGGTAACGGCCGGATCACCGAGGACGGCGCCAGCGAGCGAACCGGCAAGGCCCGACGCGACCCAGGCGAGGTAGAAGGGAATGACGGCGCCGGCGTACCAGAGCGGCGTCAGTCTTGCGTTCGCCGCGTGGGTTTCGGCAACCGCCCAGCCCTCGTCGGTCAGGAGGAGCACCGAGAGATACTTCCGCCAGCCGGGAAAATGCCCGAGCTTCGGCGCGAGCGACGCGCTCATCAGCACGTGGCGGATGTTGACCAAGAAGGCGGAGATGCCGAGAGCCGCCCAGCTCGCCGGATGCGTCCAGATGTCCATGGCGACGAATTGCGAGCCGCCGGCGAAGACCAGCGCGCTCATCAGCGTTGTCTCCAGCGGCGAAAGGCCGTTGCCCGCCGCGGCCGCCCCGAAGACGAGGCCGATCGGGATCACGGCTGTGATCAGCGGCGCCATGCGGCGCATAGCGGAGAAGACTTCGGCGGCGCGGCCGCCACGATGGTCCGACATGCCAGGCATCCTGTTTGTCGACGAGACCCTGCTCATAGACAAAGCGGACGGACGGGTCTTGAAGGAAAGTGATCAGCCCTTGCGGAACTGTCCGGGTGTCACACCCGTGCGCGCCTTGAAATGGCGGCTGAAATGCGCCTGGTCGGCGAAGCCGCAATCAAGCGCGACATCGGCGATCGGGCGGCCGAGGCGCAAGAGAGTGCGTGCCTGCCGCACCCGGATGTCGGTGAGGAAGGCGTGCGGGGTGATGTGGAATTCCTTGCGGAAGGCGCGGATGAGGTGCGCGCGCGACAGGCCGGCGGTCGCCGCAAGTTCGTCGAGGCCGACGTCCTTCGCAAAATTCTCCGTCAGATAGTCGCGAACCCGCCAGACGGCGCTGCGTTCCCGGGTGTCGATGGGTGAGATGCGCCGGCTGCCATGGCGCATGAAGATCGCCGCGAGCACCGAGAACATGCTCTCCTCTGCCTCGAGCGCGCCGATATTGTCTTCCAGCGCCCGATGCGCCCGGTGGAAGGCCTGAGCAAGCTCCGCGTCGAGCGGCGTGCCGCGCGCGAACGCCGGCGTCCCGTGGCACGCCTTGCCGGTGACATCTTCCAGGACGTCGCGGTAGAGCGCCTCGCTCGGGTAGATCATCCGGTAACGATAGCCTTCGGCCCCCGGCGCGCCATCATGCACGACGTCCGGGTTGATGAGGTAGAGATGCCCTGGGCCGGTCTCCTCGCGGCTGCCGCGGATACGGGCGATCTGGCTGCCGCTCTCGATCGCGCCGATCGAGAATGTGTCGTGGGCGTGCGGCGCGTATTCATGGGTGCGGAAGGTGGCGCTCAGGCATTCCATGCCGGCAAAGCGGCCGTCGCGCCAGAAATTGGCGCGCTCGGCCGTCGTCAGCGGCATGCCGCTCGCCGCTTCTGTCTGCGAAACGTTGTGCATCGCAGAATATTACCGCACTCGACCATTCCAGTCTTGAACAAAAGTGATAGGGTCGGCCAGTGCTAGGTCGCCTCGCCGACCCTCCCCGCTTCCCCCATATGATACGTAGTGCCAGATGACCGCTCTTACCGAAATCCCGCAGTTTCCCGAAGACTTTCTCAACGCGCCGCTGCGGCTCACCGTCGATCTCGGCGCGCTCGCCGACAACTGGCGCGACATGGCGCGACGCTCGGGCAGCGCGCGCGCCGCAGCCGTCGTCAAGGCGGACGCCTACGGCATGGGCATCGAGGATGCCGGCATCACGCTCTACGAGGCGGGTGCGCGCGACTTCTTCGTCGCGGTCCCTTCGGAAGGGGCGACGCTGCGGGCCTACGCGCCGGACGCGCGCATCTTCGTGCTCTCCGGGCTCTGGCCCGGCGCCGAACAGACCTTCTTCGACAATGACCTCGTGCCGGTGATCGCCTCCGAGGAACAGCTCGCCCTGTGGATGGCGGCCGTCTCCGAACGCGGCGACCACCCCTGCGCGCTGCATGTCGATACCGGCTTCAACCGGCTCGGCCTCAGCATGAAGGAAGCCTTCGAACTGGCCGGCGACGTATCGCGTCCGGCGAGCTTCTCGCCGGTGCTCGTGCTCAGCCATCTTGCCTGCGCAGACGATCCGTCGTCGCCGATGAACCGCCGGCAACTGGAATCTTTCCGCGAGGTTAGCGCCGCTTTCGAAGGGATCGAATCAAGTCTTTCAGCTTCTGCTGGAATCTTCCTCGGGTCCGATTACCACTTCGACCTCACCCGTCCGGGCATCGCGCTCTACGGCGGCGAGGCGGTCAACGGCGTTGCGAACCCGATGCGCCCAGTCGCCAAGGCCGAGGCGCGCATCCTCCAGGTCCGCGAGGCGGCGGCGGGCGAAACGGTGAGCTATGGCGGCACCCTGACGCTTACCCGCGACAGCCGGCTCGCGATCGCCTCGGCCGGCTATGCCGACGGCTATCTGCGCAGCCTCTCGGGCACCGGCGTGCCGCTGCGCCAGACCAACATCCCCGGCGCCTGCGGCTTCATCGCCGGCAAACGCGTGCCGGTCGCCGGCCGCGTCACCATGGACCTGACGATCTTCGACGTCACCGACCTGCCGGACGGCGCCGTCAGGGCCGGCGACTATATCGAGCTCTTCGGCCCGAACATGCCGGTCGACGAGGTCGCCCGCGCCGGCGGCACCATCGGCTACGAAATGCTCGTCGGCCTCGGCCTTCGCTACGAACGGCACTATCTAGAAGACGAGAATTGACCTCTGGCACGCAGGGATTTGTTCTGTTATTGTTCTCATGAACGAACCCTGCGCCATCTGTTGACCGGAGCCAGCCGTGCCGAACATCCAGTTGAATAAGCGCGACGAGAAATTCGTCGAGAAGCAGGTCAACTCCGGCCTCTACGGGAGCGCCGAAGAGGTGGTGACCGCAGGTCTCCGGCTCCTGCGCGAACGGGACGAAGCAGACCTTCGCATGCTCATCCAGGAAGGGATCGACGACGTGGAAGCCGGCCGCGTCCACACCTACGAGAGTGCCGAGGCGTTCCTGGCGGATTTGCAGCGCACCGAGAGCGATGCCCAAAAGCCGTGAGGTCGTCTGGTCGAGAAAGGCACGGCAGGATCTCCGGTCGATCTATCGCCATATTGCAAGGTTCAGCCCTGTCGCGGCCAACCGGTTTGCGCTCGACCTGTACAACAAGATCGAAAACCTGGCGCGGCTCGGCCTCACCGGCGCGAGCGCGAAAGATATGGGCGACGACATCCGTGTCTTCGTCTATCGAGACCGGCGCTTCTTTGTCCGCGTCACCGATGAAGCCGTCACTGTCCTTCGCGTGATGCACGGCCGCCAGGACACCACCACCAAAGATATCCCCGAAAGCGACACCTGATCCATGGCCAAAGCCCGAACCCAATTCGTCTGCCAGAACTGCGGCACCGTCCATACCCGCTGGGCCGGCAAATGCGACGGCTGCGGCGAGTGGAACACGATCGTCGAGGAAGACCCAATGGGGGGCATCGGCGCCGGCCCCGGCAAGGTGCCGAAGAAGGGGCGACCGGTGACGCTCACCTCGCTCTCCGGCGAGATCGAGGAGGCGCCGCGCATCCCGACCGGCATGGCCGAGCTCGACCGGGCGACCGGCGGCGGCTTCGTGCGCGGCTCGGCCGTGCTGATCGGCGGCGATCCCGGTATCGGCAAGTCGACGCTTCTCATGCAGGCGGCCGCCGCGCTCTCGCGCAAGGGCCGGCGCGTCATCTATGTCTCGGGCGAAGAGGCGGTCGCGCAGGTCAGGCTGCGGGCGCAGCGCCTGCAGGCGGCCGAAACCGACGTGCTGCTCGCCGCCGAAACCAATGTCGAGGACATCCTGGCAACGCTCGCCGAAGGCAAGCGGCCGGACCTCGTCATCATCGATTCCATCCAGACGCTCTGGAGCGACACCGCCGATTCGGCGCCCGGAACGGTCACGCAGGTCCGCACCGGCGTGCAAGCGATGATTCGTTTCGCCAAGCAGACCGGCGCCACCATGGTGCTCGTCGGCCACGTCACCAAGGACGGCCAGATCGCAGGCCCCCGCGTCGTCGAGCACATGGTTGACGCGGTTCTCTACTTCGAGGGCGACCGCGGCCATCACTACCGCATCCTGCGCACCGTCAAGAACCGCTTCGGTCCGACCGACGAGATCGGCGTCTTCGAAATGTCGGACCGGGGCCTGCGTGAAGTCGCCAATCCGTCCGAGCTCTTTCTCGGCGAACGCAACGAAAAAGCCCCGGGAGCGGCCGTCTTCGCCGGCATGGAAGGCACGCGGCCCGTGCTCGTCGAGGTGCAGGCGCTGGTCGCCCAGACCTCGCTCGGCACGCCGCGTCGCGCCGTCGTCGGCTGGGATTCCTCCCGCCTGTCGATGATCCTCGCGGTGCTCGAAGCCCATTGCGGCGTGCGGCTCGGCAGCCACGACGTCTACCTCAACGTCGCCGGCGGCTACCGCATCTCGGAACCGGCCGCCGACATGGCTGTCGCCTCGGCCCTGGTTTCCTCGCTGGCCGGACTTGCCCTTCCCGCCGATTGCGTCTATTTCGGCGAGGTCAGCCTGTCCGGCGCCGTCCGGCCGGTTGCGCACACGGCCCAGCGGCTGAAGGAGGCGGAAAAGCTCGGTTTCGCACGGGCGGTGCTCCCTTCGGCTTCGCCCGATCTGCCGAAAGGCACGGCAGGGCGGTGGAGCGAGATCGAAAGCCTTCCCGACCTGGTCGCGCGCATCGCCGGGTCCAGGGTGAGGGCCGTAGAGGAGATGGACGGCAACTGATCCTTTTTCGGCCGCAATGCGGTGTATGGGATCACCGAACGCGATGACGATCACGCAGGCCGGGGCCGGCCGTCTTGGAGTTGATTTAGATGCCCATCACTATTTTTGACGGTATTGTCATCGGCGTAGTCCTGTTTTCCGCCGTTCTCGCCATGGTTCGCGGTTTCTCCCGCGAGGTGCTTTCGATCGCAAGCTGGGTCGGCGCCGTTGCCGCCGCCTACTACCTGCATCCGCTGGTGCTTCCCTACATCAAGAACTACACGAGCGACGAGCGCATCGCACTTGCCGGTGCCGCCGGCATCGTCTTCCTGATCGCGCTGATCGTCATCTCCTTCATTACGACACGCATCGCCGACTTCATCATCGACAGCCGCATCGGCGCGCTGGACCGCACGCTCGGCTTCCTCTTCGGTGCGGCGCGCGGCATCCTGTTGCTGGTGGTCGCGGTTGCCTTCTGGAACTGGCTGATCGATGTCAAGCATCGCCCCGACTGGGTGAACAACGCCAAATCGAAGCCCTTCCTCGACGCGCTCGTGCTGAAGCTCGAAGCGGTGCTGCCGGAAGACATCGAGCCGCAGCTGCGCGCCCGCATCCTCGGCAAGGAAGAGGCGGACGGAGAAGCGCCGGCCGAGCAGGCACCCGCCGACCAGGCGCCGGCCGGACAGGCGGCACCGTCGCAGACACTCGCGCCGCCGGCCGGAACGACGGCGCCGGCTGAAAACTGACGGGCAGCGGCGGCTGCCGCTTCCTATATAGGACGTGAAAGACAAATCGGGCGCCGCCGGAGCGGGATCATCCGGCGAAAGCGCCCCGAGAACTGTGTATAGTGTACCTGTCCCGCACCGAGCAAAGGCCTGCTTCCATGAACCAGTCTGATTTCACCTCCCTCGAAGACGGTCTCGACGGCGACACCCTGCATGAGGAATGCGGGGTGTTCGGCATTCTGGGACATCCGGACGCGGCGACGCTGACGGCGCTCGGACTGCACGCGCTCCAGCACCGCGGCCAGGAAGCGGCCGGCATTGTCTCCTTCGACGGACAGCAATTCCACACCGAAAAGCACATGGGCCTCGTCGGCGACCATTACACCGATCCGGCGACGCTCGCGAAGCTCCCGGGCACGGTCGCGATCGGCCATACCCGCTATTCGACGACCGGCGAAGTAGCGCTCCGCAACGTGCAGCCGCTCTTCGCCGAGCTGGAAGAAGGCGGCATCGCGATCGCCCATAACGGCAATTTCACCAACGGACTGACGCTTCGCCGGCAGATCATTGCGACGGGCGCCATCTGCCAGTCGACCTCCGACACTGAAGTCGTGCTGCACCTCATCGCCCGTTCGCGTCACGCCTCGACCTCCGACCGCTTCATCGATGCCATCCGCCAGATGGAAGGCGGCTATTCGATGCTGGCGATGACGCGCACCAAGCTCATTGCCGCCCGCGACCCGATCGGCATCCGGCCACTCGTCATGGGCGAGCTGGACGGCAAGCCGATCTTCTGTTCGGAAACCTGTGCACTCGACATCATCGGCGCGAAGTTCGTCCGCGACGTCGAGAATGGCGAGGTCATCATCTGCGAAATCCAGCCGGACGGCTCGATCAGCATCGACGCCCGCAAGCCGGCGAAGCCCCAGCCGGAGCGGCTCTGCCTCTTCGAATACGTCTACTTCGCCCGGCCGGATTCGGTCGTCGGCGGCCGCAACGTCTACATGACCCGCAAGAACATGGGCATGAACCTCGCCAAGGAAGCCCCGGTCGAGGGCGACGTCGTGGTGCCGGTTCCGGACGGCGGCACGCCCGCGGCCCTCGGATATGCCCAGCAGAGCGGCATCCCGTTCGAATACGGTATCATCCGCAACCATTATGTCGGCCGCACCTTCATCGAGCCGACGCAGCAGATCCGCGCCTTCGGGGTGAAGCTCAAGCACTCGGCCAACCGTGCGATGATCGAGGGCAAGCGCGTCGTTCTGGTCGATGATTCGATCGTGCGCGGCACCACCTCGCTCAAGATCGTGCAGATGATCCGTGATGCCGGGGCCAAGGAAGTGCACATCCGTGTCGCCTCGCCGATGATCTTCCATCCCGATTTTTACGGTATCGACACGCCGGATGCCGACAAGCTGCTCGCCAACCAGTATGCCGACGTCGACGCGATGGCCAAGTATATCGGTGCGGACTCGCTCGCCTTCCTGTCGATCGACGGGCTCTACAAGGCGGTCGGCGGAGCACCGCGCAATCCGGAACGGCCGCAGTTCACCGACCACTACTTCACCGGCGACTATCCGACCCGCCTCCTCGACCGGGAAGGCGAAAAGGTCGGCCGCAAGGTTTCCATGCTCGCCAGCAACGGGTGATGAACGCAACCACCCTCCCCTTGAGGGGGAGGGTCGGACCGAAGGTCCGGGGTGGGGTGACCTCTTCTGCTGTTGCCGCTCACCCCCACCCGCAGCTTCGCTGCGACCTCCCCCCTCAAGGGGGAGGTGAGGTGCGGGCCGCACCGCCTGAATTCCTATTGTCGGTGTGGCATTGCACCGCTTCTCCGGGAGAATTCATATATGACAATCGACCTCAAGGACCGTATCGCGCTCGTGACCGGCGCATCGCGCGGCATCGGCTATTACATCGCGCTCGAACTCGCCAAAGCCGGCGCGCATGTGATCGCCTGCGCCCGCACCGTCGGCGGGCTCGAGGAACTCGATGACGCGATCAAGGCGGTCGGCGGTTCGGCGACGCTGGTGCCCTTCGACCTCGCCGACATGCAGGCGATCGACACGCTCGGCGCCTCGATCTTCGAGCGCTGGGGCAAGCTCGACATTCTCGTCGCCAATGCCGGCATCCTCGGCGTCATCTCGCCGATCGGCCATGTCGAGGCGAAGGTCTTCGAAAAGGTGATGACGATCAACGTCACGGCCACCTGGCGGCTCATCCGCTCCGTCGAGCCGCTGCTCGCCAAGTCCGACCAGGGCCGCGCGGTCATCATGTCCTCGGCCGCGGCCCACAAGTGCCGCCCGTTCTGGGGCCCCTACTCCGCGTCCAAGGCCGCCGTCGAGGCGCTCGCCCGCACCTGGGCCGGGGAAACGCAGCGCCTGCCGCTGCGCGTCGTCTCGGTCGATCCGGGAGCTACCCGCACCGCCATGCGCGCCCAGGCGATGCCCGGCGAAGACCCCTCGACGCTGCCGCACCCGTCCGAGGTCGCCGCCCGGATCCTGCCGCTCTGCGGTCCTGAACTCACCGAGACGGGCAAGCTCTTCGTCGTGCGCGAGAACCGCCTCGTCGACTACCGCATGCCGGAGTGACGGCAAAAGTGGCTCCGGCGCGTGCCGGAGCCTTCCCTGCCTGATACGACACTCCCTCCCACTTCAAACGTCCGAAGCCCCCCTCATGCGACCCAGAGACATCATCGGTTACGTCTTTCTCGCGCTCGCCTGGGGGCTTTCCTTCCTGCTGCTCCTGAAGGTCGTCGAGGCCTTCGGCTGGATCGGCGCCGTCACCTTCCGCTGTTTCCTCGCCGGCCTGATCCTGCTCGCCGCGGCAAAAGCGACCGGACGCCGGCTCGATTTCTCCACCGGCCTCCTGCCCTTCTTGGTGGTCGGCGCGACGACGGTCGCCGGTCAGCTCATCGGCCTTTCCTATTCCACGCCGCTGATCGGCACCGCGATGGCGGCGATCTTCGTCGCGGCGATCCCGCTCTTTTCGATGGTCATCGGGCAGCTCTGGGGGATCGAGCGGATCACGCCGGCGCGCGTCGCGGGCCTCGTTCTCGGCACGCTCGGCATCGTCATGCTGGTCGGCTTTCCGGCAGCCCCGATTGACGGCAGTTTCGTGCTCGGCTGCCTCGGCATGCTGTTTTCCACCTTCTCGGCGGCCTTCGGCAGCAATTATGCGAGCCGGCACCTGAAGACCACCGGCGCATGGGAAGTGACGATCGGCGCCTTCCTCTCGGGAGGCTTTCTCACCCTGCCGCTCGTCTATCTGGTTCCGGTGCCTGGCGTCCCGGCCCCAATCGACTACCTCTATCTCGTGGTGCTCGCGGGCGTGATGAGTTCGCTCACCTATGTCGTCTATTTCGGCCTCGTCTCCCGCATCGGTGCGACGCGCGCGATCAGCGTCGAATTCGCCGTGACCGTCGTCGCCGTCCTCGTCGGGGCTGGTGTTCTCGGCGAGCGGCTCACCACGATGCAGTTCGCCGGCGCGGCGGTCATCATCGCCGGCTGCGCCATGGTGCTCGGCCTGCTGCCCTCGAGGCTCAAGGCACCGGCCGCGCCCTGACCGCAACACCCGCCGACTGCCACGGGCCGCACAGGCTGCCCGCCTCCGGCTCCGACCATATTTGGTGCAGATGGCGCGGACGCCGCCGTTTCCCTTTCCTTTGCCGTCGGGTGCAGTAGGTTTCGACGCACCGCCGAACAGGAGAGAACACCAGCCATGCCGTCCCTGAAATATGCGCTTGCCGTCCTTTGCCTTGCCGCAGGCCCGGCCCTTGCCGACGACCTCGCCGCGCTCAGCACGACGGCCAGCAGCATCACCGGCGACATCAGCTTCGACGATTACGAGATCGTCTTCGGAAACGGCGAAAAGCTGGTGTTCGAAGACCTGATCGCCGACCACTTCACCGTCGACGGCAAGGATATGCCCGCCTCCGTCTACAGCGTCAAGGGACCGGCAAATCCCAAGCTCCTCAACGGCAATCGCCTCTGCGGGGAGAACCCGGTCACCTATGTCGCCTCGTGGCTCGACGGCGACGTCACCATGCTGGCGGTGTTCGAGACGCCGGAAGCTCCGGAAAGCAGCGACGGCATGTGCGCGCTCTACACCTATGTCTATCCCTGAGGGCACTCTCCGGCACCCTTGCGCCCACTTGACCTCGCGCCCGGCGCGCGCCATAACGCTCGCCATGAAAACGACGATCTGCATTCGCGGGATTATTATTCGCTAGCGTATCCGCTGGCCCGGCCGTTTTCGTCTCCAGACCCAAGTCCCAGATGACAACGCCCCGGCCCAGCCGGACGGGTGGAATTCATCGGGAGACAGGAATGGCGGGCAGCCTCAAGCTTTACAATACACTGACGCGCGAGAAGGTCGATTTCGAGCCGATCGACCCGACGAACGTGCGCATGTATGTCTGCGGCCCCACTGTCTATGACTTCGCCCATATCGGCAATGCGCGCCCGGTGATCGTCTTCGACGTCCTCTACCGGCTGCTCCGGCACGTCTACGGCGAAGGGCACGTGACCTACGTGCGCAACATCACCGACGTCGACGACAAGATCAACGCCCGCGCGCTGCGCGACTTCGGCGGCCGGATCGCCGACGGCTCGATGAGCCTCAACGAGGCGATCCGCGCCGTCACCGAAAAGACCGAGAGCCAGTTTCACAAGGACGTGGCGGCCCTCGGCACGCTCTCGCCCACCGTCGAGCCGCGGGCGACCGACAACATCCCGCAGATGATCGAGATCATCCAGCGGCTGCTCGACGCCGGCCACGCCTATGTGGCGGAAGGTGCGGAAGGCCAGGAAGTGCTGTTCTCGACCGCCTCGATGCCGGATTACGGCCAGCTTTCCAGGCGCAGGCTCGAGGACCAGCAGGCGGGCGCGCGCATCGCCGTCGAGGCGCACAAGCGCAATCCGGCCGACTTCGTGCTCTGGAAGGAATCGGCTGCGACCGAGCCCGGCTGGGCCGCCGCCTTCACCGTCGCCGGCAGCGCCGTCTCTATCTACGGCCGTCCCGGCTGGCATATCGAATGCTCGGCGATGTCGGACCGCTATCTCTGGCAGGAGGCCCGCGACCGGCTGTCGCCGAAGGGCAAGGCGAAGCCGCACCAGTTCGACATCCACGGCGGCGGCCTCGACCTCATCTTCCCCCACCACGAGAACGAGATCGCCCAGTCCTGCTGCGCCTACAACACCCATGTGATGGCGAATGTCTGGATGCACAACGGCTTCCTGCAGGTCGAAGGGCGCAAGATGTCGAAGTCGGAGGGCAACTTCGTCACCATCAACGAGTTGCTGGAGACGGAGAAATTCGGCGGCCGCAAATGGCCGGGCGAAGTGCTGCGGCTCGCCATGCTGATGACGCACTATCGCGAGCCGATCGACTTTTCGGTGAAGCGGCTTGAGGAGGCCGAGCGGCTGCTCGCCAAATGGCCGGCGGGCGACGCGGGCGATGCGCGTCCAGATCCCGTCGTTGTCGAGGCGCTCGGCGACGATCTCAACACCGTCGCGGCAGTCCAGACGCTGCACGCGCTCGCGACGGCCGCCAATGCCGACCCGGCGAAGCTGTCCGCCTTCGTGGCGAGCGCAGAACTGCTCGGCGTGGCCCCGAAGAAGGCCGAGATCGGCAAGGAGCTTTCCTCCGCCGTCCAGGCTCTCGTCGACATGCGCCTCGAAATGCTGAAGGCCAAGAACTTCGCCGAGGCCGACAAGATCCGCGACGACCTCGCCACCAAGGGCATCCAGCTCAAGGACGGCAAGGACCCGGTGACCGGCGAGCGGGTGACCACATGGGAGGTCAGGCGGTAGGATGACTGTCCCGGCGCTCGATATCCCGGAGCCCAGAGACACCGGAGGAATGTCATGACTGACACCCATACCGGCGGATGCCAGTGCGGCGCGGTGCGCTTTCGCGTTCGCGGCGCGCCGAAGGATGCTTCGATCTGCCACTGCCGCATGTGCCAGAAGGCGTTCGGCAGCTATTTCGCGCCGCTCGTTTCGGTGCGCGGGACGGATTTTGAATGGACCCGCGGCGCGCCGAAAAAGTTTCGCTCGTCGAATTTCGTCCTCCGCGGTTTCTGCGGCGACTGCGGCACGCCGCTGACCTACGAGGCGCCGGACGGAATGGCGGTCGCAGCTGGTGCCTTCGACGATCCGGCCGCCGTGCCGCCGACGGTGCAGTACGGCGTCGAGGCGAAGCTCGGCTTCTTCGGCCGGCTGCATGAACTGCCGGCACTTTCGACGCTGGACGATCTCGACAACGCGCCATTCCTGGAAAAGCTCGTCTCGTTCCAACACCCGGATCGGGACACAGAGACGTGGCCGGAGGACAAGCAATGACCGAGAAGAAACCGGGCACGGAAATGCCGAAATGGCTGCTCTACGGGCTGATCGGCAAGGGCGTTCTCGTCCTCGTCGTCACCGTCGCGGTGGTCGCCTACGTCATGTTGAAATAGAACCCTTGGAGGCGTTTATGGAAGGCGTATTCACCGGCGGATGCCAGTGCGGAGCGGTCAGGTTCCGGGCCGAAAAGCTCGGACGGCCGTCGATCTGCCATTGCCGCATGTGCCAGAAGCACTTCGGCAGCTTCTTCGGTGCCTTCGTGACCGGCGACCACGCGCATCTGACCTGGACGCGCGGACAGCCGACGCTCTTCCGTTCTTCCGCCAAGGTAAAGCGCGGCTTCTGCAACAAGTGCGGCACGCCGCTCACCTACCAGCAGGGCGAGGAGATCGAACTTGCGATCGGCGTCTTCGACCATCCGGAGCTTCTCGAACCGCAGGTGCAGGTGAACCACGACAAGCGCCTGCCGTGGATCGACCATCTGTTCGAGAAGCCGGCCTATAGCAGCCCGGCAATGGAGGAAGGCTTCGCCGCCGTCGTTTCCTTCCAGCATCCCGACCACGACACGGCCGTCTGGCCGCCCGAGGAGGACAAGGCATGAGCATCCGCGAGGTCCATTCCGGCGGCTGCCAGTGCGGCGCAATCCGTTACAAGATCGCCGGCGAGCTCGGCTACCCGCATATCTGCCATTGCCGCATGTGCCAGAAGGCCGGCGGGAATTTCTTCATGGCCTTCGCCGGAACCCGCAACGAGGATTTCCTCTTGACCCGCGGCGAGCCGAGCTGGTTCCGCTCCTCCGATCCCTGCGGCCGCGGCTTCTGCGCGAAATGCGGCACGCCGCTTCTCTTCAAGACCGCCAGTTCGCCGTATATCAGTGTCACCATCGGCAGCCTCGATGATCCCGAGGCCTGCGCGCCGGTATCGCAGGACGGGGCCGAATCGAGGGTTTCCTATTTCGACCGGCTCTTCGGCCTGCCGGAGCGCGAGACCGACCGTTCGGACCTGCCCGGAGGAACGGCGTCCGTCAACCGCAGCAATCACCAGCATCCCGACCACGATACGGCGGCGTGGCCGCCCCGAGAGGACCGATCATGACCAACGAACTGCGCGGCTTCTATCCCGAGATCGAACCCTACGAGACCGGTTTCCTCGATGTCGGCGACGGCCACAGCGTCTACTGGGAGCGCGTCGGCACGAAGGGCGCCAAGCCGGCCGTCTTCCTGCATGGCGGCCCGGGCGGCGCGATCAGTCCGACGCAGCGGCGCCTCTTCGATCCGGCGCTCTACGACGTCATCCTCTTCGACCAGCGCGGCTGCGGCAAGTCGACGCCAAACGCTTCCATCGAGGCGAACACCACCTGGCATCTCGTCGCCGACATCGAACGGCTGCGCGAGATGATGGGCGTCGAAAAATGGCTGGTCTTCGGCGGCTCCTGGGGCTCGACGCTGGCGCTCGCCTATGCCGAGACGCATCCGGAACGCGTCTCCGAACTGGTGCTGCGCGGCGTCTATACGCTGACCAAAGCCGAGCTCGACTGGTACTACCAGTTCGGCGTCTCGGAAATGTTCCCCGACAAGTGGGAGCGCTTCCAGGCGCCGATCCCGGAGAACGAGCGCCACGAGATGATGGCCGCCTATCGCCGGCGGCTCACCGGCACCAATCGTGAAGAGCAATTGCGCTGCGCCGTCGCCTGGAGTTCCTGGGAGGGCGAGACGATCACGCTCCTGCCGAACCCGGACTATTCCGACCATTTCTACGACCCGGAATTCGCGCTCGCCTTCGCCCGCATCGAGAACCATTTCTTCGTCCATGCCGGCTGGCTGGAGGAAGGGCAGTTGCTGCGCGACGCGGTGAAGCTCAAGGACATCCCCGGCGTCATCATTCACGGCCGCTACGACATGCCCTGCCCGGCGAAATACGCCTGGCAACTCCACAAGGCCTGGCCGAAGGCGGATTTCCACCTGATCGAGGGCGCGGGTCACGCCTATCTGGAACCCGGCATCCTCGACCAGCTGATCCGCGCGACCGACCGGTTTGCGGGGAAAAAATGACAATGCCTGTCGCGAAGCGACAGCGGGGGTAACACCCTCCAGACGAAGAACTGCATGAGGATAGCAGCATGACACGCGAAAAGATCTACCTCTTCGACACGACGCTCCGCGACGGACAGCAGACGCCGGGCATCGACTTTTCCGTCGAGGACAAGATCGCCATCGCCGCGATGCTCGACGACTTCGGCTTCGACTATGTCGAGGGCGGCTATCCGGGCGCCAACCCGACGGACACCGCCTTCTTCGCTCAGAAGCGCACGAACCGGGCCTCCTTCGTCGCCTTCGGCATGACCAAGCGGGCGGGCGTTTCCGCCTCCAACGATCCGGGGCTTGCCCAGCTCCTGCAGGCGAAGAGCGACGCCGTCTGCTTCGTCGCGAAGAGCTGGGACTACCACGTCAAGGTGGCACTCGGCTGCTCCAACGAGGAGAACCTCGACAGCATCCGCGAGAGCGTCGAAGCGGCGATCGCCGCCGGCAAGGCCGCCATGGTCGACTGCGAACATTTCTTCGACGGCTACAAGGCCAATCCGGACTATGCCGTCGCCTGTGCCAGGACTGCCTATGAGGCAGGCGCGCGCTGGGTCGTGCTCTGCGACACCAATGGCGGCACGCAGCCACCGGAAGTCGGCGCGATCGTCGCGGCCGTCATCGCCGCCGGCGTGCCGGGTAGCGCGCTCGGCATCCACGCCCACAACGACACCGGACAGGCGGTCGCCAATTCGCTTGCGGCGATCGAGGCCGGCGCGCGGCAGATCCAGGGAACGCTGAACGGCATCGGCGAACGTTGCGGCAACGCCAATCTCGTGACGCTCATCCCGACGCTCTGTCTCAAGGAGACCTATGCCGAACGCTTCGAGACGGCGATCGACCGCGAGAAGCTCGCCGGCCTCACCCGGCTCTCGCACGCCTTCGACGAGCTGTTGAACCGCTCGCCGGAGCATCAGGCGCCCTATGTCGGCGCCTCGGCCTTCGCTACGAAGGCCGGCATCCACGCCTCCGCACTGCTCAAGGACCCGCGCACCTACGAGCACGTCGATCCGGCGAGCGTCGGCAATTTCCGCAAGGTCATGGTCTCCGATCAGGGCGGCAAGGCGAATTTCATCAACGAGCTGAAGCGCCGCGGCATCGCAGTCGAGAAGGACGATCCGCGCCTCGACCGGCTGATCTCGATCGTCAAGGAACGCGAGGCGACCGGCTACGCCTACGAGGGCGCGGATGCGAGCTTCGAGCTGCTCGCCCACCGCACGCTCGGCACGGTTCCGGACTTCTTCTCGATCGACGGCTTCCGGGTGATGGTCGAGCGCCGCTTCGACGCCAACGGCCACCTGAAGACCGTATCTGAGGCCGTCGTGAAGCTCGCCATCGACGGCGAGCGGGTGATGTCGGTCGCAGAAGGCGACGGCCCGGTCAATGCGCTCGACATCGCGCTGCGCAAGGACCTCGGCAAGTACCAGGCCGAGATCGGCGACCTCGAGCTCACCGACTACAAGGTGCGTATCCTGAACGGCGGCACGGAGGCGATCACCCGGGTGCTCATCGAATCCGGCGATGCGACGGGCGTGCGCTGGTGGACGGTCGGCGTGTCGGAGAACATCATCGACGCCTCCTTCCAGGCGCTGATGGATTCGATCGTCTACAAGCTGATGAAGAACCGCCAGCTGGCCGGCAAGATCGCGGCGGAATAGGTCCGCCTTGGACATTTTCCGGGTGACGACGCGCCGCGACACGCCTCGCGGTGCGAGATCGGTCGTTCAATTCCGGTCACCGACGCTTCACCGGAATGAATTTGTCCATTCGTGACGCATGGAGTATCGCAAGCCCCTAAAACAAAAGAGGATGGAAACGCCATGGCGACCGACACCGCAGTCGAGGTCAAGAACGAAGACAGCGCGCGCGGCTTCGCTTTCGCGCTCGCCGCTTACATGCTCTGGGGATTCCTGCCGTTCTACATGAAGGCGGTCGCGCACATTCCGCCGACAGAGGTCATCGCCCACCGCATTCTCTGGTCGATCCCGATCGCCGGCGGCGTGCTCCTGATCCTCCGGCGCACGGACGACCTGAAGGTGGCGATTCGCAATCCGCGGATGCTCGGCATGGCCGCCGTCACCGCCCTGCTCATCAGCGTCAACTGGGGCATCTATGTCTGGGCGATCGGCGCGGGCCGCGCGCTCGATACCGCGCTCGGCTACTTCATCAACCCGCTCTTCTCGATCTTCCTCGGCGCAGTGCTGTTGAAGGAGAAGCTCGCGGCGGCGCAGAAGGTGGCGATCACGCTTGCCGCAATCGCCGTCGCAGTGCTGACCTACGACGCCGGCGGACTGCCCTGGGTGGCGCTCGGCCTCACCTTCTCCTGGGGCTTCTATGCCTTCTTCCGCAAGACCCTGCCGATCGGACCGAACCAGGGCTTTCTCCTCGAGGTGTTGCTGCTCAGCGTACCCGCGCTCGGCTATGTCGCCTATCTCGGCGCAACGGGCCACGGCCACTTCTTCTCGACGGGCGCGACCGACGCCATGCTGTTACTCGGCACCGGCGTCGTGACCGCCGTGCCGCTGCTATTTTATGCGAACGGCGCCAAGCTCTTGCGTCTGTCGACCATCGGCATCATGCAGTACCTGCCGCCGACGATGATCTTCCTGATCGCGGTCTTCGTCTTCAAGGAGCCCTTCGGCACCGCCAAGATGATCGCCTTCCCGCTGATCTGGCTGGCGCTCGGCATCTTCGTCTGGCCGATGCTGAGGCAGTATCGCAAGCAGTAACGGCCAGGATCAGAGCTTCGTGATGACCTCGTCGGCGCCGTCGAGGTCACGCGCACCCTCGACCTTCTCGAGGATCGCCGGGATAATGTCCTCGACATTGTCGATGACGAGCGGCTGCACTCTCTCGGCGGTGTGGATGAAACCCTGCTCGCGCATGTGGCGGAGCAGTTCCAGCATCGGGTTCCAGAAACCGTTGATGTTGGCGAAGACCATCGGCTTCTCGTGACGGCCGAGCTGCGCCCAGGTCATGATCTCGACGATCTCCTCCAGCGTGCCGATGCCGCCCGGTAGCGTGATGAAGGCGTCGGCGCGCTCGAACATCTTGTGCTTGCGGGCATGCATGTCCTCGGTGACGATCAGCTCGTTGAGCTGACCGAGGGAATGGCGCGTCGCTTCCATGTCCACCAGGAATTCGGGGATGATGCCGGTGACCTGTCCGCCGTTCGACAGCACGCCGCTCGCAACCGCTCCCATGATGCCGCGGGTGCCGCCGCCGTAAACGAGGCGCAGCCCGTGCGCGGCTATCGACCGGCCGAGCGCGCGACCGGCGGCAATGTGGTCTGGATCGCGCCCCGGCTGGGAGCCGCAATAGACGCAGACGGATCGAATCGTATTCATGTTTTCGCTCATGAAGGAAGAAAGACAATCATGCGCCGGCAAGGTCAACCGAATTGACGAAAAAGCTGTCGGCGCAAGGCCGCCAACCGTTGAGAAAGCTTGTGAAAGCGGCGAGATAAGGCTAGCAATTCCAAGGGATATGGCGGCCTTTCCGCCCGGAGAGTGACTATGATGAAAAATCGTGCCGGCTTGCTGGCCTTGCTGGTGCTCGCGATTGCGACGATCCTGATGGTGTTCTTCGTCATGCCGAGAATTTCGGACGACGGGAAGGACAATGCTCAGACGACGACTGCAAGCGGCGATGCTGCGAAAACGCCTGCGAGCGAGCCCGCCAAACCTGCGGAAGATGTCGCGACGGTGGCAAGCGAGAAGATGGGGCGCCTGAAGGCCGATGCCGAGAAAGCGGCCCAGGCTCTGGTCTCCCTCTTTGCCGAGGGCAAGGTCCCGGCGCCGGAAGCCTATGCCGGCGCGAGGGCGGAAGCGGAAAAGGCGCTTACCGCTCTCGCCACCCTCGACGTCCCCGAGGCGCTCGAAGCCAGCCTCAAGGAAACGATGACGGCCGCACGCAGCAGTGCCGAAAAGGCACTCGCCCTCCTCAAGGCCCTGCCCTCCGACCCGGCCGCTGCGGGTGCTGCGATCGGGAAGGTCGTCGATGCGCTCGCTGGCAAAGCGGAGACGGCGCCGGAGGCGACAGCTCCGCAGGCTGCAGCCCCGGCAGCGACGGAGCAGCCGGCTGCGGCCAATGCACCGGTGACCGGCCCGATCATCCCGCGCTTCGACGTGCTGCGCGTCGAGCCTGACGGCTCCGCCGTCATCGCCGGCAATGCCGAACCCGGCTCCAAACTTGAGATTCTGGACGGCGACACCGTGATCTTCCAGACCGAAGTAGGCATCAGCGGCGACTTCGCCGTCATCCTCGACAAGCCGCTTTCGCCCGGCGACCATTCGCTGCAGTTGCGCGTCACCGGCAAGGACGGCAAGCCCGTCACCTCGGAAGAGGTCGCGACGATTTCCATTCCGGAGAACGGCAACGGCAACCTGCTCGCCATGGTTACCAAGCCGGGTGAGGCGAGCCGCGTGATCACCGCGCCGGAAACCGTCAACCAGGCCGACAAGAAGGCGCGCGTTCCGGCCGACAAGGCGCCGGCGGCGCAGACGGCCGAAACACCGCAAGCTGCAACAGCGCCGCAGGATGCTGCGACGGCACCGCAGCCCACCGAGGCCGCCAAGCCGGCACCGGCTCCCGAAGTCCAGGTCAGCGCCGTCGAGATCGAAGGCGACCGGATCTTCGTCGCCGGCACGGCTGCACCGGGCAGCGCGGTTCGCGCCTGGGCGGACGACACGCTGATCGGCGCGGCAACGGCTGACAATACCGGGCACTTCGTCATCGAAGGCACGATCGCCCTTGCAGTCGGGGATCACACGATCCGGGCAGAACTGCTCGACGCACAGGGCAAGGTACTGGTCCGCGCCTCCGTGCCGTTCAATCGCCCCGAAGGACACCAGGTCGCCGTGGTCGCACAGTCGAAAACGGCCGGAGCCGGTCAGCCGGAGGCCATGGTGCCGCTCGACCGCGCAACCTTCGAAACCATGCGGGGTTCGGTCGGCAAGGCCTTCGGCATCCTCCAGGGGCTCTTTGCCGACGGCAAGAAGCCAGCGGCCGAGGAACTTGCCGCCGCCCGTTCGGCGACCGAGATCGGCCTCCAGTCGATCATCGACTATCGCCTTGGCGCGGGCGTCGATTCCGACTATGCCCAGTTTGTAACGCAGACGGCGGCGCGCGCGCGCAACGCGCTCGAAGCGCTGAAGGCGCTTGCGGCCGATGCAGATGCGGTCCGCGACGGGCTGCCGAAGATCGCCGAACTGATCAACGCCGTTCTTGAGCCGCTGCCGGCGGCAGCGGTCGCCGAAGCGCAAACGACTGCGGAAAAGCCGGCGGCGCAGCCCTCGCCTGACGCAAGCACCGCACCGGCCGCCGAGCCAAAGGCGCCTGCCCCGGCAGCCGAACCGGCACAGGCTCCGACGGAAACGGCCGCCGATGCGCCGAAAACCATCGAGCAGGCGCCGCTCACCGAGAGCAAGAACACGGTCATCATCCGCCGCGGCGACACGCTCTGGCAGATCTCGCGCCGCGTCTACGGTCTCGGCGTCCGCTACACGACGATCTATCTCGCCAACGCCAACAAGATCAGCAACCCGGACCTCATCGAGCCGGGCCAGGTCTTCCAGGTGCCGCATGATGCGCTTCCGAATGCGGAGGAGCTGCATCGCAGGCGGCTGAAGGGCGAGACGATCGACTGACGGATGCGGCGGCAGGCCCTTTCAAAAGTTTCGGGGTCCGCCATTGCACGCGCATATTCGAAGCCCTATGTGGCGAAAGTCGGCGGCCTCCGAGAGGCCGCCGATTTCATCTGAGGACGGTTGACGCGAGGGGCAGACAACATGACGAAGAAGAAGACGGTGTCGGCGGACGCCTCCAATCCGCTTGAAACGCTGGTCAACCTCTGGCCGTACATGTGGCCGACTGGGCGGCCGGACCTCAAGGCCCGCGTCGTCTGGGCGACCGTCTTCCTCGTCGTCTCGAAGTTCATCCTGCTTCTCGTTCCCTATTTCTTCAAATGGGCGACCGACGCGCTGAACGGCCGGCTCGACATGGTCGGGTTGCTGCCCGCCTTCCTGCTCGGCGCCGTCGCGCTGGTCATCCTCTACAATCTCACCCGCATCGCCCAGGTCGGCCTCAACCAACTGCGTGACGCGCTCTTTGCCAGCGTCGGCCAGTATGCGGTGCGCCAGCTCGCCTACCGCACCTTCGTCCATATCCACCAGCTCTCTCTCCGCTTCCATCTGGAGCGCAAGACCGGCGGCCTCTCGCGCATCATCGAACGCGGCACGAAGGGCATCGAGACGATCGTCCGCTTCACGATCCTCAACTCCGTGCCGACCCTGCTCGAATTCCTGCTGACGGCGGTGATCTTCTGGTGGGGCTACGGCTTCTCGTATCTCGCCGTCACCGCCATCACCGTCTGGGCGTACATCTGGTTCACCATCAAGGCGAGCGACTGGCGCATCGGCATCCGCCGGTCGATGAACGACAGCGACACGGAGGCCAATACCAAGGCGATCGACTCGCTCCTCAACTTCGAGACCGTCAAGTATTTCGGCAACGAGGAGATGGAAGCCAAGCGCTACGACAAGTCGATGGAGCGCTACGAGAAGGCGGCGACCGAAGTCTGGACCTCGCTCGGCTGGCTGAACTTCGGCCAGACGGCGATCTTCGGCCTCGGCACGACCGTCATGATGGTGATGTCGGCACTTGCCGTCCAGCGTGGCGAGCAGACGATCGGCGACTTCGTCTTCGTCAACGCCATGCTGCTGCAGCTCGCCATGCCGCTCAATTTCATCGGCTTCGTCTACCGCGAAATCCGCCAGGGCCTCACCGATATCGAGCAGATGTTCGACCTCCTCGAAGTCGCCCCTGAGGTGACCGACAAGCCGGGCGCCCCCGACCTCGCGATCGCAAAGGGCGCCATCAGCTTCAAGGACGTGCATTTCGCCTACGACCCGCAACGGCCGATCCTGAAGGGTATCTCCTTCGAGGTGCCGGCCGGCAAGACGGTCGCCGTCGTCGGCCCGTCAGGTGCCGGCAAGTCGACGATTTCACGCCTGCTCTACCGCTTCTACGACATCCAGAAAGGTTCGATCACCGTCGACGGACAGGATGTCCGCGAGGTGACGCAGAAGAGCCTGCGCTCGGCGATCGGCATGGTGCCGCAGGATACCGTGCTCTTCAACGACACCATCGCCTACAACATCCGCTACGGCCGGCCCTCCGCCACCGACGCGGAAATCCAGGCCGCGGCGGAAGTCGCCCAGATCGCCCGCTTCATCGGCGACCTGCCGGACGGCTTCCAGACCAAGGTCGGCGAACGCGGGCTGAAGCTCTCGGGCGGGGAGAAGCAGCGCGTGGCGATCGCCCGAACGGTACTGAAGGCGCCGCCGATCCTCATTCTCGACGAGGCGACGTCGGCGCTCGACACCACCACCGAGCAGGAGATCCAGACTGCGCTCGACGTCGTTTCGAAGAACCGCACGACGCTGGTCATCGCCCACCGGCTCTCCACCGTCATCGGTGCCGACGAGATCATCGTGCTCAAGGGCGGCGAGATCGCCGAACGGGGAACCCACAGCGAGTTGCTGGCCATGAACGGGCTCTATGCCTCGATGTGGAACCGCCAGCGGGAAGCGACGCAGGCGGAGGAACATCTGCGCCAGGTCCGCGAGAGCGACGACATGGGCGTCGTCGTCCGCCGCACGCCGGCGGTCTGACCGCCGTCAGCCTGCGCTCGCGTAGCCCGACTGCCGCATGGCGATGCAAATGCGGTTGCGCCCGGTGCGCTTCGCCCGGTACAGCGCCTCGTCGGCCTCCATCAGGGCATCCCAGAGGGTGCCGCGCAACGGATCGAGCTCCGCGACGCCGATGCTGAGCGTTCCGGTCGTCTCGTCGAACGCCGGAACGAGGCCGGCATCCGACACCTGCCGGCGCATGGCTTCGGCAATCTCCGCCGCCTGCATCAGGGCAAGGCCGGGAAACAGCGCATAAAACTCCTCGCCGCCGGCCCGTGCCACCGTGATGCCCTCGCTTACGGCGCTTTCGAGCAGGGCCGCGGTCGCACACAGCACCCGGTCGCCCTCCGCATGGCCGAACTGGTCGTTGATCGACTTGAAGCGGTCGACGTCGATGACCGCGACGGAGACCGGCTGCCCTTCCCTGCGGGCGAGATCGATCGCTTCCGTGGCGATCTCGAAGAACTTGCGGCGGTTGTAGGCATTGGTCAAAGGATCACGTGCGGCAGCGTCGATCAGCCGGCCTTCGAGGTTCTTGCGGTCGGTGATGTCGAGCATGGCCCCGGCAATCCCGCGAAGGCGTCCGTCCTCCGACGCGATTACCGCCTTGTGGAAGGCGACGTGATGGAGCGAGCCGTCGGCATAGCGCACCTCGCATTCGTAGACCTGCTCGCCGCCGCGGGCCAGAAGCGCGTCATCCGCCTGCTGGTAGCGGCGCGCCAGATCCTCCGGAGCCACTTCATAGACGGAGCTTCCGATCACCTTCTCCGCCGGCAGCCCGATGAATCCCTCGAAGGCCTTGTTGCAGCCGACATAGATGCCCTCGGCGTTCTTGAAGAAGATCGGTGTCGGCAGGCTGTCGATGCAGGCCTGCAGATAATCGCGCTCCAGTTCGACCTGCGCCTGCTCCCGCCGCATCTGCAGCCGTCGCGAAAGCGCGGCGCGGGCACGCGCGACGCAAAGGGCGACATCGCCGGGGCGGCCGAGCAGCAGGACATCGTCGAACCCCGCCTGCAGGATGTTCTGCGCACGGGTCTCGCCGGTCGCCGGGTCGGCGACACCGATCAGGTAGTGGTCCGGACCGAGGACCTTTCGGACAGCGACGGCCCTCGACACGGCAGGACCGGCGCCGAGCGGCACGAAGCAGATCATCGCTCCTACCCCGACAGGCCTGTCCTGTCGGAGCCCGAGTTCTTCCAGTTCGGGTGGGACCGACCCCTCCTCCGTGGAGAGCCAGTAAAGCGGGGAGGCTTCCTGCCGTGCATTCACCCCCACGGTGCTGTAGGACCCCTGCATAAGGTACAATTCCCAAGTAGAAGGCGCAGTGACGAGCCGCCGGATACGTTCTTGCATCCGACGATCCGGCACCGATATTAAGGAATAACCGTTGATGCTTGGTGCATGACACTTGGCAAGTCGCGGACGCCGTTATCCGCGAATGATACAGATTGCCGCGCGTCCGGTCTTTTGAGCCGGCGCCATTGCCCCAGGCCGGCTTTCGCGCTAGTCAGCAGGCCTGATTTTCCCGCGAGGAGACGATCCCCATGAACTTGCTCGACACCATCCGCAACACCATTGTTCCGATTCACAAGGAGGGCTACCCCTTTGTCGCCGCCTTCTTTGCCGGTTCCCTGGTTCTCGGCTGGATCTCCGAGCCGCTGTTCTGGGTCGGTATGGTGCTGACCGTCTGGTGCGCCTATTTCTTCCGTGATCCGGAGCGCGTGACGCCGCAGGACGATGATCTCGTCATCAGCCCGGCCGACGGCAAGGTATCCTCGATCCAGATGGTCGTTCCGCCGGAGGAACTGCAGCTCGGCACTCAGCCGATGCTGCGCATCTCCGTCTTCATGAACGTCTTCAACTGCCATGTGAACCGCGCGCCGGTCCGCGGTCGCATCACCAACATTGCCTATCGCGAAGGCTCCTTCCTCAATGCCGAGCTCGACAAGGCAAGCCAGGAGAACGAGCGCAACGGCCTGGTGATCGAAACCACGCACGGCAATATCGGCGTCGTGCAGATCGCCGGTCTCGTTGCCCGCCGCATCGTCTGCTGGACCAACCCGAACGAAACGCTCAACGCCGGCGAGCGCTTCGGCCTCATCCGCTTCGGCTCCCGCCTCGACGTCTTCCTGCCGGCCGGCGCCGAACCGCGCGTGGCACTCGGCCAGACGGCGGTCGCCGGCGAGACGGTGATCGCCGAATTCGGCTCCGCCAAGGGTCCCGTCATCAGCCGCCGCAGCTGATCGCGGAGGCAAGGAGGGCGAGATGGAAGCGCAAGTACCGCCGAGCGAACCGAGGAACAGCCATGACGGTGCGCGTGGCCCGAGGCTCCGGGAAATCCCGCTGCGCCTCATCGTGCCGAATCTCATCACCGTGCTTGCGATCTGTTCCGGCCTCACCGGCATCCGGCTCGCCTTCGAGAACCGCTACGAACTCGCGGTGACGTTGGTGCTCGCGGCCGCGTTCATCGACGGCATCGACGGACGTGTGGCGCGGATGATGAAGGCGACGTCGAAATTCGGCGCCCAGATGGACTCGCTTGCCGACATCGTCAATTTCGGCGTTGCACCCGCGCTCGTGCTCTACGTCTTCATCCTCGACCAGGCCCGCTCCATCGGCTGGATCGCCGCACTCATCTATGCGATCGCCGCAGGCCTGCGGCTCGCCCGCTTCAACGTCATGGCGGAGCGCGAGCACAAGGCGCCCTGGCAGTCGGAGTATTTCGTCGGCATCCCCGCCCCGGCCGGCGCGCTGATCGTGCTCCTGCCGATCTACCTCGGCTTTCTCGGGGTGCAGCCGACCGCGCCCGTCGCCTATGTCGCCGCCGGGTACACCGTTCTGATCGCCGCCTTGCTCATCAGCCGCCTGCCGGTCTGGTCCGGCAAGTCCGAGACGCAGAAGATCCGCCGTGACCTGGTGCTTCCGGTCACGCTCGGCATCGTGCTCTACGTCGCCCTTCTCATGAGCTTCACCTGGGAAGTGCTCTCGGTCACCGTCGTTGCCTACCTCCTCACGCTGCCGCTCGGCGCGCGCGCCTGGCACAAGCGCTTCGGAACGCTGGTCGTCATGGACGATGCCGGCGAGGGCAGCGACAGCAACGAAGCTGAACTTGACCGCGGTCTCTGAAGTCTCTATCCGCCTCCCGCCATCATCCGAGCGAATCACTGTCACGTGCTTTGCTCTCGGATTATGTCCGCGTTGACGAAACGTGATTTGCCGGGACCGTCCTTTCGACCAAGTTCTAAGGCAAAACTATAAAAAAATCATAGGGACTGGTAGCAATTCAGGAGAACGGAAATGACTGGGAAGAAAGCGGCCGAGGCCGCGCCCCCGAAGCAGAATCTCGACGGCAACTACCGCCCGCTCGGCCTCAAGGCCGTTGTCGCGGCGGCGCTGATGTTGAAGCGCAATTCCTCGAAGAAGGCGGCATAGCTGGTCGACGGCGGTCAGAACAGCGACATCTGGCCTGATCCCGCCTCGCCGTCCGTCTTCTCGACCGGCGGCAGGCTCTCGGCAATGGCTGCCTGAACTGCAGGTCCCGTGTTGCTCACCTTGTTCACGAGGTTCGACACGGGAACCGCCTCGAAGAAATCGTCGGCGGGTGCCGCGAGAAGGTCGGTGACCTCGCGCGGCTCGTAGGCCCGGCAATCCAGCCAGCGGTCGTAGTCCTCCGGCGCGATGACGACCGGCATCCGGTCGTGAATGCGGGCGATCGAGCGGTTGGAGCCGACCGTCAGGATGGCACCGGTGTCGACCTCGGAACCGTCCGGTGACGACCATGTTTCCATCAGGCCGGCGAAGGCGATGACGCCGCCTTTGCGCGGTCTGATCCAGTAGGCCTGCGATTTCTCGTCGCTTCCCTTTTCCGGACGGTGCCACTCGTAGAAGCCCGAGGCCGGGACGAGCACGCGACGATGGCGCATGGCCGCCTTGAAGGAGGCTTTGCCGATCGCGGTCTCTGAACGAGCGTTGATCAGCAGCGGAAAGTCGTTGGGGTCCTTCACCCAGGACGGCAACAGCCCCCAACGGACCAGCATCGCCCGGCGTTCCGGCATGTTGCTGCCCGGCTCGCGGCGCTCCGACTGGATCACCACGAGGATCGGCTGGGTGGGTGCGATGTTGTAGCGCGCCGGAAACGCGTCGAGCTCGAAGAGCCCGAGCGCGTCCCGCACCTCTTCGGGCATCACCGACAGGGAAAAGCGTCCGCACATGCGCGGATTGATGGCACCGCCGCCGCGGCGGGTCAAGGAGAAGGCGGCGGGGCGTTGCAACCGGCCGCCGGATACAGCAATACTCGGTCAGGCGACGCCGCTTCGACGGACGGCACCTCGTGCAGGGAGGACGACCTATATTCATGAGCATGACCAACACGTCCGTTGCCTCAGCCTCGTCGGCAATCGTGGAGCGCGATGGCCGCTTCCTCCTGGTGCGCCGGCTCAATCCACCCGCCGCCGACCTCTACGCCTTTCCGGGCGGCAGGGCCGAACCGGGCGAAACGCCCGCCGAAACGGCGCTGCGCGAACTGCAGGAGGAGACGGGCCTGCGCGGCGAGAACCCGCGGCTCTTTCACCGTTACGAGCTCGCGGCCGAGGCGGAGAGCGGCGGCGGCGGCTTCCTGCTCTCGGTCTTCCTGGTCGATGTGGAGGGAGACACGGAGGCGTTCGCCGCCGACGATGCCTCCGACCTCGGCTGGTTCCGGCCCGACGAGATTGCCAGACTGCCCGTGCCGCCGAGTATCATCGACTGCTTCGAAAGGCTGGCGCGTGCCCGTGATGAGCGCTGACATCAACGCGCGCCCGCGCGTCTCCGCCGCCATGGCGGTCGCCCTTCTCGCCGCCTTGCTCGGCACCCTGCCCGCCGCGGCGCAGGATGCACCGCCACCACCGGTGGAACCGCAGGAGAAGCCCGCCCCCTACGACACCCAACTGATTCGCCTTTCGGAGGTCATCGGCGCCGTCCAGTATCTTCGAAGTCTCTGCAGCGGCTCCAGCGAACCGGAATGGCGCCGGCAGATGGAAAAGCTGCTGGAAACGGAGACGGCGGGCGAGCCGAAACGCCGCGAACGCATGGTTGCGGCCTACAATCGCGGCTATCGCTCCTTCGCATCGGTCTATACGACCTGCACGCCTTCGGCCGTCACCGCTGCGGAACGCTACCGTGCCGAAGGCGCAACACTTGCCACGGAAATAGCAACCCGTTACGGAAATTAGCGAATAATTAACCTGTTTCGACACGACCCCGTGTCGTTTCAGGAAAAGGCTGCTAGTGTTGTTAACACGTGAGTAAGAACTGACCGCATCGAGGATGAGTATCATGGAACCGCGCCGCAACGACATCGACGACATGATCGTTCACGAGAAGATGCAGGTCGCCCTCGAGTATCAGAACGAAGCCTGGGCGGACGGCATGGCCGACGGCATCGAGCCGGAAATCATCGCCGACGCGGCCTTCGCGCTCGCCATGCGCGAGACGATTCGCATTCACGGTGAGGAAGGCGCCGAGGCCATCCTCGAGCAGCTCAAGGCCCGCATGGTCGCAGGCGAGTTCTCCCCGGCGCGCAACATCCAGTAATCGACGAAGAGGGACGGCTATGGGAAAGGTGTCCGCCCCGGCCGGCCGGCATCGCGATTTGCGCCGTCTGGCGATTACCCTTCTCGCCGGTGTGACGCTCATCGGAACCGTCGGAAGTGCGGCCGCGCTTTCCGAGCTGAAGCAGATCGGCGGACAGCCGGCGCAGAACCCCGCCCCCACGGTCGAGGACGCACCCGGGACCGAGCCGCCCTCCGGCAGCGTCACGGGCATCCCGGACCCCGACCCGCTGATCAGCACGCAGGATAACAAGGCGGACACGACGGACGGCACCGAAGACGCTCCCGAGGAACAAGGGCCGCCGCCCGAAGTCATTTATGATATCGAGAAGGCACCGGAGCCGGTGCGCAAGCTGCGGCAACTGATCATCGAGGCAGCCGCATCCGGCGACATCGAGCGGCTCAAGCCCCTTCTCAATCCCGGCCCGAACCAGACGCAGGTCATGCTCGATTCGGCCGATCCCGATCCGATCGCCACGCTCAAGGGCCTTTCGGGCGACAGCGAGGGCGTTGAAATCCTCGCGATCCTGCTCGACGTTCTCTCCACCGGATTCGTCCACGTCAATGCCGGTACACCGGAGGAGATGTATGTCTGGCCCTATTTCGCCGAGAAGCCGCTTGCCACGCTGACGCCGCCGGAGAAGGTGGAACTCTTCCGGATCGTCACCGCCGGCGACTTCGCGGACATGCAGGAATCCGGCAATTACAATTTCTTCCGCGTCGGCATCTCGCCGGACGGCCAGTGGAAATTCTTCACCGCCGGCGACTGATACCGGTCCTTGCCGTTTGCCCGCCGAAACCTTAACTCTCTGACATCGCAACCTCGGAATATCGCAGACGATGCCAGCAGCGTTTCTTCCCGATCGCGCCCTGATCCGGATTTCCGGACCGGAGGCCGAGCACTTTCTCCAGAACCTCGTCACGACCGACGTGGCGGCGCTGCCTGCCGGCGAAGCCTGGCCCGGCGCGCTTCTGACGCCGCAGGGCAAGATCCTCTTCGATTTCCTGATTTCGCGCGACGGTGACAGTTTCCTCCTCGAAACCACGACCGGCCAGCAGGCCGACCTCGTCAAGCGGCTCACCATGTACAAGCTCCGCGCGGCAGTCACCATCGCGGTCGAGCCGGAAGCCGGCGTCACCGTGTTCTGGGGCGAAGAATGCAACACCGCCCTCGTCGACAAGCGGTTTGCGATTGCCGGGACGATGCTCGGCCGCCGGCCGGGCCGGCACGCCGGGGAGGACGACGGCGCCTACCTCGATCTCCGCATCGCTGCGGGCATCGCCGAATCGGGCACCGACTTCGCGCTCCAGGACGCCTTTCCGCACGATGTCCTGATGGACCGCAACAGTGGCGTCGGCTTCAAGAAAGGTTGCTATGTCGGCCAGGAGGTCGTCTCGCGGATGCAGCATCGCGGAACGGCACGCCGGCGCATCGTCATTGTCGACGGACAGACGGCACTGCCGACAATGGGCACGGAAATCACTGCCGGCGGAAAGCCCGTCGGTGCGCTCGGCTCCGTCCGCGGAGCGCGCGGCCTCGCGATCGTCCGCATCGACCGCGTCGGCGAAGCGATGGCGACGGGCGTACCTGTGCTCGCGGGCGAGGCCGCCGTCAACGTCAGCCTTCCGGCGTGGTCGGGTCTCGACTTCCCGACGGTCGCCCAGGAGGCCTGACCGGTGCCGCCGCTCACGCAGATGAAATCGCGGGCCTGGCAGCGGATGCTCTCCGGCCGGCGGCTCGACCTGCTCGACCCCTCGCCGCTCGATGTCGAGATCACCGACATCGCCCACGGCCTTGCCCGCGTCGCCCGCTGGAACGGGCAGACCTCCGGCGATCACGCCTTTTCCGTCGCCCAGCACAGCCTTGTCGTCGAGGAGATCTTCCGCCGCAGCCATCCGAAGGCGAGTGCCGACGACCTGCAGATGGCGCTGCTGCACGACGCGCCCGAATATGTGATCGGCGACATGATCTCGCCCTTCAAGGCGGTCGTCGGCGGTGACTACAAGGTGGTCGAGAAGCGGCTCGAGGCGGCCGTCCACCTGCGCTTCGGCCTGCCGCCGCACCCGTCGCGTGACCTCAAGGACGAGATCAAGAAGGCGGACCGGATCGCCGCCTATTTCGAGGCGACCGAACTCGCCGGCTTCGCGCCGGCGGAGGCGCGGAAATTCTTCGGCCAGCCGCGCGGCTTCGACCGCACCACGCTGATGGTCGCGCCGCTCCCCGCCTTCGAAGCCCAACGGCGTTTCGTCGAGCGCTTCGAGGCGATCGAAGCTGCACGGGCACAAGCGAGGAAGGCGGCACCGTGAGCGCCATCGTCGTATCCCCCCTTGCCCGCATCGCGGAAATGGCCGTTCGCCACAAGGCGCGGGAAATGATCAGCCTGCTCGCGGAAGGGCAGGATTTCCATCGGCCCGGCGTGATCGATCCGGCGCGGCACCTGAAGCTCGGCGTCAACGACATCAATTTCGCCGGCACCGGCGATCTCGTCGCGCCGCAGGAGGTCCACGTCGCGCAGATCATCGATTTCGCCCGAAGCTGGGACCAGGCCGCGCCCCTCGTCGTTCATTGCTGGATGGGGGTGTCGCGCTCGCCGGCGGCAGCGCTCGTCGCAAGCCTCGCGGTTCGGCCCGACGACGACGAGGTGGGCCTCGCCGCGCGGCTCCGGCAGGTCTCGCCCTATGCGACGCCGAACGCCCGGATCGTCGAGATTGGCGACCGGCTGCTCGGGCGCGGCGGACGGCTCGTCGCGGCGGTGAAGGCGATCGGCCGCGGCGCGGATGCCGATGGAAACGCGCCCTTCGTTCTGCCGCTCTCGCCAGCCGGAGAACTTCTGTCATGACGGCGGGGTCAGGTTCGCCGATCGAGATCAGCCTCGACGCGGCGATCGTCGCGGTTTCCGGCAGCAATCCGCAGATCCTCGTCGTCAGCGATCCGGCGAGCGAACTCGAAAGCCTGCCGTTCGGGCCGTTCGACCCGGCGCGCCGCACCATGGAAATGTCGCTGCGCGTCGCCGTGGAGGCACGGACCGCGCTCCACATGGGCTATATCGAACAGCTCTACACCTTCGGCGACCGCGGCCGGCACAAGATGCCCGGCGATACCGGCCCGCATCTCGTTTCCGTCGGCTATCTGGCGCTGACACGCATGGACCCGGAACGGACGCCGGCCTTGTCCGCGGCCGGCGTGCACTGGCGCGACTGGTACAGCTATCTTCCCTGGGAGGACTGGCGTCAGGGGCGCCCGGTCCTCCTCGACCAGGTCATCCTGCCGGCGCTGCGGCAATGGGCTGAGGAGGCCAGCGGCGACGCCGCGGGTGCCGCCCGGCTGTCGCGCCGCTCGCGCATCAAGCTCGCCTTCGGGCTCGACGATTTCCCGTTCGACGAGGAGCGGGTGCTGGAACGCTACGAGCTGCTCTACGAGGCCGGCCTCATCGACGAAGCGGTGGCCGACGGCCGCGTCTGGCATACGGGACTGGCCGCCCGGCTCGGCGTGCCGATGCGCTTCGACCATCGCCGCATCATGGCGACGGCGATCGCAAGGCTTCGCGGCAAGCTCAAGTACCGCCCGGTCGTCTTCGAACTGATGCCGCCGGAATTTACCCTCACCGAATTGCAGGCGACGGTGGAGGCGATTTCGGGTCGCCATCTCCACAAGCAGAACTTCCGCCGGCTCGTCGAGGGCGCCGAACTGGTCGAGCCGACCGGCGGCACCATGGCGGCGACCGGCGGCCGTCCGGCCGCCCTCTTCCGCTTCCGCCACCAGATCCTCGAGGAACGCCCCGCTCCCGGCCTCAAGGTCGGAGGACGAAGCACCGGTTGACCTCGCCAGCGCGTGCCCCATGTAGCCGTTCAGACCAACGGCAAGGGAGCACCGCGCATGGAGCTGCAAACGAACGAAGCCGTACTCGCGACGCAGGCGGCGCTGGCGCAGGCGAGCCGGCTCGCCGTGCAATACTCCTTCTCCATCGTCGCGGCGCTTCTCCTCCTGTTCCTCGGCTGGTGGCTCTCGCGACAACTTAGCCGCTGGACTCACAGGGGTCTCCTGCAGGTGCGCGGCGTCGACGAGACGCTCGCCCGCTTTTTCGCCAATGTCGTGCGTTACGGCGCGCTGCTCCTCGTCTTCGTCACCGTGCTTGCGCAGTTCGGAGTGCAGACCGCCTCGATCATCGCCGCGCTCGGCGCCGCGGGCCTCGCCATCGGGCTGGCGCTCCAGGGCACGCTGCAGAACATCGCCGCCGGGATCATGCTGCTCGTGCTCCGGCCCTTCCGTGTCGGGGAATATATCGACACGGGCACGATCTCCGGCACGATCGTCGAGATCGGCCTTTTCGCGACGGAACTGCGCACACCGGACGGGCTCTACCGGCTCGCGCCGAATTCCACTCTCTGGAACGTGCCGATCACCAATTTCAGCCGCGAGGCCACACGCCGCTTCGAGTTCAAGATCGGCATCGGCTATGACGACGACATCGATCTCGCCGAAGGGATCATGCGCGACCACGCCGAATCCGATCCGCGCGTCTTCAAGGACCCGCCGGTCGCGACCCATGTCGACCAGCTGACCGAAGGCGCGGTCGTCCTCACCATGCGGTACTGGACGAGTGCTTCGGACTTCTGGCCGACCTCGCGCGAGATGATCAAGAAGGTGAAGAAGTCCTTCGACGAAAACGGAATTTCGATCCCGCTGCCGCAGGTCACGCTTCGCGGCACGCCGCCGCAGATCGCGCCGCCCGAACGCCCGGCCGACGAGAACTGAGCCGTCGCCGCGCTGTTCGCAACCGGCCTCAGGCGATCGTGACGTCCAGCCCGATATCGAGTGTCGGCGCGGCCATGGTGATCTTCGAGGTCGAGATATGGTCGACGCCGGTCTCGGCGATCGCCCGGATGGTCGAGAGATTGACGTTGCCCGAGGCCTCCAGCATCACCCGGCGGCCCGCAGCCCAATAGCCAGCCTCGTCGAGACCGCTGTGGGTCCGGTTGATCGCCACCGCTTGCCGCAGCGTCTCCGGCCCCATGTTGTCGAGCAGGATCGCGTCCGGTTCCGCCGTCAGCGCCTCGCGCATCTGCTCGAGCGTATCGACCTCCACCTCGACCTTGACCAGATGGCCGGCGTAGGCGCGGGCCGCGCGCACCGCCTCGGCCACGCCTCCGCAGACGGCGATGTGATTGTCCTTGATGAGGATCGCGTCGTCGAGCCCGAAGCGGTGGTTCGAGCCGCCGCCGAGCCGGACGGCGTATTTTTCCACCGCCCGCAGCCCCGGCAACGTCTTGCGGGTACATGTGACTCTTGCGCGCGTATGGGCGATCTCGTCGGCGAAGCGCGCCGTATACGAGGCAACGCCCGAGAGATGCATGAGGAAATTGAGCGCGACGCGCTCCGCCGACAGCAGCGAACGGGCCGAACCATTCACCCGGGCGATCGGCGTTCCGGGACCGACCCGGTCGCCGTCTGCGGCAATCGCCTCGAAGACGACGGCGGGATCGACGATGCGGAAGGCCGCACGGGCAAGCTCGATGCCGGCGACGACGCCCTCCTCGCGGCTGTTCATCTCGGCCGTCGCGACGCGCTCCGGCGCGATCGTCGCATAGGTAGTGATGTCGCCGGCGCGGCCGAGGTCCTCGACGAGCGCCGCCTTCACCTGGTCCTCGATCATCAGCGCCGGAAGGACGGGCCGGAAGGTTTCTGCGGTCATGGTCGGCACTCCCCTTCGCTCTGCGTTATCCGACAATCTCGGCGGCCGTCTGTTCGGCGTCCTTCAGCGTCATGAAGGTGCGGTGGCGCCAGCTCTCGATCGTATCGGGGCGGTCGGCGCGGAAATGCCCGCCGCGGCTCTCCTGACGGCGATAGGCGGCGGTCGCGATGAGCTTTGCCGCGGCCACCATGTTGGAAAAGCGGATGCGGGTGTTCTCGCGCTCCAGCCTTGCGATGTCGCGGATGAGGTCTTTCAGTCCATCGCCTGTGCGGATGACGCCGGCCTCCGCCGACATGCGCCGGCGCAGTTCGGCAAGCTGCGGGCTGTCTTCGAGCGTCACGAGTTCGTCATTCTCGCCGGCGTTCTTCGGCCATTCGTAGAGCGTCGACTCAGGCAGCATGCCCTTGATGTTCTCGGCGATGCGCGCTGCGAAGACCACGGCCTCCAGCAACGAGTTGGATGCAAGCCGGTTCGCGCCGTGCACGCCGGTCGAGGTCACCTCGCCCGCCGCCCAAAGCCCGTCGACGGTCGTCTTGCCGTCGGCATCCACCAGCACGCCGCCCATGTGGTAGTGCACGGCCGGAACCACCGGGATCGGCTGGGTGACCGGGTCGATGCCGGCTTCCATGCAGGAGGCGTAGACGGTCGGGAAGCGCTCGCGGAAATGCGCGCCGACTGCCTTGGTGCAGTCGAGGAACGCGCCGCGGCTCGCCTTCACCTCGGCGAAGACGCCGCGGGCGACGACGTCACGCGGGGCGAGCTCAGCATCGGGATGCAGGTCGGTCATGAAACGATGGCCGGCGGCGTTGACGAGGATCGCGCCGTCGCCACGCAGCGCCTCGGTCGCGAGCGGCGCGGGATCGCGGCCGATATCGATCGCCGTCGGATGGAACTGCACGAATTCCGGGTCGGCGATCATCGCGCCGGCCTTCGCCGCCATGCCGAGGCCGGCGCCGCGCGCCTCCGCCGGATTGGTCGTCACCTGGTAGAGATGGCCGACGCCGCCGGAGCACATCACCACTGCGCGCGCCGGGAAGGCGACGCGGGTCTTGGACTTGCCAGCGTCGGGCCTTGCGATGACGCCAGAGACGAAGCGACCTTCGACGACCAGCTCCTCGACGACATAGCCTTCCATGACGCGAATCGAGGGGGTCTTGCGGACGGCGGCGATCAGCGCTTCCATGATCGCCTTGCCGGCCTGGTCGCCCTTCACCCGCACGATGCGGCGCTCGGAATGGGCAGCCTCCCGCGAGAGCAGGAGCTGGCCTTCGAGGTCGCGATCGAAGGGAACGCCGTAGGAAAGAAGGTCGCGGATGCGATCCGGCCCTTCCGAGATCATCAGCCGGGCGATCTTCTCGTCGACGATGCCGGCACCGGCGGCGAGCGTATCGGCAAGGTGCTTCTCGACCGTGTCGCCGGGGCTCATCGCCGCGGCGATGCCGCCTTGCGCCCAGGCGGAGGAGGCGCCGTAGCCGATCGGCGCGGCGGCCAGCACGGTCACGGGACGCGGAGCAAGCTTCAGCGCGCAGAACAGGCCGGCAAGCCCGCCCCCGACGATCACGATGTCGTCAATGCCCTGCCACGACTGCGGCCGGATGGATTCGATATTGGTGGGCATCTGACTGGTCTCCCCCGGCTCCGGGCCGATCTTGCGGGTACTGCTATTGCTTCAGGTTGATCATCCGCTCGACGGCGAGCCGGGCACGGCCGGCGATCGCCGGGTCGACGGTGACTTCCTCGGTCATGAAGAGCAGGCTGTCGAGGATCTTCGGCAGCGTGATCCGCTTCATGTGCGGACAGAGGTTGCACGGCTTGACGAAGTCGACGTCCTTCACCTCCGCCTGGATGTTGGAGGCCATCGAGCATTCGGTGACCAGCAGCACGCGGCCGGGGCGCTTCGTCTTGACGTAGTCGATCATGCCCGAGGTCGAGCCCGCATAATCGGAGACCGCAAGCACGCTCGGATGGCATTCCGGATGGGCGACGATCTCGATCGACGGATCGGCGGCCTTGTACTCGAGCAATTCCTCGGCGGTGAAGCGCTCGTGCACTTCGCAGTGGCCCTGCCAGGTGAGGATCTTCTTTTTCGTCTTCTTGGCGACGTTCATCGCCAGGTATTCGTCCGGGATGCAGAGCACCGTGTCCGATTCGAGGCTGTCGACGACGGCGACCGCATTCGAGGAGGTGCAGCAGATGTCGGTTTCCGCCTTCACGTCGGCCGAAGTGTTGACGTAGGTCACGACCGGGACGCCCGGATAGCGCGCCTTCAGCGCCCGCACGTCGTCGCCGGTGATCGATTCCGACAGCGAGCACCCTGCCCGGCCGTCCGGGATCAGCACCGTCTTTTCGGGATTGAGCAGCTTCGACGTCTCCGCCATGAAGTGGACGCCGCACTGGATGATGATCTCGGCATCGACGCGGGTCGCGTCGCGGGCGAGTTGCAGCGAATCGCCCTTGATGTCGGCGACGCAGTGGAAGATTTCCGGCGTCTGGTAGTTGTGCGCGAGAATGACCGCGCCGCGTTCCTTCTTCAGCCGGTTGATGGCGTGGATATAGGGCGCGAAGACCGGCCATTCGATGGCCGGGATGAAGCTCTTCACGCGCTCGTAGAGATGCTCGGTTTCCTTGGCCACGGCCGGGGTGAAGGAGAGGTCCGGGCGCTCCAGAATTCCGTATCGCTCGGCGGCACTGCCAGCCCGCGCCTTTGCGGCGGTCGCACCTTGCACCTGTTGCATCCTGATCTCCCCGCCGTCGCCGGCTTCCATTTATGCTCAATTTGAGCATAAGCAAGGTCAAAGAAAACCGGCGCGTGCCGGTACGCTCGATTTAGAAACTTTTGTGACGGTTTGCAAGGGCGATAAAGACCACCGTCGGCAGGTTCTGCCCCTTTGGGGATCGTGCTCTCTTTCCGGATCGGCAAAAACAGGTAGTGTCACTTGAGACACGGCAACCGCCGCGAGGTCCCATGCTTGAGCTTCTAGCGCTGATCCTGATCGTCATCCTGTTCGTCAACAACCGCACCGCCTTCCGACGGATCGACAGCCTGGAGAAGCGGGTCGAAGCGATGTCGCAACAGGCCGCTCGCCTGTCACCGATCGACGCGGTCGCGCCGGCGGCGGAACTGGCCGAGACCGAAGCAGGTGGGGAGATCGTCCAGGACGAGACGCCGGCTACGCCCGGGGACATGCCGGCGGCGGCCATGGCCACGGCCGAACCGGACGCATTGGCCATTGCAGAGACCGCGGCCGAGGAACCGGCTCCGCAGGCTGCGACATCCGGGACGGCAGCGGCGCCTTCCGCCCGCGGCGAGAGTCTGGAGACCTATCTCGGTGCGCGCTGGGCCGTCTGGGCCGGCGGGCTGGCACTGGCGCTGGGCGGACTCTTCCTCGTGCGCTATTCGATCGAGAGCGGCCTGCTCGGTCCCGGCGTCCGGCTTTCGCTCGCCGCGCTCTTCGGCCTGCTGCTCGTGGCCGGCGGCGAGATCGTCCGACGCAAGGCCCTGCCCCAGGCGGCGGCCCTCTACGGCAATGCCATGATCCCCGGTATTCTTACGGCGGCAGGCACTCTCTCCCTCTTCGGCACGATCTATGCCGCGCACGGGCTCTACGAGTTCATCGGCCCGTCTCTCGCTTTCATTCTCCTGGCACTCGTCGCCTTTGCCACGCTCGGCCTCTCCCTGCTGCACGGGCAGGCGCTGGCCGGTCTCGGGCTTGCCGCTTCGCTCGCCACGCCCGCGCTGGTTTCCAGCACGTCGCCGAGCCCCTGGACGCTCTTCTCCTTCCTCACAGTCTCGCTCGTCGCGACGGCAGCCGCATCGCGGTTGAGAGCCTGGCGGATTGTCCCGATATTGGCCAATGCCGGGCTCGGACTATGGGCCATCGCCTCCTTCCAGCTCGGCGACGCGGTCCAACTGGCGCCGGCGACACTGGCGCTGATCGCGATGATCGCCAGCGCCCTGTTGATCTGGCCCGCCGGCGCCTGCGACACGGACGACATCGCCGACCGGCTGACCTGGCGGAACCTCGGTCTCGCCTTTGCCCGCAGGCCGGCCGGGCTGTGGCTGTCGGTATCGCTTGCCGTCTTCTTCCCGGCACTCGCCATCGTCGCCGTCGGCGGCGCGTCGGATCTCAATCCGCTGTTTGCCATGGCCGCCCTGATTGCCGCGCTTGCAGCCGCCGGTGCCGCCCGCCGAGGCGCCGCATGGCCAGCGGTCGTCGCCGCGTCCGGCGCCATTCTCGGCCTTGGCCGCAATGCCGCCGCCACGACGGACCTCGTCAGGGTTTTCGACACCGGTCTTGGCGGCGACGCCCCACTTCCCGGCCTGGACGCGCAGTCGATGGCGATCTCGCTTGGCCTTGGCGCGGTCTTCCTGCTGTGCGGCCTCGCCTTCATCCGCCGCCGGGGTGCGGTCGATCCCGTCCTGTCGACGCTTTGGGCCGCGCTTGCCGCTGCCGTTCCGGTCACGATCGCCTCGATCAGCTTCGTGCAATACGGCGTCTCTGCGCGCGACTGGACGCACGGACTCTACGGCATCGCGCTCGGCCTCGTGCTCCTCGGCGCGACCGAATTCTTCTCCCGCGCCGGGCTCGCGACCACGCTTCGCCGTGGGCTCGACCTGCTGATCACCGGGTCCTTCGCGGCACTCGCCTTCAGCCTGCACATGCTGACCGACGGCATCGTCACGACCATATTGCTGCCGGTCCTCGGCTTTGCTTACCTGATGGCCAACCGCCTGCGGCCGTGGAGCGGGCTGCCCTGGATGATGGTTGCTGCCCTTGCCGGCGTGCTGGCGAGGATCGCGATCGACCCGACGCTGGTCGGGCCGGACCATCTCTCCACCACGCCACTGTTCAACGCGCTTCTTCCCGGCTACGGCATCCCCGCCATCCTTGCGATCCTTTCGGCCTATGAACTGCGCAACTGGCCGGGTTTTCGCGTGCGCGACGCCTTGCAGGGGCTCGCCAGCCTTCTCGGCCTGCTGGCGATCGCCATCCTCGTCCGCCATGCGATGAACGGCGGCGTGCTCGACGACAGCGTCCCGACGCTCGGCGAACAGTCGATCTATACGCTGCTGATCACCGGGCTCTCCGGCATCCTGATGACGCTCGACCTCAAGTCGCCGAGCCCGGTCTTCCGCTATGGGTCGATGGTCGCCGGCGTGCTGTCGATGGTCATCGTGCTGACCTTGCACCTGGGCACCCTCAACCCGTTCTTCACCGGCGAAAGCACGGGGTCCTGGCCGCTCGTCAACCTGCTGCTGATCGGCTATCTGCTGCCGGGCCTTGCTTATGCAGGGCTCGCCTTCTATGCCCGCGACAAGCGCCCGCTTCCCTATGTGATGGCGCTCGCCGTCAGCGGCGCGGTGCTCGGCTTTGCCTGGGTCACGCTATCCGTCCGCCGCCTCTGGCATGGGGAATTCATCGCCGCTTGGAAAGGCTTCGAGCAGGCCGAGACCTATAGCTATTCGGTGGCCTGGCTTGCCATCGGCGTCGGCCTCCTGGCACTCGGCACGAAATTCGATGCCCGCAGCCTGAGGCTCGCCTCCGCCGTTCTGGTGTTCATATCCGTCGGCAAGGCCTTCCTGATCGACATGAGCCATCTTGAGGGCGTGCTGCGAGCCCTCTCATTCATCGGCCTCGGAGTCGTGTTGATCGGCATCGGTCTCTTCTACCAGAGGATCCTGACCGGCCGGAAGAAACGGCCGGGCGTCACGGCGGAGGAAAACGGCTGATCGCGGTTGCCATGGAGCGTCGAGGTCTCCTAGATGGACGCCGCTTCCTCTTGCCAATCTGGACCTGCGATGACCGACAGCCTTAGCGAAACCGCCTTTGCCCCGCACGAGGCGCTTGCTCGCGATCTGCTCGCACACGCCGCCTCGGGCAATGACGGCTCGCACGATCTTGCGCATGTGCTGAGGGTGTTCCGCAACGCCATGCGGATCGCCAGCGACGAGGGAGGCGACACCCGCATTCTGGCCGCCTCGGTCCTCCTGCACGACTGCGTCGCGGTCGAGAAAAGCTCGCCACTGAGGTCCCAGGCCTCTCGGCTTGCAGCGGAAAAGGCAAGCGGCATCCTGGCGGGTCTTGGATGGGACAGCCTGGAGACCGCCGCCGTCGCCCACGCGATCGCCGCCCACAGTTTCTCGGCCAATATCCGGCCGGAGACCTTGGAGGCACGCATCCTGCAGGATGCCGACCGGCTTGATGCGATCGGCATGGTGGGCGCCGCGCGCTGCTTCTACACCGCCGGGCGCATGGGGTCGGCCCTCTATGATCCGGCCGATCCGCTCGCCGAGCATCGGGCCCTCGACGACCGCGCGTTCGCCATCGACCATTTCGCCGCCAAGCTGTTCAAGCTGTCCGACAATTTCCAGACCGAAGCGGGCCGCCTGATCGCCCGTGAGCGCCACGACCGACTGAAGACGGTCCTCGCGGAGTTCATCGACGAGATCTGAGACTTACGAAATGCAGGTTACCGAACTCAACATCTACCCCTTGAAGAGCGGACGCGGCATTGCCCTCCCCGCCGCCCGCGTCGATGCCCGCGGGCTTGGCGGCGACCGGCGCATGATGCTGACGGGACCGGACGGGCACTTCGTCACCCAGCGCGAACTGCCGGATCTCGCCCGCCTTACGGCGCTGCCCGCCTCTTCCCACCTCATGCTGCGCCTCGACGACGGACGCGAAATGATGGTGGCACCGCCGCATCCCGAGCACCGTATGGACGTCGCCGTGTGGAAGTCGATCGTCAGCGCCGCGGTGGCCGACGAGAGCGTCAACCTCCGGCTTTCGGAGTGGTTCGGACGGGAGTTGAAGCTCGTCTTCTTCGACGGCGAGGCACACCGCACCGCGAGCGCCGAATGGGCCGGCCCGGATACGCCAGTTTCGTTCGCCGACGGCTACCAGGTGCTCGTCACCACCACCGGATCCTTGAAGGCGCTCAATGCGGACATGGAGGCCCATGGAGAGGGCACCGTCGGCATGGAGCGTTTCCGCCCGAACATCGTCATTGACTGCGACGAGGCCTGGGCTGAAGACCGCTGGGCGGCCATCGAGATCGCCGGTGTGCGGCTCGATCTCGTAAAGCCGTGTTCACGCTGCATCATCACCACGCAGGACCAGTCGACCGGCTCCCGCAAGGGCGCCAGCCCGATGCCGGCGATGGGGCGCCTGCGCATGTCGGCCGACCGCCGCGTTCCCGGCCCGCTCTTCGGCTGGAACGCCGTGCCCCGCGGCGAAGGAAAAATCGCGATCGGTGATGCCGTGACCGTCGTCGATACGCGGGCCGAAGGCTGGGCGATCAAGCAGCGATGACCGCCGCCGCCCTCGACCCATCAACTCACCGCACCCCAACATTGACGGCCATCAATTCCCCTGATGATTCATTCAGGAAAACGCGCTTTTCGGTGATCCTGAGGCGCTCTATCGTCTGCGGCCGAAACAGGAGACGGAATCCATGACCACGACCACGCGAAACCCCATGCCCTGGCTGATTATCGTCAGCGGCTCGCTGATCGCGATGATGACCTTCGGGCCTCGCTCGGCCATGGGTTTCTTCCAGCTGCCGATGCTTTCCGACACCGGCTGGGACCGCTCGACCTTCGGGCTTGCGATGGCGATCCAGAACCTCGCCTGGGGTCTCGGTCAGCCGTTCTTCGGTGCGCTCGCCGACAAATACGGCACCGGGCGGGTGCTGACCCTTTCCGGCCTGCTCTATGCCGCCGGCCTCACCGTCATGGCCCATGCGTCCTCACCGGTCTGGCTGCATATCGGCGGCGGCCTGCTGGTCGGCCTTGCGGTCGCCGCGGGGTCGTTCGGCATCGTGCTTTCGGCCTTCGCCCGCAATGTCACGCCCGAGCAACGCTCCTTTGCCTTCGGTATCGGGACTGCCGCAGGATCGGCAGGCATGTTCCTGTTTGCACCGCTCAGCCAGGCGCTGATCTCGAACTTCGGCTGGTCGGACAGTCTCGTCTGGCTCGGCGCCCTGATGCTGATCGTGCCGCTGCTCGCCTACCCGCTGCGCGGCAACGCCAATTCCGGCACCCAGTCGAAGGCGCAGGCCCAGCAGACGGTCGCGGAAGCCCTGCGGGAAGCGTTCGGACACCGCAGCTACCTGCTGCTGACCAGCGGCTTCTTCGTCTGCGGCTTTCAGGTCGCCTTCATCACCGCCCACTTCCCGGCCTATCTCGGCGACATCGGCATCGACGCTCGCTATGCGGTGATTGCCATGGCGTTGATCGGCTTCTTCAACGTGATCGGCTCGCTCGCCTCCGGCTTCATCTCGCAGCGCTATTCGAAGCCGTATTTCCTCGCCTTCATCTATCTCGCCCGCTCGGTGGCGGTCACGGCTTTTCTGCTCCTGCCGCAGACGCCGCTCACGGTGATCGCCTTCGCGATCGTGATGGGGCTGCTGTGGCTCTCGACCGTGCCGCCGACCAATGCGCTCGTCGCCATCATGTTCGGCACCCGCCATCTCGGCCTGCTCGGCGGACTGGTGTTCCTCTCTCACCAGATCGGCTCCTTCCTCGGCGTGTGGATGGGCGGCTATCTCTACGACCGCATGGGCTCCTACGACACCGTCTGGTGGTTCGGCGTGGCACTCGGCGTATTTGCCGCAATCGTCCACTGGCCGATCGCCGAACGTCCTGTGGAGCGTGCGCTGCCGGCGGCGGCGTAAGGCTTCACGAGCGAACACATTTTTTAGCAATTGCGGCAAAGGCGATGATTTTTTGCCGCAATGCACTCACAATCGCAGTGTCACAAAATATTATTTTATTTTTCACCCGCTGAAGGTTGACGGAGAAGCACCTCGCGCCTACCTTGAGCCAGCTGGTTCGATTGCCGGACCAACAGTTTCAACCCGGGACGCCGATCAACGAGTCCCTGCCAAAAGGAGGTCAGCGAAATGCGTGTTGTATTCCTTCATGCCGCCCGTCCTTGGCATCAATCCCCCAATGGCGTGCGCACGGCCGGCAAATGCCGATCCGTGTGTCGAATGTGACGCCGAACAATCACTGAACTTCACAAGCTGAGTGCAACGATTGTCCGCGCGGGATGCGCGGGCGGGGATATTGATTATGGAAAAGAGAGTTATCGAATATGCCGGAGTCCCGGTCGGGATTTCCGTTCCCGACGGTGATCGGATCAAGTTCATCGCCGTCAAGTTTCCGGTCATCGAGCTGGATGGCGGCACCTACCGCAACATCGTCGAGCTGCAGCTCGCGATCCACGACCACATGAAGAAGAACGGCGGGGACGGTCAGGCGATGTTCGCGCACGCCGCCAATGCGCTCTCCGGCTCACCGGCGCGCAAGGCCTTCAATGCAGCCTGAAGAAAACCCTCGCGAGCCGCGCCGGGCGTGATGCCCCGCGGCTCGTAGACATGCCTGCCGAGAAAGAATCCCGTCAGGCGGAAAGCATCGGCCAGGCTTTCGGACGTCGCCGCACTCGACGCACCGGCGGAAAGAAAAGGCGGCAGGGTCAGCATCTTGTCGGCCCAGGGCTCTCCTGCCTCCCGGCAGACGGCGCGGCCCGACTTCGGAGAAACGTAGACGAGGTCTTCCCGCGTGCCGGTCGCCGCGCACTGGGCGAGATCGAGCCCGAAACCCAGATCGTTCAGCACTGCAAGCTCGAAGCGGACGAACAGTTCACCGGCCGCCTGCGCCTCGTGCAGGTGGTCGAGGATGATGTCGAGCATTCCGAAGAGATGCGGATGCGGATCACGCTCGGGAAGAAGCCGCAGAAGGGCCGCGAGCGCCTGCACCCCGTATACGGCGGTCGCCGTCTCCATCAGCCGGGCGGCCCGCAACGTCAGCGGCTCCACCCGGTATTCGCCGAGATGTTCGTCGAGGCGTGCGCGCCAGACGACGTCGAGCCGGTTTCCCGGCTGCAGCATCGGCTGCATGGTGCGGGAGCGTCCACCGCGCACGAGGCCGAGATGCCGGCCGTGCTCGCGGGTCATCATCTCGGCGATGATGCTCGTTTCGCCGTGGCGCCGGGCGCCCAGGAATATCGCTTCGTCGGTCCATTGCATGATTTCGTTCTACACCAGATCGACCGCCCGGCACAGGTCCGCCGGCAGGAGGAAAACGACCGGGCGGCGATTTCCTGCCACCCGCGCGATACATTTCGTCAGGAATCGGTATAGTAGCCGAAGCACGACGCCCTTCCCGATGCGAGCCTCCCCCGAATGTCATCTGACGACCGTCCGTCGACCGAACCCGCACTGGAACCCGGCCTGCTGACGCGGCTGCCGGCGGTGCTGCGCTGGGCGGTCCTCCTCCTGTTTTCCGTCGTGCTTGCCGCGATACTCGAAGAAATCGGCATTCCCGGCGCCCTGCTGCTCGGCCCCATGCTGGCGGCGATCGCCGTGGCGACCAATGGCGCGCGTCTCTCCGTGCCGCGCATGCCCTATTTCGCCGCCCATTCGATGATCGGCTGCGTGATCGCTCGTGCGCTGGACATGAAGATCGCGGAAACCTTCCTTCACGGCTGGCCGCTCTTCCTCTCGGTCGTGCTGGCGATCGTGCTCGCCAGCACGGTCACGGGCTACCTGATGGCCCGGAGCGGCATCCTGCCCGGCACGACCGCGATCTGGGGCACGTCTGCCGGCGCCGCCTCGGCAATGATGCTGATGGCGGAGGCCTACGGCGCGGATGCCCGCCTCGTCGCCTTCATGCAGTATCTCCGCGTGGTTTGTGTCGCCTCCGCCGCCTCGGTCATCGCGGCGCTTGCCTTCCATGCCACCGGCGGCGAGGCCCAGCCGATCGACTGGTTCCGTCCGGTCGACGTGTTCGCCCTTTTCGAAACGCTTGCCGTCGCCTTCGCGGCAAGCGCTGTCGGCGCCCTGCTCAAGCTTCCGGCCGGCACCATGCTGCTGCCGATGATCGCCACCGTCGCACTTTCGACGACGGGCCACCTGCAGATCGAGCTGCCGCCATGGCTGCTCGCCATTTCCTACGGCGTGCTCGGCTGGAAGATCGGCCTCGGCTTCACCCGGCGCATTCTACGCCATGCGACCAGTGCCCTGCCGCAGGTCATGCTCTCGATCGTCGTGCTGATCGCCTTTTGCGGCGCGCTCGCGGTCCTGCTCTGGGCGACGCTCGGCGTCGACCTGCTGACCGCCTATCTCGCGACCAGCCCCGGCGGGCTCGATTCGGTCGCGATCATCGCCGCCTCGACGCCGGTCGACGTCTCCTTCGTGATGGCCCTGCAGACCGCGCGTCTCTTCATCATCATCCTGATTGGGCCGCCGATCGCGAAGATGGTGGCGCGGCGGCTGAAGGCCTGACCGCGGTCCGGCCGCTCAGCCCTTCGGAAATTCGAGACCCATTTCGCGGTAGCGCTCGGGATCGTTGCCCCAGTTCTCGCGGACCTTGACGAACAGGAAGAGGTGCACCGGCTGCTCGAGGATTTCCGAGAGCTCCTTGCGCGAGGCGGTGGAGATCGCCTTGATCGCCTCGCCGGCCTTGCCGAGCACGATTTTCTTCTGGCTCTCGCGCTCGACGTAGATCACCTGCTCTATGCGCACCGAGCCGTCCTTGCGCTCTTCCCACTTCTCCGTCTCGACATGCGAGGCGTAGGGCAGTTCCTGGTGTAGCCGGAGGAAAAGCTTCTCGCGGGTGATCTCGGCGGCGAGCTGACGCATCGGCAGGTCCGAGATCTGGTCCTCCGGATAGTACCAGGGGCCTTCCGGCAGCGTCGTCGCCAGATAGTCCATGAGGTCCCCGCAGCCCGAACCCGTCGTCGCGGAAATCATGAAGGTGCGGTCGAACCTCACCGCCTCGTTGGCGGCGGCGGCAAGCTTCAGCAGCTGTTCCGGCTGCACGCGGTCGATCTTGTTGAGCACGAGGATCTTCGGTTGCGGAACCTCCTTCAGTGCTTCCAGGATCGCCTCGGCATCGCCGCGTAGCCCCCGTTCGCTGTCGATCAGGAGCAGGATCAGGTCGGCATCCTTGGCTCCACCCCAGGCAGACGTCACCATCGCCCGGTCGAGCTTGCGACGCGGCTTGAAGATGCCGGGCGTGTCCATGAACACGATCTGCGCGTTCTGGTGGATGGCGATGCCGCGCATCACTGCGCGCGTCGTCTGCACCTTGTGGCTGACGATCGACACCTTGGCGCCGACCAGGCGGTTGACGAGCGTCGACTTGCCGGCATTGGTCGGGCCGATCAGGGCGACGAAGCCCGAACGGGTCGGCTGATCGCCGGAATGCTCGCCGCCCACGGCGGCCATGTTGTCATTGTCGGTCATAGATATCCATCAGCCTCAAGGGGCGGTTTTCTGCCAGACGCCCTCGCGCTCCAGCATTTTCGTGGCGGCGACCTGCTCGGCCGCGCGCTTGGAACGTTCGGTTCCCGTTTCGGGGGCGATCCCCGGAATTTCGACGGTCACGGTAAAGCGCGGATCATGATCCGGTCCGCTGCGTTCCGCAACCTTGTAGACGGGCGTGACCGCGTGCTTTGCGTGCGCCCATTCCTGCAGCTCCGTCTTGGCGTCGCGCCGGGCGCCGTCGGCACGGGCGGCCCTCGCGCTCCAGTGCTTCAGCACGAAGGCGCGCGCGGCTTCGAGGCCGGCATCCAGATAGATCGCCGCAATCAGGCTTTCCACCACGTCGGCGCGGACGTTCAGCATGTTCTTGCCGGTCAGTTTCTTGACATCGGCACCGGTGCGGATGAAGCGGTGAAGCTGCAGCTCGTCGGCAATCGCCGCGCAGGTTTCGGCGCTGACGAGCTGATTGAAGCGGACGGAAAGCTCGCCTTCCGTCGCGCTCTTGAAGGAAGAAAACAGGAGCTCCGCAATGCAGAGGCCGAGCACACGGTCGCCGAGGAATTCCAGCCGCTCGTAATCACCGCCCCGGGCGAGCGTGGCGCTCGCATGGGTGAGCGCGCGATCGAGCCGCTGCTTGTCGGCGAAGGCGTAGCCGATCACGGCCTCCGCCTGCGCCCTGTCCTCCGCCGAGAGCCCCTTTGCCTTCTTCATTGAACGACCTTGAACAGCCGATCCCAGCGCATGTTGGCCGGCCACTTCCAGACTTCGCGGAACGACGTGTCGTTGCCGAGCGAGAAGAAGATCATCGACGCACGGCCGACGAGGTTCGCGGCGGGCACCATGCCTACGTCGAAGCGGCTGTCGAGCGAGTTGTCGCGGTTGTCGCCCATCATGAAATAATGGCCTTCCGGCACGATGAACTCGCGGGTGTTGTCTCCGCGCGAGGTCGGCGACTGGTCGAGCGTGTCATAGGTCACGCCGTTGTCGAGCGTCTCGCGGAAGACCGGCACGTCTGCGCCCGGGTCCTGGCGGTAGTCGGAGGTGAAAGTGCCGTCGGGCTGGCGCGGCACCGGCTGGCCGTTGACGTAGAGCACGTCGTCGATCACCTGGATGCGGTCGCCCGGAAGCCCGATCAGACGCTTGATGTAGTCGATGTCCGGGTTCGGCGGGAAGCGGAAGACCACGATGTCGCCGCGCTTTGGCTCGCTGGCGAAGATCCGGCCTTCGAAAAGATCGGGCGAGAAGGGCAGCGAATACTTCGAATAGCCGTAGGCGAACTTGTTGACGAAGATGTAGTCGCCGACGAGCAGCGTCGGCATCATCGAGCCGGACGGGATGGTGAAGGGCTGGAAGAGTACGGTACGAATGATCACCGCCAGCAGAAGAGCCTGGATGATGACCTTGATGTTTTCCCACAGCCCACTGGCTTTCTTTTCAGCTTGCTCGGTCACGCCGCTTGGTTCCTTCTTCGCGAAATTACGCCCTGTCTAGTCGCTTCGGCCCGCGGCGGCAACGGGAAAGCCCGTGAAATTCCGCCGCACCGCCGGCGCAACGGCCGGAATGAAGCCAGACGCTCCGTCACGGCGCAACCGGCCGCGCTTCGATGACCACGAAGGCCTGGGCATAGGGAAATTCGTCGGTCATGGTGAGATGGACCACGGGCTCGTGGCCCGCCGGCGTCATGGAGCGCAGGAGCTCCGCCGTCGCACCGGTCAGCACGAACGACGGCTTGCCATGCACGGAATTGACGACGCCGATATCCTTCCAGAAGACGCCTTGCGACATGCCGGTGCCGAGCGCCTTCGACAGCGCCTCCTTGGCAGCGAAACGCTTGGCGTAGGAGGCTGCGCGGTTCTTGCCGCCATCGGCACGCTCACGCTCGGCGTCGGTGAAGCAGCGCCCGGTAAAGCGCTCACCGAAGCGCGCAATCGAGCGTTCGACGCGCCGGATGTCGGCGAGGTCGCTGCCGATACCGATGATCATGAAGCCCCCTGCACTGCGTCGGACATCATCGCGGCCCCAGTTCGGATGACCGTGAGCGGCCCTGTTCCGCCGGCAGGGAAAGCGGCGAGACGGACAATATACCCGCGCCCGGCGGGGGCGCATGGAGATCCGGAGCTTTGCGGCGGCGACGAGACATGGGCCACATTTAGTGTATCTGCCCGTCGTCACACAAGGGTGGACCGGCTTCAATCACCGGATCGTCACCGTTTCTCGGCCGGCGCGCCGTTCAAGGGCGCGCGGGTCTTGCAGGCGATTACCGGCCGTTGCGGAACAGGCCGCGGTCGATTTGCCGCTGGCGGTATTCCAGATCGACGAGGTCGAGCGAGCCGTTCAGATAGGCTGCTTCGCGTTCGGCGATGCTCGGGACGTGCAGCGCGCGGGCCAGTCTACGAATGGGAGCAAACATTGTCTTCCCTCTCTTCTTTCATCATTTCCACTGGTCACGAATATAATGGTGCAGCGCACAAGACACCACGCATGGAAGCGGTGCCCAGCCATGCGAAAAGCGCATGACGACACGTCTTTCGCTACCGTTCTGCTTAATTGCGAGGCAGAATGCCCCTCCACTCAGGGCGAACCGGACTGCAGCAGCCCCGCGGCGCCTCAGTCGTAGACGCGCTTGACGGTCGAGATGCAGTCGAGGTCCTTCACTTGCGCGATCAGCTGGTTGAGCTGGCGCAGGTCCCAGACCTCGACGTCGATCGCCATTTCGGTGAAGTCGGTGGCGACGCTGGTCATCGTGAGGGTGCGGATGTTGACATCGAGGCCGGCCATGGTCTGCGAGACCTTGGCGAGCGCGCCCGGCTCGTTGATCGCATTGATCAGGATGCGGGCGATGAAGCGCGTCTTGTTGGCCTCGTCGAGGTCCCAGCGGACATCGATCCAGCGTTCGGGCTCCTCGTCGAAGCGTTGCAGCGCCGAGGCCTGGATCGGATAGATGGTGATGCCCTTGCCATCTTCCATGATGCCGACGATACGGTCGCCGGGTACGGCGCCCGCCGGCGAAAAATGCACCTGCGCGCTGCCGGAAAGCCCGCGGATCGGCAGCGGCTCCGGCCCCTCGCCGGCACCTTCCGCGAGCTTGCCCTTGTTCGGCAGGCGGAAGACCATGCTGTCGGCGCCGCTCATGTTGAACCAGCCCTCGTCGCTCGCCGGCTTCACCGTCACGCGCTCGTCCTGGTAATCGGGGAAGACCGCCCGCAACACGTCGATGGACGACATCTCGCCACGACCGACGGCGGCGATCGCGTCCTCGACGTCCTTGTGGCCGAGACGGTGCAGCACCGGCCGCAGCGCGTCGCGCGAGAAGATCTTGCCGGCGCGTTCGAAGGTGCGTTCGAGGATGCGGTGACCGAGGCCGGAATACTGCTTGCGGATCGCCATGCGGGTCGCGCGGCGGATCGCCGAACGGGCCTTGCCGGTGACGACGATCTGCTCCCAGGCGGCCGGCGGCACCTGCACGCCGGAGCGGATGATCTCCACCTCGTCGCCGTTGTTGAGGCGGGTAACGAGCGGCATGATCGAGCCGTTGATCTTCGCCCCGACCGTGGTGTCGCCGATATTGGTGTGGACCGCATAGGCGAAGTCGATCGGGGTCGCGCCGCGCGGCAGCGCGATCAGCTTGCCCTTCGGTGTGAAGCAGAAGACCTGATCCTGGAAAAGCTCGAGCTTGGTGTGTTCGAGGAACTCCTCCGGGTTGTCGCCTTCGGCCAGTGCCTCGATGGTGTGGCGGAGCCAGGAATACGCATTGCTCTCGCGCGACAGCAGTTCGCCGTCGCCGCCAGCCTCGCCGTCCTTGTAGAGCGCATGAGCGGCGATACCGTACTCGGCGATCTCATGCATCCGCTTGGTGCGGATCTGCAGCTCGATGCGCTGGCGCGACGGGCCGACGATGGTGGTGTGGATCGAGCGGTAGTCGTTCTGCTTCGGCGTCGAGATGTAGTCCTTGAAGCGGCCGGGAACCACGCGCCAGCGGGTGTGGACGATGCCGAGCGCACGGTAGCAGGACGGGATGTCGTCGACGATGATGCGGAAGCCGTAGACGTCGGAGAGCTGTTCGAAGGAGAGCGACTTCGACTGCATCTTGCGGAACACGGAATAGGGCTTTTTCTGCCGCCCCTTGACCGCCGCGTGGATCAGCCCGTTGGCGACGAGGAGATCGCGCAGCTCGTCCTCGATCTTCTTGATCAGCCCCTCGTTGCGGCGGGAAAGCTCCGCAAGGCGCTCGGTCACCGTCTCGTAGGCTTCGGGATTGATATAGCGGAAGGACAGGTCCTCCAGCTCCTCGCGCATGTCCTGCATGCCCATGCGGCCGGCGAGCGGCGCATAGATCTCCATCGTTTCTTCGGAGATGCGGGCGCGCTTCTCGGGCTTCATGTGCTCGAGCGTGCGCATGTTGTGCAGGCGGTCGGCGAGCTTGACGAGCAGCACGCGCACGTCGTCGGAAATCGCCAGCAGGAGCTTGCGGAGGTTTTCCGCCTGTTTGGCCTTCTTGGTGACGAGGTCGAGCTTCTTGAGTTTGGTCAGCCCCTCGACCAGCCGGCCGATGTCCTCGCCGAAGAGCTCGTCGATCTCGGCGCGGGTCGCCGTCGTGTCCTCGATCGTGTCATGCAGCAGGGCGACGGCGATCGTGGATTCGTCGAGACGCATCTCGGTGAGGATCGCGGCGACTTCGAGAGGATGGGAGATATAGGGGTCGCCGCTCGCACGGGTCTGCTTTCCGTGCTTCTGCATCGCATAGACGTAGGCTTTGTTCAGCAGCGCTTCATTGGCATCGGGCTTGTATTTCTGAACCCGCTCCACGAGCTCGTATTGCCGCATCATCCAAAGCCACTCCAACAAACGAAAAGCGCGCCAACCCGTGGGGTCGGCGCACACGAATACATTGTCGTCGGCACAGACTAGGCCGAGATTGCTTGACGATTAGTAATCGTCGCTCTTTTCCGGCGGAACGAGGCCTTCGATGCCGGCCAGAAGATCTTCTTCCGACATCTGGTCGAAGGTCACGGTTTCCGGCATCTCTTCCTCTTCCTCGCTGCGAACCGCGGCGGTGGCAAGAAGTGCGCTTGCATCCTGCTCCGGTTCATCGACTTCGACATGCTTCTGCAGCGAATGGATGAGGTCTTCCTTGAGGTCGCCCGGAGAAAGGGTCTCGTCAGCGATCTCGCGCAGGGCGACGACCGGATTCTTGTCATTGTCGCGATCGACGGTGATCTGCGAACCCTGCGAGATCTGCCGTGCACGATGGCTGGCGAGCAGAACGAGCTCGAAGCGGTTATCTACTTTGTCGATGCAATCTTCAACGGTGACACGGGCCATAGCCTGTCCTTTACGGTCATGATCTTTCGGGATTAACACGCCCGATACAATCAATGGGCGCCGAATTCAAGTTTTTCCTTGATCGCAGCGTGACATTGCACCGCAATCCATGCTGCAATCGACGTGGAAATTTTCACGCCTCAATCAAAACGTGCTTGGAATGTGGTCCGCCGTGGACTACATGATTCTTATATGAACAGTTCATAATTTTATGGAATCGTTCATACATCAAAGGCAACTTCCTGACTTTGCATAGTTTTTCCGCTGTGCTCGTTTAGATCCAAAGGGATATTGCGCATGTTTGATCCACGCGAAAAGCTCGCACTCTTCATCGACGGCGCGAATCTCTACGCGGCCTCCAAGAGTCTCGGCTTCGATATCGACTACCGCAAGCTGTTGAAGGCCTTCCAGAAGCGCGGCTACCTGCTGCGCGCCTACTATTATACGGCGTTGATCGAAGACCAGGAATATTCGTCGATCCGCCCGCTGATCGACTGGCTCGACTATAACGGTTACAAGGTCGTTACAAAGCCTGCGAAGGAGTTCACCGATTCCATGGGCCGCCGCAAGGTCAAGGGCAACATGGACATCGAGCTTGCCATCGACGCGATGGAGCAGGCGGAAACGGCCGATCATCTGGTGATCTTTTCCGGCGACGGCGATTTCACCACGCTGGTCGAGGCGCTGCAGCGAAAGGGCCGCAAGGTCTCCGTGGTATCCACCATGGCCACGCAGCCGCCGATGATCGCCGACGACCTGCGGCGGCAGTCCGACCATTTCATCGATCTCGTCAGCCTCAAGGCGGAGATCGGCCGCGATCCGAGCGAGCGCATGGCCCGTGCGCCGGTCGAACCGGACGCCGGCGAAGACATCGAGGAATAGAGGCTTCGGCTGCTCCGTCAGCCTCCCGAGCCCGGCACCGCGACGTGCCGGGAATTTTGGCGTTTGCACCTTTTTTGGGCATGGAGCCGCGGCACCGATGCTTAGCTCTCACTATATTTATTTGTTTCTTAAGTATTTGAGCGGAGGATCATGTACGGAAGAATGGCTTCCGCTATTCGCCTCGCGGCTCCCCACCGCACGGCATGACAGACAGCAGTGCAGCAATGACCAGTTCCTACCGGACCCGTTCCGACCTCACAGATCGCCTCTCGTTTCTAAAATTTGATAAAGCGCAAATTGAAACGCTGATTGCCCTTCAACCCGTAATCAACACCTCCGTCGGTCCGGCACTCGACGCCTTTTACGCGGCAGCGAAGGCCAACCCCGAAACAGCTCGCCTTTTTTCGAGCGACGCCCACATTTCGCACGCCAAGGACAGGCAGCGCAGTCACTGGTCGCTAATCACCTCCGGCCGGTTCGACGACCAGTATGTGAATGCGGTGACCGCCATCGGCCGCACCCATGCCCGGCTCGGACTCGAACCGCGATGGTATATCGGCGGCTACGCGCTGGTACTCGAAGGCCTGCTCGACGCCGTCGTGAAGAGTGAACTGAAGGGCATGCTTCAGGCAAAGAAGGCAAAGCGCATTTCCGACGGTATCAGCGCGGTCCTGAAGGCCGCCATGCTCGACATGGACTATTCGATCTCCGTCTACCTTGAGGCACTCGCCGAAGAGCGCGAGACGGCAGAGCGGGAGCGCGAAAGACTGGAAGCCGAGCAGGAGGATGCGCTGGCCGCGATCGACCGGGCACTCGACGCTCTGAGAACGGGCGACCTTTCCGTCCGCATCGAAGAGCCGCTTTCGCCGCGCTTCGTGCGCCTGCGCGAGAACTACAACCAGGCGCTTGAAGCCTTGGGGACCGCGTTTGCAGCGATCGTCGACGAGACGCGCCGCGTATCGGGAAGCACACGCGAGCTTACAGCCGCGACCGACAACATGGCGCAACGTACCGAGCAGCAGGCGGCTGCGCTCGAAGAAACGGCCGCCGCGCTCGATGAAATCACGGCCGTCTCGCGACAGGCCACCCAGCGCACCCAGGAGGCGATGACCGCCGTCCACGCCTCGGCGCAGGAAGCCGTGCGTTCCGGAGAGATCGTCGAAGAAGCGATCAACGCGATGGGCGAGATAGAGCAATCGTCGCGCAGGATCACCCAGATCATCAGCGTCATCGACGAGATTTCGTTCCAGACCAATCTGCTGGCGCTCAATGCCGGCGTGGAAGCGGCCCGCGCGGGGGAAAGCGGGCGCGGCTTTGCCGTCGTCGCGCAGGAAGTCCGCGAGCTCGCACAACGCTCCGCCTCGGCAGCAGGCGAAATCAAGAGCCTGATCGACCGTGCGTCGCAGGACGTCGCTCGCGGTGTCTCGCTCGTCAATCGCACCGGCGAGGCCCTGCGCACGATCGGCGGGCAGGTGCACGCGATCAACGAGCACATCACGGCGATCGCCACCTCGTCGCAGGAGCAGTCCTCCGGCATCGGCGAGATCAACAAGGCGATCAACAGCATGGATCAGATGACCCAGCAGAACGCCGCGATGGTCGAGGAAACCAATGCCGCGACGCACGAGCTCAACCAGATCGCCGGGCAGCTGAATGCCCAGCTGTCGCGCTTCAATGTCTCGCGTTCGCAGGTCCACACGCCGGCACCGAGCCAGTATCGCCCGTCCTACGCCGCTTGACGTCACGAACCACGAACCGCCGGAAAAGAGAATCCATGCTCTTTTTCCGGCGGCATTCGTTCTCCGTCCGGGGTAAAACAGATGCATGCTGTTCAACCGCCCCACAGACGACACCCTTTACGATGCGCTCCTGAAGCGCGACGCGGCCTATGAAGGCTTCGCCTATGTCTGCGTCACCACGACGCGGATCTTCTGCCGGCTGACCTGCCCGGCCCGCAAGCCCAAGCGCGAGAACTGCGTCTTTGAAGAGAGCATCGCCGCCTGCCTCGAAGCGGGCTACCGCCCCTGCCTGCGTTGCCGGCCGATGCTGCGCTACAAGGACAACGACCCGACCGTCACTTCGCTTCTCGAAGCGCTGGAGCGCGAGCCGGAGCGGCGCTGGCGGGAGAGCGACCTTCTCGGGATGGGGCTCGATCTTTCCACCGTGAGGCGCGCCTTCAAGCGGCAGTTCGGCATGAGTTTCCTCGAAATCGCGCGCCTGCGCCGCGTCGGACTCGCCGCGGAAACGCTGGCCGAAGGCGCACCGGTCATCGAGGCGCAGCTCGACGCCGGCTTCGAATCCGGCAGCGGCTTTCGCGCCGCGATCAACCAGCTCATCGGCAGCGCGCCGCGTCACCTGCGCGGCAAGGGCCTTCTCAAGGCCGCCTGGATCGAAACGCCGATCGGCCCGATGATGGCGATCGCCGACGAGCACGCGCTGCATCTCCTCGAATTCGCCGACCGCCCTGCCCTGCCGACCGAAATCCGGCGCATCCGGGAAAGGACCGGTTGCGGCATCGTGCTCGGGCGCGCGGCACCGATCGAGATCGTGGAGCAGGAGCTGAACCGGTATTTCGACGGCGACGGTGCTGATTTCCAGGTGCGGATCGCCGGTCACGGCACGCCGTTCGAACGCGAGGTCTGGGACGCGCTTCGCCAGATCCCGCCCGGCACGTCGCAAAGCTACGGCGTGCTCGCCGCCGCGATGGGCAGACCCGGTTCCGTCCGCGCGGTCGGGCGCGCCAACGGCGCCAACCAGATCGCGATCGTCATCCCCTGCCACCGGGTGATCGGCGCCGACGGCGGGTTGACCGGCTACGGCGGCGGACTGTGGCGGAAACGCTGGCTTCTCGAACACGAGCGGCGCATGGCCGCCGGTCAGCGGACGGCCGAAGCCGCCGAGTAGCGACGACGCAGGTTACGCCGAAAGTGCCTCGAACGTGATGGCTTGAGCGCCCTGCCAGAGCACCATGCGGCCCATGGCTTCCAGATGCTCGCGGCCCTCGACCACCGTCAGGAAGTGGTTTCCCGCGAGCACGCCCATCTTGCTCGCGAAATGCGAGCTGCCATAGGCGAAGAGCAGCTCCGTCTCGCTGAACCCGCCCGGATAGAGCAGGATGTCGCCACGCGAGGGGTGGCTCGTATGGTTTTCAAAGCCGGCGCCGAACGCGAAATCGCCGAGCGGCACCCAGACCGCCTCGCCGCTCCAGCGCGAATGGATCGTCTGGTTGCGGAACGGCAGGAAGCTCTTGAAGATACGGCAGGTTTCCGGCGCCTTTTCGGTCTCGAAACGGGCGACGAAGGTGAAGGGACCGACAGTCACCTTCAAGAGTTCGGCAGGTGCTGCGCTCATCAGCCGGCCTTCAGGAGGCGGCTCTTCTGGCGGTTCCAGTCGCGCTCCTTCTCCGTCTCGCGCTTGTCGTGCAGCTTCTTGCCCTTGGCGAGCGCGAGTTCGAGCTTGGCGCGGCCCTTTTCGTTGAAATAGACCTTGAGCGGGACCAGCGTCATGCCCTCTCGGTTGACGGCGGCGCGCAGGCGGTTGATCTCGCGCTTCGACAGCAAGAGCTTGCGACGGCGGCGCGGCTCGTGGTTGAAGCGGTTCGCCTGCAGGTATTCCGGCAGATAGGCATTGATCAGCCAGATCTCGTCGCCCTCGTCGGAGGCATAGGATTCGGCGATGTTGGCCTTGCCTTCGCGCAACGACTTGACCTCGGTGCCGGTCAGGACCAGCCCCGCTTCATAGGTGTCGATGATCTCGTAATTGAAGCGGGCCTTGCGGTTCTCCGCGACAATCTTGTTGACCGTGCGCTGGCTGCCTTTGGGGGCCATAATCTCATCTTCCAATCTGCCCGGACCGTTCTTCTCTTAACCGGCGACGGGCACCCGCCGGCTCTTGTCGCATGGATGTAGTACAGAGCGGCGGGGAAATAAAGGCGGGGGCGTACACACTGATCCCGACGCTGCCATGGAACGTCCTCCGTCAGGAAAGCCACCCCCGAAACTCACGATTGGCGTCATGGCGTCGGCTTCGCGTCACGAGCGGACCTGTGCGGCGTCTTTTAGGACTTTTCCCGCACCTCATCTGTGATCCAGCGACGGAACGCCCGAACCTTCGGATGATCCTGACTTCCCGCCCGGTAAACGAGGTCATAGCCTCACTCGACGTCCAGCCTCGCCTTCGGGAACGGCGCCAAGAGACGGCCTTGGGCAAGGTCTTCGGCGACCAGCACACTTCGTCCCAACGCCACGCCTTCACCTCGGATGGCAGCTTCGATGGACATGCTGCCATGGCTGTAACCCGCGCCACGTGTTTTCGAAAAGGGTAGCCCCACCAGCGCGAACCACCGCTCCCACGTCGCAGTCATGCCGATCTCATGGATGAGCTGACATTTCTCCAGATCGGCTGGGTCGGAAAGGCCGCCGACCCGCTCCAGGTATTGCGGAGCGCATACTGGCGAAACCGTCTCGTTCATGATGCGCTCGGCTGTCGCCGCCGGATAGGAGCCCCCTCCGTAACGAAGCGCAACATCGACCTGGCTTTTTGTGAAGTCCACCCACGTGTCTGTAACTTCGAGATGCACGTCGAGGTCCGGATACTGCGCCATCAACCTGTGGAGACGGGGTGTCAGCCACTTGCTGGCGAACGAGATGCCGGAGCTGATGACGAGGCGCGTCGTATCATTGCGGCTTCGGATCGCCTCTGCCTCGCGGCCAAGCTCGGACAGAAGCCTCGTCACTGTACCGAAGAAGGACGCTCCGGCTTCGGTCAACTCGATCTTTCTTGTCAGCCGACGGAAGAGAGGGACGCCCAGATGGCCCTCCAGCATCTTGATCTGTCGGCTGACGGCGCCGTGCGTCAGATGCAGTTCCTCTGCCGCTCCGGTCATGGAGAGCCGTCGTGCGCTCGCCTCGAAGGCGCGGAGGGTCTGCAGCGGGGGAAGTTGATCGGGCATGGTTCTTATGTGTGATATTTCCTCACGCATTCTGTGAGGAACAATCGTTTGTCATCAGGAGGAAACCTACCATATGGATGACATTAATGCACGCTTATCCCAACGATTGAACGGCCTTTTATGAACCAGAACGTCGCCACTGCCGTCAAAGCGTCAGCCTCGACACGAAACGTTGCGGCGATGCTCCTGCTTGCCGTCATGTGGGGTCTCTCGATCCCGATAACGAAGCTTGGCCTGGAGACTGTCCCGCCGCTGATGTTCACCGCGATGCGTTTCCTGGTCGCGGTTCCCTTGCTGCTTATCCTGGCCGCGGGCCAACTTCGGGTGCCGCTCCGGGCGGTGCCAAGCATCATCACGCTCGGGGTGATGGGCATCACTTTGGGCAATGTCGCCCAGTCGTTCGGCGTGCAGGGAACATCGGCATCCGTCGGCACGATCGTGTCGGCGACGATCCCCATCTTTGTCGTAATCTTTGCCGCACTGCGCCTTGGTCAGTCGGTGGCAGGAAGGCATTGGGTCGGCCTTTTCCTGGCTTTCGGGGGCATCGCGCTGGTGGCGGTCGGAAGCGGATCGGGCGTCGACGACCTGTCGAAGACGACGGTGACGGGGGTCGCCTGGATGCTGGTCTCGGCGGTGGCAATCGCCTTCTATTACATTTGGAGCGCGGAACTGACGGAGAAATACGGCACGTTGCCGGTTGCCGCCTGGAACGCACTGGCGGGTCTGATCGCGATCTTGCCGCTGGCGGGTGTCGAGATGGCAAACACGCCATATCAGGTGACTGTTCAGGCGCTTTGGACAGCAGTCTACCTCGGCACAATGGTGACGGTCGCCGGCCTTCTACTCTGGCTCTATATCCTTCGCGCCGTTCCGGCCCGCGTTGCCGCGAGTGTCCAATATCTTCAGCCCGTATTCGGGATCACCGCCGCGTCGCTCATGTTCGGTGATCGACTCGGTGCCTTGTTCATTGCAGGCGTGATCGTGATCCTGGTGGGCCTGGCTCTCGCAGTCTCCAACAAACGACCCGTTCCGGAACAGGTGGTCACGCACGAGTAGTCTCATATCCCCCCGCTCCGTTACTCCCGGAGCGGCTTTGCCTGCCCCTCGGGGCGGGCCTTTTTTATGTGGCCGCGCCGACCGGATAGGCAAAATCGCCAGCAGGCCGGGCACTCACACCCGGCCTTCAGACTTTCCGGTTTCGGATACTCAGCCCAGCAGACCCGCGTGCTTCAGCGCAGCGTCGATGGCCGCTTCGGTGGCGGGTTCGAGCGTCGGCAGGAGCGGCAGGCGCACCGTGCGGCTCATCCGGCCGAGCTTGGAGAGCGCGTATTTGACGCCGCAGAGGCCGGGCTCGATGAAGATCGCCTTGTGGAGCGGCATCAGCCGGTCCTGGTATTCGAGCGCCTTCTTGTAGTCGCCGGCGAGCGTCGCCGCCTGGAATTCGGCGCAGAGCCGCGGGGCGGCGTTCGCCGTCACCGAGATGCAACCGACGCCGCCATGGGCGTTGAAGCCGAGCGCAGTCGCATCCTCGCCGGAGAGCTGGATGAAGTCCGTGCCACAGGTGATCCGCTGCTCGGAGACGCGCTCGATCTTGCCGGTCGCGTCCTTCACGCCGACGATGTTCTTGTGCGCCTTCGCGAGCTTGCCCATGGTTTCCGGGCTCATGTCGATCACCGAGCGGCCGGGGATGTTGTAGATGAAGATCGGCAGCTTCACCGCATCGGCGACCGCCGCGAAATGGGCGAAGAGGCCCTTCTGGGTCGGCTTGTTGTAATAGGGCGTGACGACGAGAAGCGCGTCTGCGCCGACGGCCTCGGCGTGCTGCGCGAGCTCGATCGCCTCGTTCGTGTTGTTGGAGCCGGCGCCGGCGATCACCGGGACCCGCTTCTTCGCCGCCTCGACGCACAGTTCCACGACCCGTTTGTGCTCCGCATGGGAAAGGGTCGGCGATTCACCCGTCGTGCCGACCGGCACGAGGCCGCTCGAGCCTTCGGCGATCTGCCATTCCACATGCGCTGCAAAGGCTGCCTCATCGACCGCACCGGTTTCGGTGAACGGCGTCACGAGAGCAGGAATGGATCCCTGGAACATGCATAAAACTCCTCACGGCCGGCATTCATGCTTCGGCCGCATTCCTCGGTTACGAACGCGCGCAGCTTATTGCGGCCTCCTGGCCGCGGCAAGCGCACCGGGCGCGGTTTTATGACAGTTTCAGGCGGCGTAAAAGCGGGAAAATCTGGCGCAGCGGTAAGGTTTCGTTAATATGCTCAGCAGCTAATGGAGATATTCCACATCTGCCATCGGGTACGGGGATGAAAAGAGCGCTTCTGCTGACCTCCGCCTTCGGTTTCGGGCTGGCGGCGACTGCCGCCATGGCCGGCCCGCCGGACGGCGGCACCGTACCCTTGCCTCTGTCGAAGCCCGCCACGCGCCCCGTGGAGGCTGCCCTGATGCCAACCTTCGAGATCACCGGCGCAATTCCGCGGATGGGGCGCCTGCCGGTCGCCGATCCGCTGCTGAAGGAAGGGCTCGACGCGCTCTCCAACAAGGACGGTGCCGAGGCGCTCGCCATCCGCGACCGGATGACGGCCTCGCTCGACCGGCACATGCTCACCTGGTCGATCGCCATGTCCGGCCTGCCGGGCATTCCCTCGTCCGCCATCGCCGCCGCGCAACGCGAGCTCGACGGCTGGCCGAGACTTTCCGCCTTCCGGGCCAATTCCGAACGCGCGCTCTATCGGGAAAATCCGCCGGCCGACGCCGTGCTATCCGCCTTCGGCGCGACAAAACCGGAAACGCCGGAGGGCGCGGTGATCCTGGCGCGGGCAGAGCTTGCCACCGGCAACCAGGCTGCGGCCGCCCGCACGCTTCGCGCCGTCTGGCGCGGGGAGGCGCTCGACAAGGCGATGGAAGACAGGATCCTCAAGGAATTTTCGGGGCTTCTCACCACCGCGGACCACAAAGCGCGGATGGACTACCTTCTCTATCGCGGGCGGGTGACGCAGGCCAAACGCTTCTCCACCCTCGGCGAGGCGCAGTCGCTCTACAATGCCTGGACCGCCGTGCTCAACCGCTCGTCGAAGGCTCCGCAACTCTTCAAGGCAGTCGATCCGCGCTGGGCGAAGGATCCGGCCCTGCTCTTCGCGCGGATCGAACATCTCCGCCGCCAGGACAAATATGAGGAAGCCGCGAGCCTGCTGGCGAAGGCACCGCGCGATGCCGCCGCACTCGTCAACACCACCGAATGGTGGAACGAACAGCGCATCGTCGCCCGCGGTCTCGCCGACCAGGGCGACTTCAGGGCAGCCTACCGCGTCACATCGCGCCATACCGCGAGCGAATCGAGCGACATCGTCGATGCCGAGTTCCATGCCGGCTGGTATGCACTGCGCGGGCTCGGCGACGCCGAGACCGCCGCGGGCCATTTCCGCAAGATCCTCACCGTGTCGCAGAAACCGCTTTCGGTTTCGCGCGCCTGGTACTGGCTCGGGCGCGCCGCCGAGGCGAGTGGCAAGGCGGAGGCGAAGGACTTCTTCCTGAAGGCCGCGCGCTATCCGAGCACCTTCTACGGCCAGCTTGCCGCGGCGCGGCTCAAATCGCCGGGGCTCGCCATCCCCTATCCCGCGCCGACGCCCGAGGAGCGGCAGACCTTCGCCAATCGCGAGGCGGTGCAGGCGATCGCGCGCTTCGAAGCGGCAGGCCACGGCTGGCGGGCGGAAAGCCTCTACCGGGCGCTCGCACAACAGCTCGACAGCCCCGGCGAATTGGCTCTTCTCGCCGCCAAGGCCGAGAAGGGCGTCGGCCACCAGCTCTCCTTGCAGATCGGCAAGACCGCCTATTCCCGCGGCATCGACGTGCCGGCGCTCGCCTTCCCGATCGGCGTCATTCCGAGTTCCGCCAATATCGCCGGTTCCGGCAAGGCGCTGGCCTACGCGATCGCGCGGCAGGAAAGCGCCTTCAATCCGGCCGCCGTATCGCCAGCGGACGCCCGCGGGCTCCTGCAACTAATGCCGGGGACCGCGAAGGGCGTCGCCGGACGCTACGGTCTTGCCTATTCGCCGGAAAAGCTCACCTCCGACGCCGGCTACAATGCGACGCTCGGCGCACACTATCTCGGCGAGCAGATCGACAGGTTCGGCGGCTCCTACGTGCTCACCTTCGTCGCCTACAATGCCGGGCCGAAGCGGGTGCCGGAATGGATCGCCCGCTACGGCGACCCACGCGGCAAGCCGATCGACGAGGTCGTCGACTGGATCGAGCGCATCCCCTTCCCCGAGACACGCAACTACGTGCAGCGGGTGATGGAGAACTACCAGATCTACAAGACCCGCCTCGGACAGACGGCTGACATCGTCCACGACCTGCGCTACGGGCGCTAGTATCGCCTGTCGACAACCCTTTGCTTTCGTGTGACTTTTAGACATGGCGGCATCTTGCCGCCGTGCAGGGAAGGCCGGGAGGATGGCATGGTAGCAGACGGAACCGAGGATTTCGCAGTGTTCGAGGTAACGGTTCCCGACGGCCTGACGCTGCGCGGCCGCATCTTCGGAGAGGCGGTCGGCGGAACGCCGGTCGTCTGCCTCGCCGGGCTCACCCGCAACGGCCGCGACTTCGCGCCGCTCGCCCGCTGGCTGGCGAACCATCCCGAGCGTCCCCTCAAGGTAGTGACAATCGATTCGCGCGGCCGCGGTGCATCCGGTCGCGATCCCGACCCGAGCCGCTACACCGTTCCGGTCGAAGCCGGTGATGTGATCGCTGTCTGCGAGACGCTCGGCATCGCCCGCGCCGCCTTCATCGGCACCTCGCGCGGTGGCCTCATCCTCCACATCCTCGCCGCACTCAAACCCGATCTACTCGCGGCCGTCATCCTGAACGATATCGGCCCAGTCATCGAGGCGGAGGGGTTGCGGCACATACAATCCTATCTCGGCCGGACCGTCCGGCTTTCGGGCTTCGCGCAGGCGGCGGAGCATCTGCGGGCCGTGCACGGTTCGCATTTCCCGGCACTCGGCGACGACGACTGGCAGGAGATGGCACGCGCCATCTACCACGATCGGGACGGGGTGATCGAGGCGGACTGCGACCCGGCGATTGCCGCGGCGATGGTCGCTGCGGATGTAAGTGCTCCGCTGCCGGACCTCTGGCCGCAGTTCGAAGCCTTCGCCGCCCTGCCGCTGATGGTGGTCCGCGGCGAGCGCTCGACGCTTCTGTCCGAGGAGACGGTTAGGCAGATGGCGCGGCGGCACCCGGCCCTCAGGTGGTCGACAGCGCACGGTCAAGGACACCCCCCGCTCCTGCATTTCGACGGGCTGCCGCAGGAGATCCACGACTTTCTCGCGGGAAGCGTCGGCTGAGCGGCATTGCCGTCGCAACTCACGAGCGAAGCCTCATCTCCGCCTTTACAAACGAAAAAGCCCGGCACGAATGCCGGGCTTTCCCTATAAGATCGGGTGATCTTATTAGAACGAACGCTGCAGGCGGAAGAAACCACCCCATGCGCCTTCGTCGCCAGCGGCGTCGGAGTCGCCATACTGAACCGAAACCTTGGCAGCGAGACCTTCGGCGATTGCGTAGTCGAGGGTTACGCCAGCCTTCCAAGCGTCGACGTCAACAAAGTCAACGTTCCACCAGTACTGGGCACCGGGGGTCAGGGTCAGCTTGTCGGTGAGCTTTGCAGCGTACGAAGCAGCAACGGTCCATTCAGACGCGCTGTAGTACTGGTTGACGCCGGTCGAGTAGATGGCGGCGACGCCGAGCGTGCCCGGGCCGACTTCAGCTTCTACGATACCACGGACTGCGCCTTCTTCGCGAGCGAAGTCATAGGCGCCGAGCAGGTAGGCGGTAACCGGACCGAAGGTGGCCGAAACCTGACCTTCGATACCGACGCCGTCGGTTTCGCCAGCAGCCGAAGCGTGCAGTTCGTCAACGAAAACGCCGACCTTGAAGGCGTCAGCAGCATATTCGTAACCGATCGAGTTGATCAGGTTCGAGCCGAGTTCGTCGGTTTCGCCAGCGAGACCGGAATCCCAGTAGTTGTAGAAGTAACCAACCTTGAAGCCGCCGACGGAGATCGAAGCTTCGTCGAGCTGGAAGGCGCTGTTGGTGCCGTCTTCTTCACCCCAAGCGTAGAAAACGATCGTCGAGCTGATCGTGCCGACTTCCGAGTCGTTCTTGGCGTCGAACTGAACGAGACCGCGGGTGCGGGCATCCCAGTCGCTGTCGTCGGTGTTGTTGTCATAGCCCCAGTTCAGCTGAGCGCGAACCGAACCGCTGATCTTGAGGCAGGTTTCGGTGCCGGGGATGTAGAAGTAGCCGGTGCCGAAAGCGTCGCAAACGCGAACGTATTCCATCGGCTCGGGCTCGGCAGCAACGATAGCGTCGGCAGCCTGAGCGCCGGAAACTACTGCGAGAGCAGCAGCGGAGCCGAGAAGAAGGCTCTTGATGTTCATATTGACCTCCAGTCAATTTTAAGGGGAGGTCATGATTGATGGAGCGTGATTATGTTTTAAATCAATAGGTTATGGAGATCGACACCTTCCCCTTGTGTAGAAGAGGCATCGTTCGGCGCAGTTTTCGATGACGTCAGAAGCCTGGAATGCGCAGCTTCATGGTCGCTCGAGACAGTGCTCGGCGAGCGTTGCGGTCAAAGGAAAGCGGTGAAGATGAAATGTGCCGTGTGGGGCATCGGGTCGATGGTGTCGACGCAGACATAGTGGCGGAGAGGAAGGGATTCGAACCCTCGATACGCTTTTGACGTATACTCCCTTAGCAGGGGAGCGCCTTCGACCACTCGGCCACCTCTCCGGTGCGGCCTGATTATTTGCATAAGGGTCCGATTGCAAGGCCTTTTCGCCGGATTTCACATTTTCCCCATCGTCCGGTGCCGCCGAGCTGCCCGGGCAGCGAATCGTCCGCCCGAGGGGCACGGCGATTCGGTGCCGATGGTCCGGGACGGCGGATTCGAGCCCCCGGACCAGGTCGTCCGCGTGTCAACTTGGGACACCCGACCACCTACCCCGCGCGTCGCCCGGCCGGAAAACCCCCTGTCCCCAGGCAAGAGAGAAGCAGAATCGGAGAGATCCCCAAGCGGGTCCGCCCGTTGCAAAGCTTCGTTAAGTGCCGCATAAGAAAGGACTTTCTTAACAAAGAGTAAAGAAGATGGCCGGTCCGCTGGCCGGTTTGTGTCCTTTCGGCAACAGCCCGGTGGGAAGGGGCACGCGATCTCTTCCTTTCGGCTGTTTGGTGATTGCATGACCGGTCGCGTTTTGTATTTTCAATCTCGGAAGCGAGGCGGTGGATCGTCCGTCTTCTGAAACCGACGGGGATGGGGCAGGGAATGCTGTCCTTCAGCCAAAGAACCCAGACCCATACGAAACTTGACTGGAGGTCAATATGAACATCAAGAGCCTTCTTCTCGGCTCCGCTGCTGCTCTCGCAGTAGTTTCCGGCGCTCAGGCTGCCGACGCTATCGTTGCTGCCGAGCCCGAGCCGATGGAATACGTTCGCGTTTGCGACGCTTTCGGCACCGGCTACTTCTACATCCCCGGCACCGAAACCTGCCTCAAGATCGGTGGCTACGTCCGCGCTCAGCTGGATTGGATTGATGATCCGAACGTTCCGGCCGGCGTTGACGAGTTCGAGATGGACGCCCGTACCCGCGCCTATCTCTCGGTCGAAGCCAAGAACGATTCCGAAATCGGCACCATCGGCTCCTTCATCGCCCTGCGTACCTGGGCTGAAGAAGACTACAACGGTGGCGCCTTCGAAATCGACGAAGCCTACATCACGGCTGGCGGCTTCAAGGTCGGCTACATGTACAACTACTGGGATGCCGGTCTCGAAGGCGAAACCGACGATCTCGGCTCGAACCGCATCAACGCGATCGGCTACGAGTATGCTTCCGACGCCTTCAAGGTCGGCTTCTTCGTAGACGAACTGTCCGACAGCTACACGGGCTTCCCGATCGACTACAGCGGCACGGACGGCGTCGGTATCGAAGCCCAGGTTTCGGCCACCTTCGGTCCGGTCACCGGCTACCTGCTCGGCGGCTACGACTTCGCAGCTGAAAACGGTGCGATCCGCGGTATCCTCGAAGCTGAAGTCGGCCCGGGCACGCTCGGCCTCGCTGCCATCTGGTCGTCCGGCGCGAATGCCTACTACGACATCTCGGAATGGACCGTTGCCGCTTCGTACTCGGCCAAGCTCACCGACAAGCTGAGCCTGACCCCCGGCTTCCAGTACTGGTGGAACACTGGCCTGATCACTGCAGACGAGTTCTCGAACGACGACGCATGGCGCGCCGGCGTGACCCTCGACTACGCGATCGCGGAAGGCCTGAGCACCAAGGTTTCGGTTCAGTACACCGATGCCGACGGCGTAGACGGCGTCTGGGACGGCTTCTTCCGCCTGGAACGCTCCTTCTGATCGTCAGGCGATCACGTGAAATTGAGGTCCGGCTTTCGAGCCGGACCTTTCCCGATCGTGGGAGGCGTCGGGGCTGAAGATCTTTCCTTTGTTCACAACGATTTTGATATCCGAAAGAAAGAGGGAGGTTTGCAAGAGTCCACAGTCTGCACTGGCATGGAATGACTAACCCGCGCATTTGCATGGTTGTTGAAGATAGATTTTAGGCATAGCTTTATGAGCCCGCCCTTGTGCGGGACGTAGGTTTTTTGCGTTTTTTTGAGGGATTTGAGCGTGAGCAAGGCGGAGACGAAGGCACTCGATTTCGATCAGCAGGTCGAACTACCGTCCTATCTTGTTCATTACCAGTATCGCCTCAACACTCCGATGGAGGTGAAGGAGACCTCGCTACGGGCCATGTTCGGCAAGTACGGCGATCTCCTCTGGCTCAACGGCAGCCATAAATACAATGTCACCAATTTCATTAATGAGCTTCACGATCTTCTGGATACTCCGAGCTTTTCCTCCTTCTCCCAGGAAATGCTCGACCAACTGATTGGTAAGTTGCGCAAGCGCGGTAACAGCAATGCCACCATCAACCGCAAGATGGCGGCCTTAAGCAAACTACTGCGAAAGGCGTACAAGATGGGCGACATACACAGTCTGCCGGAGTTCAAACGGCAGAAAGAAAAGGCCGGACGCATCCGTTTCCTCGACGGAGAGGAAGAAGTTGCGCTGTTCAGCGAGATCCGGGCGCATTCCGAACTCTACTATCGATTCTGCCTCTTCCTCGTCGATACCGGTGCGCGCCTGAGCGAGGGCCTCGACCTGCGCTGGGGCGACATCACCGAAAGCCGCGTCACCTTCTGGGTCACCAAGTCTGGACGCAGCCGCTCGGTCCCCCTCACCCATCGCGCGGCGAAGGCGATCGCTGCTTCCGACAAGCGCAAGCCGGGGCCGTTCAGCGACATCGACCAGCAGCGCTTCCGCATCGCCTGGCACCAGGCGAAGGACGCGATCGGCCTCGGAGACGACAAGGATGTCGTTCCGCACATCCTGCGCCATACCTGCGCCTCGCGCCTCGTGCAGGGCGGCATCGACATCCGCCGCGTCCAGATGTGGCTCGGCCACCAGACCCTGCAGATGACCATGCGCTATGCGCACCTCGCCTCGCATGATCTCGACATGTGCGTTCCGATCCTGGAGCGCGCGGCTTCCGCCAAGTAATCGCCGCGCCCTCTTCCGCAGCGTCGTCCTCCGCCCGTCCGGGCATCGCCCTTCCCAAATTCGCAGATATCTCGAAAGAAGCGCCGCGGTGGTGCCTCGGACGTCGCCTCCCCTGCGGCGTGACCCATGCTGCCGCGTCAATACCCAGCGCGGGTGGCCACGTCGGGGCCCGACTCACCGTCGCGATAGCGCGACCGCAGACTTCGCAGTGCGTCGGAGAATTCTGTGACGTCCGCGCCGACCGCGATGAAGCTCGCGCCGAGTGCGAGATAGCGACGGTTGAGCTCCTCGTTGAAGGTCAGGATGCCGGCGGCCTTGCCGGCCTTCACGATCGTGGCGATCGCGTTTTCGATCACCGACTGGACCTCCGGCGCTTCCATCCGGCCAAGGAAACCCATGTCGGCAGCGAGATCGGCCGGGCCGATGAAGACGCCGTCGACCCCGTCGACTGCGGCGATGTTCTCAAGATCGGCGATCGCCGCCCTGCTTTCCGCCTGCACGAGAAGGCAGATGCCGTCTGAAGCCGTGTCGACATAATCGGGAATGGTGCTGAAGGCCGAGGCGCGAGCGACGGCAGCACCGACACCGCGCACGCCATGCGGCGGGTAACGGACCGCCCGCACCAGCTCACGCGCCTGTTCGGCCGAACCGACCATCGGGATCAGCAGCGTCCGCGCACCGATATCGAGCAATTGCTTGATCACCCATGTCTCGCCAACCGGCGCGCGCACCACCGGCTCGGCGGTCGACGACGAGAGCGCCTGAAGCTGGGCGAGAATGCTGCGCAGGTCGTTCGGCCCGTGCTCCCCGTCAATCACCAGCCAGTCGAAACCGGCGTGACCGGCGATCTCGGCGGCGAGCGCATCGGCCATGTCGAGCCAGAGGCCGATCTGCGGCCGACCTTCTCGGATCGCTTTCTTGAACAGGTTTTCGCGGGCAGCCATCGGTTCACCTCAGGAAAGCAGCGTCTTGAGATCGAAGGCGGGGTCGGCGACCGCCGCCTTGTCGGCGTTGCGGCCGAGTTCCAGCAGCTTCTTGCCGGTCACGTAGGCCTTGGCGTCGTTGATAGCATCCACCGCGACCAACTGTCTTTTTTTATAATACCAGACCGAGAGGCTCTCCTCGCGGGCACCGGGCCGCACCACGGTTTCGTCATAGCCGAGATTGAAGCCGGCGATCTGCAGCTTGACGTCATACTGGTCGGACCAGAACCACGGCTTCGGATCATAGGGATCGTCGCCGCCGGCGATGACCGCGGCAGCCGCCTCCGCCTGATCGACTGCGTTCTGCACCGATTCGAGCCGAACCTGCGCGCCCTTCCAGGTGAAGACCGTGCAGTCGCCGGCCGCGTAGATCGACGGATCGGAGGTACGGGCAAACGCATCGACGACGATGCCGCCGGCCGCGTCGAGACCGGCGTCGACCGCCAGCCGGTCGTTCGGCGTCACGCCGATGCCGACGATCACGAAGTCGACGTCGAGCGCCGAACCGTCGGAAAGCTCGGCGCCCTTGACCCTGCCCGCCTCGCCGATCAGGCGCACGAGCCCTGTCTTCTCGCGGATGTCGACGCCGTTCTTCCGGTGGATGGCGCGCATGGCGTCCGCCGTTTCCTTCGCGGCGACGCGCTGCAGGATGCGGTCGGCCATTTCGATCAGCGTGACCTCGACGCCGAGCTTGCGGGCGACCGCCGCCGCTTCGAGGCCGATATAGCCGCCGCCGACGATGAGAAGCCGACGCCCTTCCTTCATCTCTCCGGCCATCAGGTCCGCATCCTTGCGGTCGCGAACGGTATAGACGCCGTCGAGATCGCCGCCGATCGCAGCCGGCAGTCGCCGTGGCGTCGCGCCGGTCGCCAGCACCAGCGTTTCGTAAGCAATCGTGCTTCCGTCGAAGAGACGGACGACCTTCTCGTCGCGGGCGATCTCCTCGACCGGGGTCGAAAGCCGGATCTCGACCGCATTCTCTGCGAACCAGCTTTCGGGACGGAACAGCAGCCTGTCGAAGGTCATTTCGCCGAGCAGGTATTTCTTGGAAAGCGGCGGGCGCTGGTAGGGAAGGCAATCCTCGGCGCCGAGAATGGTGATCGGCCGCATATCCTTCAGGCTCCGGAGCTTGGCTGCGACGGCAAATCCTGCCTGACCTGCCCCGACGATGACCAGTCTGCCCGTCACGTTGCTCTCCTGCAAAATCCGAAATATGGCGTGGAAAATCGCCAGCGCACCGGCGGAAGAAATGGCTTAAAGGGGTACCGCCAAAGCCGCCGGCCCGTCAAGCAAACAGCGCTCCTGCCACGACAATTCCGCCGTTCAGCCTGCATTCAGCCATGCGAGGCGACTATCCCTGCCAAGCCCGCATCCAGGAGGACATCCCGATGGCAACCAATATCTACGGCACGAGCTACAACGACGTCATCTACCAGGACGGCTACCCTTACGTGAACATCTACGCCTATGGCGGCAACGACCGGATCTATCTCAATCTGGGCGGCTACTATGGCGGCTTCAACTACGTGAACGCCGGTAGCGGCAACGACCGGGTCGAAAACACCTTCGAAGGCGGCAACCGCATCTATCTCGGCCTCGGCGACGACGTCTATCTCGGAACCGGCTTCTCGACCGCGACGGATTACGTCGACCAGGTGAACGCCGGCGACGGCAACGACGCGATCCAGGTCTACACCTACCAGAGCATCTATAACGGCGAGGCCGGGAATGACCGCTTCTATTCGGTCGGCTGGGAGAACACCTTCCACGGCGGCACCGGCACGGACCTGATCAGCTACAAGATCCAGGACGGCGATGCCGACCTCAGGGGCTACGGCATCAAGATCGACCTCGGCAACGGCTATGCCACCGCGACCGGCTATGAGGAAGAAACGCTGATCAGCATCGAGAACGCCGTCGGTACGGGCTACGCCGACACGATCCTCGGATCGAACGTCGCGAACACGCTCTGGGGCGACAACGGCAACGACCTTCTGAACGGCTATGGCGGCAACGACATCCTGATGGGCGGCAACGGCAACGACCGCATCTACGGCGGCTCGGGCAACGACAGGCTCTACGGCGATGCCGGTCGCGACGTCATGACCGGCGGCACCGGCGCCGACATCTTTCATTTCACCAAGCTCACCGACAGCCGCGTTGGTACCTATCGCGACGTCATCACCGACTTCTATCACAGCGAAAGCGACAAGATCGACCTTCGCTCGATCGACGCCGACAGCGGCCTTTCCGGCAACCAGGCCTTCGACTTCATCGGCACGGCGGCCTTCAGCCACACCGAGGGCGAGTTGCGGTTCTCGGGCGGCGTTCTTTCCGGCGACGTGAACGGCGACGGCGTCGCCGACTTCCAGGTGGCGGTCTCCGGCCTCTCGAAAATGTATACGAGCGACTTTTATCTCTGATCCACCAGGGATGAAGCGAAGGCCCGGCACCTTGGAAGAGGTGTCGGGCCTTTTTCGTTTCGCGGTCAAGGGATTGGTCAAGATCATTCCTAAATGGAATGATATCATGCGCCCGGAAATTTCAAACGATTTTGGCTAATCGCCGCAAATTTCAGGCTTTTCCTTCCATGAAAGGTGATGTAGCAATAGACCAAAATCCATCGAATTCATGCAGGGAGGGCGACATGACAGACCACCATCCAGCGACACCGGAACAGGCGCGTGCCAAGATGGCCGCCTTCGTCTGGGACGACCCCTTCCTCCTCGAGGAGCAGTTGACCGACGAAGAGCGCATGATCCGCGACACCGCTCGCGCCTACTGCCAGGACAAACTCGCGAGCCGCGTGACCGAGGCGAACCGTCACGAGATCTTCCATCGCGAGATCATGACCGAAATGGGTGAACTCGGTCTCCTCGGCCCGACCATCCCTGAGGAATTCGGTGGCGTCGGCGCCAACTACGTCTCTTACGGCCTCGTCGCCCGCGAGGTCGAGCGCGTCGATTCGGGCTATCGCTCCGCAATGTCGGTGCAGTCGTCGCTCGTCATGCACCCGATCTTCGCCTACGGCACCGACGAACAGCGCGCCAAATACCTGCCGAAGCTTGCAAGCGGCGAGTGGGTCGGCTGCTTCGGCCTCACCGAGCCCGACCACGGCTCCGATCCGGGCTCGATGATCACCCGCGCGAAGAAGGTCGACGGCGGCTATCTCGTTTCCGGCGCCAAGAACTGGATCACCAATTCGCCGATCGCCGACGTCGCTGTCGTCTGGGCGAAGTCCGACGCGCATGACGGCAAGATCAAGGGCTTCATCCTCGAACGCGGGATGAAGGGTTTTGAAACCCCGAAGATCGAAGGCAAGTTCTCGCTGCGCGCCTCCGTCACCGGCATGATCCAGATGGACGAAGTCTTCGTTCCGGAGGAAAACCTGCTGCCGCACGTCGCCGGTCTCGCCGGCCCGTTCGGCTGCCTCAACCGCGCCCGCTACGGCATCGCCTGGGGTGCATTGGGTGCCGCCGAATTCTGCTGGCATGCCGCACGGCAGTACACGCTCGATCGCAAGCAGTTCGGCAAGCCGCTCGCCGCCACCCAGCTCGTCCAGAAGAAGCTCGCCGACATGGAAACCGAGATCGCCCTCGGGCTTCAGGGCGTGCTGCGCCTCGGACGGCTCTTCGACGAGCATCGCGCACCGGCCGAACTCATCTCGATGATGAAGCGCAACAACTGCGGCAAGGCGCTCGACATCGCCCGCGTCGCCCGTGACATGCACGGCGGCAACGGCGTTTCCGACGAATACGGCGTCATCCGCCACGTCATGAACCTCGAGGCCGTCAACACCTACGAGGGCACGCACGACATCCATGCGCTGATCCTCGGACGCGCCCAGACCGGCCTGCAGGCGTTCCAGTAAGCCTCGGCGACAGTCCCGATCCATGAGAAGCCGTGCCGGGCGACCGGCGCGGCTTCTTCTTTGAGCGTCACGCGAAGCGGCTGAAGACCAGGGCGGCGTTCACCCCGCCAAAACCGAAGGCGTTCGACAGGACATGGTCGACGCGAACCGGCGACGCCTTGCCGGTCAGCAGATTGAAGCCCTCCGCCTCCGGCGCCGGCTCCTCGATATTCAGGCCGGCCGGCAGCAGCCCGTCGCGGATCGCGAGGACCGAGAAGACGGCCTCGATCGCACCGGCCGCTCCGAGCATGTGTCCCGTCGCCGATTTGGTGGAACTCACCGCGACGCCCCCGCCGCGCGGGCCGAAGACCCTTTCCAGGGCTGCCAGTTCCGCTGCATCGCCGACCGGCGTCGATGTCGCGTGTGCATTGACGTAGCCGATCTTATCCGGCGCAAGCCCTGCCGCGGCGAGCGCCAGTTCCATCGCGCGGGCCGCCTCGCGCCCGTCGGGCCAGCCCGCCGTCACGTGATGGGCGTCGGTGGTGGTGCCGTAGCCGGAGAGCACCGCCAGCGGACGGGCACCCCGCGCCTCGGCATGGCCAAGCCGTTCGATGACGAGCATGGCGGCACCCTCGGAAAGGACGAAGCCGTCGTGACGGGCATCGAAGGGACGGGAGGCGCGATACGGCTCGTCGTTGAAGCCGAAAGAGAGCGCCTTTGCCGCGGTAAAGCCCCCGATCGCGACCGGGTCCACGCAGGCCTCCGTGCCGCCGCAGAGCGCGATGTCGGCCTCGCCGTTGCGGATCAGGCGCATGGCATCGCCGATTGCCTGCGCGGAAGCGGCGCAGGCCGTGACCGGAGCGCCTGACGGACCGTGAAAGCCGAAGCGGATGGAAACCTGCCCGGTCGCGAGATTGGGCAAGAAGGAGGGAACGACGAAGGGCGAGAGGCGCCGCGTGCCGGAGGTGCGGATCAGTTCCGTCGCCGCGGTGATCGCCGGCACGCCGCCGACACCGGTGCCGATGATGGTCGCCGTGCGCATGCCGTCGGCCGGATCTTCCGGATGCCAGCCGGCCTGGTCCAGCGCCTCCTTTGCCGCCGCCATGGCATAGTGGATGAAGAGGTCGCTGCGCCGGAGTTCCCGCGGGTCCATCGCCGCCTCTGGATCGAAGCCCTGCGGGTCGTCCGCGCGGTCCGGCACCAGCCCGGCGATCCGGCATTTCCAGCCTTCGGTGTCAAAGCGCGTATTGGTGCGAATGCCGCTCTCGCCGGCCAGCAACCGGCTCCAGGTGGCATCGACGCCGGCGCCCAAAGGTGAGACGGCACCGAGGCCCGTTATGACGATTGGTTCTTGCATGCGCGATCTCCCGCTTGTGCTGTTCTGCGCTCGTGCATTTACACTGTGCATATACACGATACAAGCAGCAACTTGCCGCGGCAAAGCGAAGACTCATCACGCCAGATGGCGGGCAACCTTGAGGTAGGTGGCGATCTCGTCGGCGGAAAGGCCGGTCAGCAGGCCCGGCTGGGCCTTGCGCCATTCGACGATGAGCTGGTCGAGCAGTGCGTCTCCCGCCTCCGTCAGGGCGCAGAACCTGGCATTGCCGGAGGGACCGGCGAGACGGCGGACAAGGCCCTTACGTTCGAGGAGGTCCAGATTGCGGGTCAGGCTGGTGCGGTCGAGCGAGATGCGCTGCGCCAGCGCGGCCACGGGCTCCTCCGGGTGGGCGCGGATTGCCCCGAGAAGCGAGAACTGCTGCACCGTGACGCCGAAGGGCTTCAGCCTGGCGTCGTAGCGGCGCAGCAGCGCGCGCGCCGCGGAGACCGTATTGAGGACGAGGCAGTCGGCGAGTTCTTCGGGCATTGACATGGGCGAACCTTGTGGTGACGACGCGCGCCGTGTCAATGCCGAATGCCGTGGCCGCCACCGCTCAGGCCGGCAGCAAGCCGTAAGGCAGGCCGCGGCGGCGGCCGTGCGTAATCACCAGCGCCGCCAGTGCCAGCATGCCCGTCTCGGCAAAGAGCGCGACCCGCCAGATCCCCGCCTCGCCGAAGAAAAACGGCAAGAGGAAGGTGAGCGGGATCGAGAGCAGATACGGCCGTGCCAGTCCGAAGAGGGCCGCCCGCCCCGCATCGCCGATCGCCTGGAAATAGGCCCCGAGCATCATCACCGGACCGAACAGGATATAGACGGCGAGCATCCAGGGGATGATCCGGACGAATTCGGCCGCCACCAGCGCGTCGGCGGAAAATGCCCGGCCGATCGGCCCGGCCGCCAGCACGACGAGCACCTCGACGGCAAGGCAGTAGAAGAAGGCCGAAATGACGGCGATCGCCAGACTCCCGGCCACCCGCTTCCGCTCTCCGGCGCCGAAATTGTTGCCGCAGATCGTCTGGAAGGCGAGCCCCAGCCCCATCAGCGGCAGGTAGGCGAAGGAGAGGATGCGGGTCACGATGCCATAGGCGGCCACCGTCTCGACGTAGTGCACCGTCTGCCACTGCGCGAGATTGACGATGATCGCCGCCGAGGCGAGCGAGATGCCGAGAAGCCCGAGACTTGCCGGCGCGCCGAGGGCGAGAATGCCGCGCATCTCCCCGAGGCTCGACCGCCCGCCCTCGATCGCCTCACCGGCCGCGTGACGCCTGCGCCACGTGAGGACGGCGGCGAGACATGCCGCCTGGGCGCTGGCGGAACTCAGCGCCGAGCCCGCTGCTTCCAGCCCGAGCACGGCGATCATCAGCCAGTTGAGGAGAATGTTGAGGAGTGCGGCCGCGACCGTGATGCGGGTCATGATTGCGATCCTGCCCTCGCAGCGCAGCCGGTCGATCTCGACGGCCAGCAACATTGCGACCGGATGAGCGACGACGGCGACCGCCATGAAGGCTTGGGCGAGCCTCGCCACCTCGCCGTCGCCACCGGCCGCCTGAGGGATGAGATCCCGGCCGAGCGTCCAGTAGAAGAGGTTGAGAAGGGCCGTGATCGCGAGTGCCAGCCGGCGAGCGGAGGCGACGACCGATGACGCCCCCGCCCCTTCTCCCGCGCCGAGACGCCGGGCGAGGATGCTCGCCATGCCGGAGGCGACGAGCGACTGCAATGCCAGCATGGCCATCAGTGCGGGAAAGAGCAGCGTCACCGCGGAGAGTGCCGCAGCACCCACATAGGCACCGAGGAACCAGGCATCGACGATCACGTAGAGGCCGTTCAGAAGCATGATGACGACGATCGGCGTCGCCGTGCGCAGGAAGAGCCGGGGAATGCTTCCGGCGAGATAGGGATTTCCGAGAGATTGGGATGTCATGGCGAATCCTGACGACGGGCGCCGGACCGGCAATGAAGCCGTTCCGGACCGCGTCTTCGAACTGGATGGATTGGGAACCGGTCGGCGCTATGCGTCGAGCACGATGTGCGGACGGCCGTTCGAAGTGCGCTGGGGTGAGACCCCTCGCCCGTCGATCGTGCCGCTGACGCGCTGGCGAAACGCCGAGAAGCTGTCGAAGGTCACGATGTCGACCGGTTCGTCGAAATGCAGCGTGATCGCGTGATAATCGCTGTTCGACAGCTTGCGCAGCGCGAGCACCTTGCCGCGGAATCGCTGACCGAGATACTCACCGGTCACGACCGCGCCGACGGTCGCAGGCGGTGTAGGGAGGTTGTCGGTTCTGGCAGCAAGTGCCGACAGCGTGTTCCAGTCGCGCGCGCCGTGGCTTTTCGCGACGAGTTCGAGCGCGGCGCTGTGGGTCAGCGGCGTTCCCGCGGCGGACATCGCCTCGCGCAGCCGGCGGGCCTGGGATTTCAGATCGTCAATGGTCAGATGGGCCATGGTCATGGCAGCCTCCTTCTTCCGTCGCACGCGTATTCTTGAACAGGGGGCTCGCATTGCCCCATGACGCATGCACGTGATGGGCTTTCCATGAACGAGGGAGGACTTCACCAAAGGTTTTCACCCGCGAGCGGCCGGCGCCTCAACCGGCCTTTTTAATGGGGTGCCGGAGCCGGTCTGTCAAGGAGAGTGGCCGCACTGCCGCCGGCAAACGGGAAAAACGAGGATCCGCGTTGAGGAAACGTCAGTAATCTTTCGCTAGATTGAAGCCCTGACGTCAATTCAGGGAGGGTGAAATGCCTCTGAAGATCACACCGGACGCCAAAAGGGATATTCCGCAGGACCAGGTCTACGAGAAATACTCGGTCGACCGGCCCGGCAAGATCGTCTTCGTCGGCCATCACCTGAGCACCAAGAACTCGCTGCGCTGCCTCGTCAGGACGATCTCGCTCTACGGGGCCGAGATCGAACTCAGCCCGCACGTGATACTGCCCAACCACTTCTTTCTCGAAATCCTCGGCATTCACGACGAGATCGGCTGCACCTTCATCCGCCGGGAGGAAGAAAAGGTGACTGTCGGCTTCAACATGCTGATCGATCCGGAGTTCCTGCACCACGTGGTGCGGCTCTCGTTCGAAATCTAGAAAACGCCTCTGCGAGCTTACGCAAACGCCTCCGGCCGCAAGACCGGAGGCGTTTTCTTGTCCGCTCGCCGATGGTTATTTCAGCGATGCGAGATGCTTCTCGATTTCCGGGACGGTCTCCTTCACCAGATCCTTGGCCACCTCGGCGCGGATGACGCCGTCCGGCAGTCCGTCCAGTGCATGGCGAAGGATGCCGAGCGCCCTCGGCGGCGCAACGAGGATGAGCGCCGGGATCTCATGTGCCTCGACCAGTTCGGAGATCTTTGCGGCGATGTCCTTCAGGAAGTCCGCCTCGGCCTGCTCGTGCCAGTCGGTCTCGCCCATGGCGCTGCGTCCGGCTCCCGCCGAGGAGAAGGCACGGCCGGGCTGGTCCGTTCCGAGGTCGCGCGTCGCCTCGACATGCTGCCCCATGTGATCGGCGACCGTCAGGTTGACAAGGTCGGCATCCCCGTCATTGCGCAGGAACAGCGCCTTGCCGCCGTCGCATACCACCACCCAGGCTTTCCGACCAATAACGATCCGGCTCATGTCTGCCTCCTTGGTTGCGGGGCCACGCGCCCCTTTTTGATGATTGTAGGCATGTCGTCCGGCCTGTTCAAGCAAGCGCGAATATACTTGCCCCGGTATCGCCCTCCGCACGCGGCGACAAGGACGTCCGTTCTTTGAAAGGTTAGGCCAGTCGGGGCCTCTCAACATTGATTGCGATCAAATAACAACGCGGTGGTCGGCATCCCCATCCCCGGTTATCCGGCAAAACGCCATTTCGCTAAAAAGCGATGAAATCCGTTGACGGCAAGACAATGGTTTTGCTGCAGCCTCGATAAAAGGCACCGTCTTTCGGGGGTTTTGGGACGTGAGCATGCTGCGCGCGACGCATCTGGCAAAGGTGCAATCGGAAATGTACGAACGACGATGGGAACGCTTCTACGTGAAGCGTCCGGCCCGTATCGTCGCGGTGAACCGAGGCCTTTCCGGCATCACCATGCGTCACTGCGAGATCGTCGACATCTCGCAGGGCGGCGCAGGCATCCACCTCGCGACCACCATCGGCCTGCCGGAACATTATTACCTGCAGGTGCTCGGCATCTCCGAACGCATCGGCTGCGCCGAGGTCTATCGCAACGGCAGCCGGGTCGGCGTCAAGTTCATCATGGCCCTGCCGGAAAACATGCTGCACCGGATCGTGCGTGCCGATTTCATGATCGGCGAAAATCTGGGCAAGGCAAAGCGCGGCTGAACCGAAAGCGGTCAATCCGGCCTTGCGCCGGCCACCGTTGTTCCTATTGTACCGGCATTTCGCAACCTGCCGGGAAATTTGCCGAATGACCGCCTTTTCGCGCTTCACGCCGCTGATCAGCGCCCTACCCTCTACCGTTCCCTTCGTCGGCCCCGAGGCCATCGAGCGCCAGCGCGGGCGGCCGGTGCTCGCCCGCATCGGCGCCAATGAAAGCGGCTTCGGCCCTGCACCTTCGGTGCTTGCAACCATCGCCGCCACATCCGGAGAAATCTGGAAGTACAATGACCCGGAAAACCATGCCCTGAAGGCGGCACTCGCCGCCCATCTCGGCACCGCACCGGCAAACATCGCCGTCGGCGAAGGCGTCGACAGCCTGCTCGGACTGATCGTCCGCCTCGTCATCGAGCCCGGAATGCCGGTCGTCACCTCGCTCGGCGGCTATCCGACCTTCAACTTCCACGTCAACGGTTTCGGCGGCCGGCTGGTCACAGTGCCTTATGTCGACGACCGCGAAGATCTCGACGGCCTGCTGGCCGCGGTGAAGCGGGAGAACGCGCCGCTCGTCTATTTCGCCAATCCCGACAATCCGATGGGAAGCTGGTGGGACGCGGCGAGCATCACCGCCTTTGCCCGTGCGCTGCCGGAGACCACGCTGCTGGTGCTGGACGAAGCCTATTGCGAGACTGCACCCGCGGGCTCGGCGCCGCCGATCGCCGACCTCATCGACCTGCCGAACGTGCTGCGCACCCGCACCTTCTCGAAGGCCTACGGTCTTGCCGGCGCCCGCGTCGGCTATGCGATCGGCACGCCCGGCACCGTTTCTGCCTTCGACAAGATCCGCAATCATTTCGGCATGGCGCGGCTTTCGACCGAGGCGGCGCTCGCAGCCCTTGCCGACCAGACCTACCTTTCCGAGGTGCTCGGCCGCATCTTCGCCGCCCGCGACCGTATCAGCGCGATCGCGCGGGCGAACGGGCTCAAGCCGCTGCCGTCGGCAACGAACTTCGTCGCGATCGACTGCGGCGGCGACGGTATCCGCGCGCGCGCCATCGTCGACGGACTGATGGAGCACGGCGTCTTCATCCGCATGCCGGGTGTCGCGCCGCTCAACCGCTGCATCCGCGTGAGCGCCGGCCTCGCCGCCGATCTCGATCTCTTCGAGGAGAGCCTGCCGAAGGTGCTGAAAACGCTCTGAGCGGCCGAGGCTCTCCCGGAGAAACGTAAAGGGTCGCGCCGGCTTGCCGGTCGCGACCCTTTCGTCATGCGGATTCCGTTTCCGAAACCCTCCCACGTACCCCCGTTTCCCCCAGGGTCGTGTCTCAGGTCCCCCGGCGGATGCCGGGGGAGAATTGCTGCCGCTCAGTGCATCGTCATCCATTCGCGGGCTTCGCGAAGGGCCGTGGCGAGATCGGCCTTGCTCATCGACTGCGCAAGATCGGCCCGCAGTTCGGCGGCGCGGTCGCAACCACGGATCGCCGCGATGTTCAGCCACTTGTGGGCCGAGACGAGGTCGGGAGCGCAACCGCGGCCCGTCGCATACATGAGCCCCATGTCGCAGAGCGCTTCGGGGCGCAGGTCGCCTGCCGCGAAGGTCGTTTCGGATGTCTGCATGTCTGAGCGTGCCATCGGTTTTGTCCCTGTCTTGCCTGTCGTTTCTTTTCTTTCCCTGTTTTCCCCTTGCGGGGCTTTCCGTCCGCCTCCCGGCCGTCTTTTTGCGGCGCTTTGTGGAGGCTTCCGGACCGGCAGTTTCCCTGCTCGTTTGATGGCTCCACTATGCCACGGGGCTTTCAACGGGCGCTTAAAGGCCATGCTTAATTTGCTGAAAACAAAGTACAAATGCTTGGTAAAATTGGGTTTTCGTTAAGCATCGGAGACGCTGGAAATTAAGGAATTCCGCGCACCTTTAACCTTTCGTTCAGATTTCGGCGTCAACCGAACGCTAACCACGAAATCCATTGTTTTCTGCGTCCTTCCCCTGCGAGGCACGGCGTCGACATCGCACCGCCCCCCGAGAATTTGGCCAGGAAGCCCTATTTACCTTTACGTCTGCGTAAGATAATTTTCCATGTCGAGACGGCCCCGGCGTGGGCGATGAAGGGAAGAGCGTCCCCCTGTCTTCGCGAAGGCCGGGCCGTCCGCACCGCCTTGGGGCATCATTTCGGGAGGAAGAGTTACATGCGGAAGATCATACTGGCGATTGCGCTGGCGTTCGGAGCCGTCTCGGCCCAGGCCGCCGAGCCGATCGAAGGCAACTGGAAGACGGCAAGCGGCTCCACGGCGCAGATCGCGCCCTGCGGCGGCGCCTTCTGCGTCACGCTGAAGAGCGGAAAGTTCGCCGGCAAGCAGATCGGCAAGATGAGCGGCAACGGCGGGAGCTACAAGGGCGAGATCACCGATCCGGAAACCGACAAGACCTATTCGGGCTACGGCACGGTCTCCGGCAACGCGCTGAAGATGAAGGGCTGCGTGCTCTCGATCCTCTGCAAGAGCCAGACCTGGTCGCGCCTCTGAGCGCACCCGGCGAGAAGCAAAACGGCCCGGCGGTCTCGCGACCTCCGGGCCTCTTTTTTGTTGTTTTCAGAAGGTGACGGTCAGCGAGCCGTCTGGTTGAACAGCACCTTCTTCGCCTCTTCGTCGGTCGCGACGTTGCGGCGCTTCTCCTGGCCGACGGCAATGCCGCGCTCGACGGCGGGACGGGCCATCATCGTCTCGAACCAGCGCTTCAGGTTCGGGAAGTCGTCGAGGTCCTGGCCCTGGTTCTTGTGCGGCACCACCCAGCCGATGCAGGCCATGTCGGCGATCGAGTATTCGCCGGCGAGAAATTCGCGATCGGCGAGCCGCTTGTTCATCACGCCGTAGAGGCGGTTCACCTCGTTGGTGTAGCGGTTGATGCCGTATTCGATCTTCTCCGGCGCATACTGGCGGAAGTGGTGCGCCTGGCCAGCCATCGGACCCAGACCGCCGACCTGCCAGAACAGCCATTGCTCGACCTCGACGCGAGCGCGCTCGTCGGTCGGGTAGAACTTGCCGTACTTGCGGCCGAGATACTGCAGGATGGCACCGGACTCGAAGACCGAGATCGGCGCGCCGCCCGGGCCGTCCGGATCGATGATCGCCGGCATCCGGTTGTTCGGGGAGATCTTCAGGAAGTCGGGCGCGAACTGCTCGCCCTTGCCGATATCGACATAGCGGACCTCGTAGGGCACGCCGAGTTCCTCGAGCATGATGGAGATCTTCCAGCCGTTGGGTGTCGGCCAGTAATAGAGTTCGATCGGTGCGGCCATGAATGTTTCCTTCAAGAGGGTTTGCCGGATCGGCGCAAAGGGATTTCGGATCGTCTTGCCGGACCAGGCGGCCGGCACGCATCGGGAATGCCCCAACAATTTGGGAAGAACACTGCATCGGTCAAGGCCGATCCGTCCTCTTCCACCTCACGTCCGCGTGACTGCCCGCCTGCCGGGCCGCGGCCCCGACGATGAACGGCCGATGAACCGACATCTCAGCGCGCGTTCAGACGCTGCGTGTCAAAACGGCATCATCGAACAACAACAAAGCCATCCTGAGGGAACCGATCATGTCCGCAACGCTCCTCCAGTCCGCTGCCTCCGGCCTCAGGATCGCGCTCTTCGCCGCTCTTATGCTCGGCCCGCTGACGGCCCTCGGGTTCGCCAAGGCCGAGGGCCCAGTGATCGGCAAGGCCGGCGCCGGCTTCGTCCTCTTCGTCAGCCTGCAGCGGCAGTCGATGAGCTGAGGCGGCGGCAGGGGCCGGCCGCTCGATCCACCGCCGGCGGCCTCACGTCGTTTGCTTGTCAGAAAGTCCACTCTATAATGGCGCATGAACAAGCGAATCTCGACACAGACTCCCATCAATTTCGTCAGTCCCGAGTCCTATGAGCCGCGGGTCTTCACCGAAGCGAAGCCGGCAGTCGACGCGCTGACGGCTCTCTACGAACGCAACACCACCTTCCTGATCGACGCCTTCGGCGGGATCGCCAAGGGCGCACCGATCGCCGGGCGCTACCGCGCCTTCTATCCGCAGGTGGCGATCGAGACGACGAGTTTCGGCCATGCCGATTCTCGCCTCTCCTACGGCCACGTCACCTCGCCGGGGCTCTACACCACCACCGTCACGCAGCCGCACCTCTTCCGCCACTATCTCGAAGAGCAGATCGCGCTTCTCATCCGCAATCACCAGGTGCCGGTCCTCGTCTCGGAATCGTCGACGCCGATCCCGCTGCATTTCGCCTTCGGCGAAGGCGCCCATGTCGAGGCGGCGGCGAGCGGCCTCGCCGATCTCTCGCTTCGCGACGTCTTCGACACGCCGGATCTGACGACCACCGACGACGAAATCGCCAACGGCGAATACGAGCCGCGGCCGGGCGAACCGCATCCGCTGGCGCCCTTCACCGCGCAGCGCATCGACTATTCGCTCGCCCGCCTTTCGCACTACACGGCGACGCGCGCGGCGCACTTCCAGAACTTCGTGCTCTTCACCAACTACCAGTTCTACATCGACGAGTTCTGCGCCTTCGCGCGTAACCTGATGGCGGAAGGCGGCGGCGGTTACACCTGCTTCGTCGAGCCCGGCAATATCGAGACGCGCGCCGGCCAGAGCGAGCCGGACGCCGGACAGGGCACGCCGCGTCTGCCGCAGATGCCGGCCTACCACCTGAAGAAGCCCGGTCATGCCGGCATCACCATGGTGAACATCGGCGTCGGCCCGTCGAATGCCAAGACGATCACCGACCACATCGCCGTGCTGCGCCCGCATGCCTGGCTGATGCTCGGCCATTGCGCCGGCCTCAGGAACAGCCAACGGCTCGGCGACTACGTGCTCGCCCATGCCTATGTCCGCGAGGATCACGTGCTCGACGACGACCTGCCGGTCTGGGTGCCGATCCCGGCGCTCGCCGAAGTACAGGTGGCGCTCGAACAGGCCGTCGAGGAGATCACCGGCTACCAGGGTTTCGAGCTGAAGCGCATCATGCGCACCGGCACCGTCGCCACGATCGACAACCGCAACTGGGAACTCCGCGACCAGCGCGGGCCGGTCAAGCGCCTGTCGCAGTCGCGCGCCATCGCTCTCGACATGGAATCGGCGACGATCGCCGCCAACGGCTTCCGCTTCCGCGTACCCTATGGGACGCTTCTCTGCGTCTCCGACAAGCCGCTGCACGGCGAACTGAAGCTGCCGGGAATGGCGACCGCCTTCTACCGGACGCAGGTCAGCCAGCACCTGCAGATCGGCATCCGGGCGTTGCAGAAGCTCGGCGCCATGCCGCCGGAAAGGCTGCATTCACGCAAGCTCAGAAGTTTCTTCGAAACGGCCTTCCAGTAAGGCGAACGGTCGATCAAACAACCGACCGGCCGGGCAGTCCTTGCCCGGCTTCAACCGCCGCGGCGCAGACGGTCGAGCGTCGAGAGGGCCACGGAAAGCAGCGTGCCGAGAAGCGCCGAGATGATCAGGATCAGGTGCAGGTTGACGCTGGCTCGTCCGAGAATATCCATCGCCGGCCGGGCGGTGGAGGCGCCGAGCGAGACGGCTCCGGCGACGATGCCGGCTGGATAGGTGCCGACACCGGCCGGCGCATGGACGGGCAGCACCGAGGAGAGTTCGCCGCCGAGCGCGCCGCCGAAGGCCGCGGCGATCGGCCCGACGCCCATCAGCCCGAGCACCCAGGCGAGCACCAGAACCTTGACGCCCCAGTTGAGCACCGTCATGCCCCAGGCGCGCACGAGGCCGAGGGTCGAGGCCGGCAAGCCGTCCTCAAGGCCTTGCGTGATGCGGAGCAGCTTGCCGGTCAGCCGGCGCTTTGCAAACGCGAGGACCGGCGCCTTGAGCTGGTAGGCGAGAAGCGGCGACAGGAGGAAGGCGAGCCAGACGGCGCCCGCAAGCGCCCGGTTGCCGGAGGCGGCGACGAGGCCGAGCCCGCCGGCTGCCAGCAGCGCATGAAGATCGAGAAGCCGCATGACGAGCAACGCCGAAGTCCCGTGCAGGAGCGGCACGCCGAATTCCGAGCGCATCAGCAGCGGAAAGCTGGTCTCGCCGCTGCGGAAAGGCAGCATGATGTTCAGGAGATTGTGCACCTGCGCCACGTGAAAGAGCTCGACGAAGCGTCCCTTGGCCTCGGAGGGGAAATAGTCGTAGAGCCTATAGGTCCGGGCGAAATAGGTGGAGACGAGGAGCGCCGAGGCAAGCACCGCCGGGCCGTAGCCGATCTCGTTCCACTGGCCGAGGATCTGCCGCCAGCCCCAGAGATACTGCACGAAGCCGAGATAGAAGAGCACGGCGGCGACCGCGACGATCGTCACGCGGTGACGCGCAAGGGCCGACGGCGCTGCGGCTTTCTCGTCTGTCTGCATCGGCCAGGCACTTCCGGATTGCACTCGAAGACCCGTTCCTATAACAACCGCGTCAGCAAACGCCAGAGTTTTCCGGAGCCTCACACCCGCGCCCGAGCGGCCTCGCGCTGCCGCCGCCCTCAGAACCGCCGCCCGGAAGACGCCATGACAAGGACATCCCGGTGCTCGCAACCCTGAGGCAGCGTCCCAATCTCGTTTTCGCGCTGCTCGCCGTCTATTTTGCCGCCAATCTGGCGCTACGGCTCCTGCTGCCGCGCTCGCTCGATCTCGACGAGGGCGAGCAGCTCTTCCTCGCGCAATGGCTCGCCGCCGGCTACAATTCGCAACCGCCGCTCTACAACTGGCTGCAATACGGGGTCGTCGCGCTCTTCGGCCCGACGCTCTTCTCGCTCGCCCTCCTCAAGAACCTGATGCTTTTCGCATCCTACGTCTTCTTCGGCCTCGCCGCGAAGACGGTCCTGCGCAGCCGCGAGCTTGCGATCGTCGCAGTGCTCGGGCTCCTCACCATCCCGCAGGTAAGTTTCGAAGCGCAGCGGGATCTCAGCCACACCGTCGCTGTCATCTTTTCGACGAGCCTCTTCCTCTATGCCTTCCTGCGCACGCTCACGACCGGCACCTCCCTCTCCTACCTGCTGACCGGCCTCGCCGTCGGCCTCGGCGTGATCTCGAAATACAATTTCGTGCTGCTGCCGGCCGCAGCCGCTCTCGCGGTGCTGCCGGAGCCTGCCTTCCGCCGCCGCCTCTTCGACTGGCGCATCCTTCTCGCGGGCATCGTTGCCGTCATCGTCTTCCTGCCGCACGGGCTCTGGTTCCTCGACCATGTCGGGGATGCGACCGGCCGCACGCTCGGCAAGCTCACTTCGGAGGAAACGTCGGGCCGGGCGGAACAGATCCTGACCGGGCTCGTGTCGCTTGTCTTCGCCTTCATCGGCTTCTCGGCGCTCACCCTCCTTCCCTTCGCGCTCATCTTCCGCAAAGTCCTGAAGGCAATCCTTCGCGCCCGCAGCGAATGGACGCGGCTTTTCGTGCGTATCTTCCTGATCTCCGCAGTCGCGCTCGTGCTGATGGTGTTTTTCGGCGCGACCAACATCAAGGACCGCTGGCTGACGCCGCTTTACCTCGCGCTTCCGCTCTATCTCGCGCTGAAGGCCGAGGCCGCGGGAACCGACGTTTCGGCTGCCCTCCGCCGGTTCCTGCCTGTCGCGCTCGCCGTCATGGTGCTGGTGCCGGCGGTTCTCTTCCTGCGCATCCCGCTGCTCGGGATGATCGGCCGCTACGAAAAGATCAACGTGCCCTATGGCCCGGCGATCGAACGCATGCTTGCCGAGGCGCCCGCCACCCCGGCGCTCGTCGTCACCTCCGACCCGCAGATGGCCGGCAATATCCGCCTGCACCGGCCAGACCTGCCCGTCTTCGTGCCCAGACAAGGCCCCGTCGAGCCCGTCGTCGATGCCACCCGTCCGGTGCTCGTCGTCTGGCGCACGCGCGACGGCCGTTCCGAGCCGCGCCAGCCGGAGGCGCTCGCCTCGTGGATCGCCGGCACGAACTTCACCGTCGCCGAGGCGGGCGAGGTCGCCCTGCCCTATCATTACGGACGGGGGGGCGATCTCTACCACGTTGCCTTCTCCTACCTTGTCCCGAGGGAGCAGTAGCGGCGAAACAGCCGGATTTCATGGAGTTTTTCACCAGGTTGTTGCTTTTCCGCCCTATCTGGATAAGGCATTAGGGACTATCACCCGGCGGGAATTGACCGCGATGAGCAGCCGAGGAGCAGAAGAATTGGACGGCCGTACCGTATCCACCGGCGCCCGTGAGGGCGCAGAGAACGCGCTCGAACTTTCGATCGTCGTACCCCTCTTCAACGAGGAAGAAAGCGTCGGTCCGCTGATCGAGCGCATCTGCACCGCGATGGCGGGCTTCGGCAAGCCCTGGGAACTCGTGCTCGTCGACGACGGCAGTGCGGACGCGACCGTCGCCCGGGCGCGCCAGTCGCTCGACCGCGAGGGGCTCGACCTCAAGATCGTCGAATTGCAGCGCAATTTCGGCCAGACCGCCGCCATGCAGGCCGGCATCGACACCGCCACCGGACGCCTGATCGCCACCATGGACGGCGACCTGCAGAACGATCCGAAGGACATTCCCGGCATGGTCGCGGCACTCGAGGAGCGCAAGCTCGACCTTCTCGTCGGCTGGCGCAAGAACCGCCAGGACGACCTGCTGATGCGCAAGATCCCGTCGTGGATCGCCAACTACCTGATCGGCCGCTTCACCGGCGTGAAGCTGCACGACTACGGCTGCAGCCTCAAGATCTACCGCGGCGCCATCATCAAGCAGGTGCAGCTGATGGGCGAAATGCACCGCTTCATCCCGGCCTGGGTCGCCGGCGTCGTGCCCGGCTCGCGCATCGGCGAAATGCCGGTCACCCACCACGCCCGCCAGTACGGCGTGTCGAAATACGGCATCTCCCGCACCTTCCGGGTGATCCTCGACCTGCTCTCGGTGATGTTCTTCATGCGCTACAAGGCGCGGCCGGGCCATTTCTTCGGGTCGCTCGGCCTCGGCATCGGCGCGGTCTCGAGCCTCATCCTCGCCTATCTCTTCGTCGACAAGTTCATCTTCGGCAATGACATCGGCACCCGGCCGCTGTTTCTGATCGCCGTCATGCTGTTCCTGTCGTCGCTGCAGCTCATCACCACCGGCATTCTCGCGGAGATGCTGGCGCGCGCCTATTATCGCGGCGACGAGACGCCGAACTACATCGTCCGGGAGGTCATCACCCGGGAGAGCGCGGAATGAGGGAAACCGGCGGCAGCCGTGCGCTCGGCGTCATGCTCGCCGCCGTCGCCGGCTATTACCTGCTGGCGGTGCTCCTGCGCGTCGCGTTGCCGCCGTCGCTCGAAGTGGACGAGTCCGAACTCGTCTACATCTCGCAGTTTCTCGCACTCGGCTACGGCCGCCAGCCGCCGCTCTACGACTGGCTGCAACACGGCATGATCTCGGCCTTCGGGCTTTCGATTGCGGTGCTGAGCGTGCTGAAGAACCTGCTGCTCTTCCTCACCGCTCTCTTCTACGGGCTCGCTGCCCGCGAGGTGTTGCGCTCGGGGGCGCTGCAGGCGATCGCCGTCGCCGGCATCCTGACCTTCCCGTCGATCTTCCTGATGTCGCAGCGGGATCTTTCCCACACCGTCGCAGCGATCCTCGCGGCCGGGCTCTTCCTGCACGCCTTCTTCCTGACGCTGAAGAGGCCGAGCCTCGCCACCTATCTCTATGCCGGTGTCGCGGTCGCGATGGGACTGCTGTCCAAATACAATTTCACGCTGCTCCCGCTCGCGGCGATCCTCGCCGTGCTGCCGGAGGCGGACTATCGCCGGCGCATCTTCGACTGGCGGATGGCGCTCGCAATCGTCGTCGCGGCCGTCCTCGTGCTGCCGCACGCCGTCTGGTTCCTGCAGAACCTCGATCTGGCGACCGGCGGCACCGTGCGGGAAATGCGCGAAGCCGAAGCGGGCTCTAGGGTTCTCCGCGCGCTGATCGGCGTTGGCGCTCTCGCCTTCGCCCTGCTTCGCGGCATCGTGCCGCTTCTCCTGCTCTTCGGCTTCGTCTTCCGGGGTGATCTCGGCGCCATCCTGCGCGCATCGAGCCCATGGACGCGGATCGTCGGCCGCATGCTGCTGATCCTCTTTGCGATCCTCGCCGTGGTCGTCGTGGCGCTCGATGCCACCAGCATCCGGGAGAAGTGGCTGGTGCTCTATCTGCTGCCGCTGCCGCTCTATCTTGCGCTGAAGGCAGAGGCCGCAGGCGTCTCGCTCGACGGCCGGCTGAAGACCTTCGCCGTTCCCGTCTTCGCGGTTTCGGTCGCGACCCTCGGCTATCTCTTCCTCGGCCCCATGATCGCTCCGCGGATCGGCCAATACACCCGTTTCAACACGCCGATCGCACCGCTCTACGACGCGGTCGTCGCCGAACGGGGTGCGGCACCCGCCCTCGTGATCGGCGGCGACAAGCAGATCGCCGGGAGTATCAGGCTCAACGCGCCGCAGCTGCCGGTGATGATGCCGAATGCGCCGGTCGCCCTGCCGGCCGACGCGCTTCACAAGCGACCGGCCCTGGTCGTCTGGCGCAGCCCCAAGGGCGACATGGCGCCGGTGCCGCCGGCGCTCGTCGAACTCCTGACGAAGAGCGGGCTGATTGCGAGCGGCGAGGACCTGCATCCGGCTTACCGCGCGATGCCCTACCACTATGCCGCCGGCGGCGACACGTTCGAGTTCGGCTACGCCTGGATCGACTGATCAGGCCTTGACGATCACCGGTTCGCAGCGGACCGGGAAATTCACCGAATTGGCGATGAAGCACTTTTCGTGGGCGTCGTGGTGCAGCGACGCCGCGCGCTCGCGGTCACCCGACGAGATCGTCACCCGCGGCCGCAGCACCACTTCGGTGAAGCGCCCGCTGCCGTCCTCCTCCGTTACCATCTGTCCCTCGGCGTGGTCCTCATAGGCAGTGACGACGACGCCGTTCACCGCGCAGAGATGCAGGTACCAGAGCTTGTGGCAGGCCGAGACCGAGGCGACCAGCAGGTCTTCCGGGTTCCAGCGCTCCGCGTCTCCCCGGAAGGCGGGATCGGCCGAGCCCGGAATGTCCGGCTTGGCGCCGGCGGCAATCACGTGGTCGCGGCTGTAATCCCGGTAGCCGGAGGTGCCGGTGCCGCGATTGCCGATCCAGGTCACCGTCGTGCTGTACTCGTGATGTCTTCCGCTCATCTTCCCGATCCTCTTCCACCTTGACCGCAAGCCGTCGCCGGCCGCGACTCTCTTCGTCGGTGGTGAACCATAAGACAAGCGCGACACGCCTCAAAGACGAGAATGCTGTCCCCGCGCATGGCGAAGAATCTTCGTCGCGGCTCTTGCGACGATCGGCTTACGATATATCTTAGATACAGTTTCAACACATCGAAGGAAACCGGGACATGAGACATTTCCATTGCGGTCGTGAGGAACACGGCAATCCCTTCTTCCAGGCCATGCGCCATGGCGGCTTCTTCGGCGGCCGTCCCGAAGGCGGTCCGCGCGGCCGCGGCGAACGCCGGCGGATGTTCGACGCCGGCGAGCTCCGGCTCGTACTGCTGAAGCTGATCGAGGAACAGCCGCGCCACGGCTACGACCTGATCCGCGAGATCGAGACGCTCTCCGGCGGCGCCTATGCTCCGAGCCCCGGGGTCATCTATCCGACCCTCACCCTGCTGCTCGACATGGGGCTTTCCGAGGAACAGGCGAGCGAAGGCCCGCGCAAGCTGATGGGCATCACCGAGGCCGGCCGCCAGCATCTTGCCGAGCGGGCGGACGAGGTCGAGGTCGCAATGGCACGGCTGACGGCGCTCGCCCGCCTTTCCGAGCGAACCGACGCGGCACCGGTGCGCCGGGCCATGCACAACCTGCGCACGGCGCTGCAGGACCGGCTTGCGCAGGAGGGAGCGACGCGCGAGACGCAGCTCGAGGTCGCCCGCATCCTCGACGAGGCGGCAGGCAAGATCGAGAGACTGTGACGACGAACGGACGTCCATAGATCGCCCCTCAGCCCCCTGCCGAGACCTTCTCGCCGTTCTGACGCGGAGGGAGGATCAGGCTGAGGAGCAACGGGACAAAAGGACAAAGACACGAAAGGCCGGTTCGCACCGGCCTTTCGTATTCTCGGATCCCTGCCCTTATTGTTCCGGGCGGTTGTCCTTGAGCCAGTCGAGGCCCTTGCGCAGCGTCTCGACCGTCTGGTCGACCTCGGAGCGGGAGATAACGAGCGGCGGCGAGGCGAGCATGCGGTCGCCGGTCGCCCGAAGGATCACGCCGTTCGCGACGCACTGGTTGCGCACCAGCGTGCCGATGTCGTCCGGCTTCTCGAAGCGGCGGCGCGTCGCCTTGTCGGCGGTGATCTGCACCGCGCCCATCAGCCCGACATTGACCGCCTCGCCCACCATTTCGTGGTCGGCGAGGCTCCGCCAGGCTTCGGTGAAATAGGGACCGATGTCGTCGCGCACGCGCTCGACCAGCCCCTCTTCCTCGATGATGCGGATGTTTTCGAGCGCCGCGGCGGCGCAGACCGGATGACCGGAATAGGTGTAGCCGTGGTAGAAATCGCCGAGTTCGCCGATCATCACGTCGGCCACGCGGTCGCTGACGATCACCCCGCCGATCGGCAGATAGCCCGAGGAAAGTCCCTTGGCGATCGGTGCCAGATCCGGCTCGTAGCCGTAGTGCTGGTGGCCGAACCAGGAGCCGAGCCGGCCGAAGCCGCAAATCACCTCGTCTGAGACGAGCAGGATGTTGCGCGCCTTGCAGATACGCGAGATTTCCGGCCAGTAGGTTTCCGGCGGGATGATGACACCGCCCGCCCCCTGGATCGGTTCGGCGACGAAGGCGGCGACGTTCTCCTCGCCGAGCTCGTCGATCTTCGCTTCCAGTTCGCGGGCGACCTTCAGGCCGAATTCCTCGGGCGAGAGATCGCCGCCCTCGGCATACCAGTAGGGTTGGCCGATATGATGGATGCCGGGGATCGGCAGGTTGCCCTGCTCGTGCATCCACTGCATGCCACCGAGCGAGGCGCCGGCGACGGTGGAGCCGTGATAGGCGTTCTTCCGCGCAATCACCTGCGTCTTGGTTTCATGGCCGAGCACCTTCCAGTAGACGCGCGCCATGCGGAACCAGGTGTCCGAGGCTTCCGACCCGGAATTGGTGAAGAAGACGCGGTTGAGCGTCGGGCCGGTGTGGCTTGCGATCTTCTGGGCGAGCAGCGTGGTCGGCGGCGTCGTCGTGCCGAAGAAGGTGTTGTAGTAGGGAAGTTCCTGCATCTGGCGATAGGCGGCTTCCGCGATCTCGTTGCGGCCATAGCCGACGTTGACACACCAGAGGCCGGCGAAGGCGTCGAGGTATTTCTTGCCGTTCTGGTCCCAGATGTTGACGCCCTCCGCCCGGTGGATGATGCGCGTGCCGTCCGCATTGAGCTTCTTCATGTCGGAGAAGGGATGCAGATGGTGGGCGGCGTCGATGGCGCCGAGATTGGAATGGGCGACGGGCTTGTTCATGGCGAAAGTCCTGTTTGCAGGCCGCAAGACCGAATACGGGCAGACCCTGCGGCCTGCCCGGCATACGTCTCGCTGCCTTGCCTGATTGAAAGGCGGAACGTTATCGGCTACGAAGATGACCTTACGGAATGCGTTTGGCAAGGGCGTCGATTTGGCCGGCCTCGCGCCCCCCGATCATCCCTTCAGCCGAACCGGCGAGAGCTTTTTTCATGACGAATGTTTCCCAGGCCGCCCTCCACTCCGCAGTCGATCCCTCCGCCCGCATCGAAGTCCTGCTCGTCGGCATGAACGGCGACCTGCGCGGCAAGATGATCCCGCTCGGCGCGGAGGAGAAGGTCTGGAAGAACACCGTCCGCCTGCCCGCCTCCACCCAGTCGCTCGACATCTGGGGCGACGACAACGACGACATCACCGGTCTCTCGCTGACGCTCGGCGATCCCGACGGCATCTGCGTGCCCGACCGCCGCTCTCTGACCTCGATGCCGTGGGGACCAGCCGGTTCGAAGCAGGTGCTCGCCACCATGCACACCCTTGCCGGCGAGCCGCATTTCGTCTGTCCGCGCGCCATCCTCGCGCGGGTGCTGGAGCGCTACGCCGAACGCGGCCTCACCCCGGTGGTGGCGACCGAGCTTGAATTCTACGTGATCGATGACGGCTGGCGTGACAGCGACCGGCCGATGCCGCCGAAGGGTCTCACCTATCGCGGCGAGCCGAACGGCTTCCAACTCTACGACATGAGCGCGACGGCGGCGATGGAAGATTACCTGGCAACGATCCGCCGCTACTGCGACGAGATGGGCCTGCCGGCGGATGCCACGACCGCCGAATTCGGCCCCGGCCAGTTCGAGGTGAACCTGTTGCACCGTCCCGACGCCATGGCGGCCGCCGACGACTGCATCTACCTGAAGCGCGTCGTCGATTTCGCCGCCCGTCGCCACGGCCTCAAGGCCACCTGCATGGCCAAGCCCTACGGCGACCAGGCGGGTTCGGGCCTGCACGTCCATGCTAGCATCATCGACAAAAACGGCAAGAACGTCCTCGACGCGAAGGGCGGCGATCCGGTGCGGCTCAAATCGGTGACGGCCGGCATGCTGAAGACCATGCAGGATGCCCAGCTGATCTTCGCGCCGTTTGCCAATTCCTATCGCCGCTTCCAGCCGGGCTCGTTTGCCCCCGACAAGGTCGACTGGGGCTTCGGCAATCGCGGCACCGCGATCCGCATTCCCGACAAGGACGGTCCCGCTGCGCGCGTCGAGCACCGCGTCGCCGGCGCCGACGCCAACCCGCATCTCCTGCTCGCCGCGATCCTCGGCGGCATGCTGCTCGGGCTGGACGCGGACCTCGATCCGGGCCCGGTCACCACGCCCGACAACGCGCCGGAAAATCCGGATATGCTCACCCACGACTTCCTGACGGCCGTCGACCGCTTCCGCGCCTCCGCCTTCATCGCCGACACCTTCGGCGAGGCCTATCGCAAGCTCTACGGCGACACCAAGCGCAAGGAGGCGATCACTTACCTGCGCACCGTCTCGGACTTCGACTACCGCACCTACCTGCCGCGGATCTGAGCCGAGCAATCACCCTTCCGCGACAAGAACGGACGGTCACGGCACGGGCAGCCGTGTGGCGTTCCGGCACCATGACGGCGAATAGCGTTGGGGGAGGATTGCCCGCCCACGCTCTAAGACATAGAAATAAGAATATAATTCAGTGGGAGGAATCGTTTGATGACCAAGAATTTTGCCTGGGCAGTCCTGTTTGCCGCCATGGCGACGCCGGCCACAGCCGCTGACATGTCGGCATCTCTGGAAGCGCCCGTCGCCAGCGACTGGTCTGGCTTCTACCTCGGCGCACATGCCGGCGGTGGCAAATCGATCGTCGACTGGACCTTCGCCGGCATCGGAACGACCGCGGATCACGAGGGCGACGGCGCCTTCGGCGGTGTACAGGCCGGCTACAACTTCCAGTCCGGCAACTGGGTCTTCGGCGCAGAAGCCGATATTTCCGCCTCTGGCATCAAGGGCGACACGGACTGCCCGAACCCGGTCTACACCTGCTCCAGCGACGCCAAGTGGCTGTCCACGGTTCGCGCCCGCGTCGGCTACAGCTTCGACAACCTGCTGGTCTACGGCACCGGCGGTCTCGGCATCGGGCAGTTCGAGATGAGCACCGACGACGGAGCGGGCGACAACGGCGGCGACAGCCGCACCGAAGCCGGCTGGGTTGCCGGTGCCGGCGTCGAATACGCCATTTCGCCGCGCTGGTCGGTCAAGGCGGAATACATGTATTACGACTTCGGCAGCGCGAGGTACGGGGTTTACCCGACGCAGGATGCGGACATCGACCAGCGCTTCCACACAGGCAAGATCGGCGTGAACTTCAGGTTCTGACAGACGAGACTCGGGTGCGAGACATATGGAGCCGCCTTTCAGGGGCGGCTCTTTTCGTATGTGGTGCCGCGCCCCCGCGTGACGTCACCCAGAACTGAAAATACCAACGGCGGCCGGCCAAGTGTTGCACTTTGGATACGCAACCGCAAATAGCGAGCCGGAGCATTGTCTATTAGCGATTCGCTAGATAGAAAGTATTCGACATATCGATGAGAGGGACGACGCAATGATCAAGCACTTCACACGCGCACTCCTGTTTGCGGCCATGGTGAGCCCGGCGACTGCAGCCGACATGGCGGCTCCCCTGGCGGTTCCGGTCTCCAGCGACTGGTCCGGCTTCTACCTCGGCGCCCATCTCGGCGGGGGGAAGTCGATCATCGACTGGACCTATGATCTCGGCGGCACGGCCGATCACGAGGGCGAAGGTGTTCTGGGTGGCGCGCAGGCCGGCTACAACTTCCAGTCCGGCAACTGGGTCTTCGGCGCAGAAGCCGACATTTCCGCCTCCGGCATCGACGGCGACACCGACTGCCCGAATCCAGCCTTCACCTGCTCCAGCGACGCCAAGTGGCTTTCGACGGTTCGCGGTCGCGTCGGCTACAGCTTCGACAAGCTGCTGGTCTACGGCACCGGTGGTCTCGGCATCGGCCGTTTCGAAATGAGCACTGACAACGGCGCCGGCATCAGCGGCAGCACCACCAAGACCGATACCGGCTGGGTCGCCGGTGCGGGCGTCGAATATGCCATTTCGCCGCGCTGGTCGGTCAAGGCCGAATACATGTATTACGACTTCGGCAAGACCAGCTACGAGGTCGACGGCGGGCTCGGTATCGAAGTCGACCAGCGCTATCACACCGGCAAGATCGGCGTGAACTTCAAGTTCTGATCGCCTGCATCGATTGTTCGCCTCGAAAGAGCCGCCCCATCCGGGCGGCTCTTTTCGTATCCGGCAGCGTTCGGATCAGGCGTCCGGAGCGGCTGCCGGCGCCAGGACCTGGAGTTCGCCCGGATGGATACGGATGTCGAGCCGGTCCGGCATCCGCACGAGCTCGCCGTCGACGACGCAGAGCGCCCCGCGCGGATGTCTCGGAAAATGCAGGCGCATTGTCTCGGCGGTGGCCGCGGTGACGGCGGCGTTCTCCTTCATGCGGCCGCGGACGATGTCGAAAGCGAGTTTCGCCACACCCCACGGCTCCAGCGCGTCGGCAAGATAGACCCCCAGTCTGCCCCCGGTCAGCTCGTCGGCGAAGAAGAGCGGCCGCTCGCCGAACGGATTGTTCGAAACCGAGATCGCCGAGACGATTCGGCGCTCGCTGCGGCCGTCGTGATCGAGATCGACAACGACTTCGAAGCGTGGCGGCTTCAGCATCACGCCGAGGGCAGCGCGCACGGTGGCCCCGATCTTGCCGAGGCGTGAGGCGTAGCTCTTCGCCTCGCGCATCCGCACCATGCGGGCGTGAAGGCCGGCGGAGAACTGGTGCACGAACGGCCGGCCGTTGACCGAGGCGATGTCGACGGCGCGCACCGGGCTTGCCGCCAGCGTCTCTAGTGCTGCCCGAAGGTCGAGCGGGATGCGAAGCGAGCGGGCGAAGAGGTTCATGGTGCCGGCAGGCACGACCCCGAGCGGCAGGCCGGCCTCCCAGGCGACACCCGCCGCCGCCGATACCGTGCCGTCGCCGCCACCGGCGAGCAACGCATCGGTGTCACGAACGGCCGCAGCAAGGGCCGGCAGGATCTCGTTGCCGCTGACGACGATGCACTCGAGCTCGTGCCCGCGGACCGAAAAGACCTCGCTCGCCATCGCGCAGACCTGCGCCATGTCCGCGCTTCTGAAAGTCCCGCCGTCGCGGTTGAAGATTGCCTTGATGCGCATGGTCTCCGCTCCGCCCGTATTCCGTTTCCCGGCGTTCATTCCTCGGGGGCTGCGAGACAGGGATCGAGCATGATCCGCCGCGCACCGTACCGCGCATAGCCGCCGGCGAAGAGGACGGTATCACCGACATGCCGCCCTTCCTTGCTGTAGGTGACGCACATGACCTGCACGTCCTTCTCTTCACACATCACCAGATAGGCAAGCGTTCCGTCCCATTGCACCGCCGCCAGCGGGCCGGAGATCGTCAGGGTGATCCGGTCGTCGGTCTGCGGGGCGTGATCGATCCAGTGCTTTATCGTCTCGCAGGTCGCGGGCCGCTCGGCATAGCCCTCGGCCATCCTGAACGGCCCTTCCGGATCGATCACCGTCTCCCCACGCAGAGCCGAAGTGGATCCAGCGAAAATCAGGATGGCGGCGGCAAGGCTTGCCGGAACACGACGGCACGATGGAAACACGAGGCACGACTCCCGGCTTGGTTGGTTGGTCGGTCCGGACTACCACCCCTGATTCGCGCCTTTTTGAGGCCGTTTGCGAAACAGGACTTCAGGCGACCGAGGCGGATCTGTCCGGGCCTACGGCTTCCGCCATCTCTGCGAGAGCGACCATGGAGCGCGTGCCGTTGCGGCAGACGACGTGGGTCTCGCCCCATTGCAGGAGGGCCTGCACCACCGGCTCCAGGCTGCGGCCGAGCGGCGTCAGTGCATAGTCAACCCTCGGCGGGACGACCGGAAACACCGTCCGAGAGACGATCCCCGCCTCCTCCATCTCGCGAAGCTGCTTGGTCAGCATCCGCTGGGTGACGGAGGAGAGGCGGCGCTGCAACTCGCTGAACCGCAAGGTGCCTTCGGTGATGAGGTGGTAGAGGATCACGCCCTTCCACTTGCCGTCGAGCAGGCTCAGCGTCGATTCGACCGGGCAGCCGGGAAAGTTGTTGGTAAGCTTGGCGCGGGGTCGCGACATGGACAGTATCCTTTTTGATCCTACGTACAGTTTTGGTCGGTAGAAACACAAAATGTGCATTCTTGTCGCCGCCGTCCATATGTATCAATTAGACGGCGTGCATCAATCCAGACAGGAGAACGCTCATGCGCGCCATCGGATACAGGACACCCCTTCCCATCGACAACGAGGAATCGCTGCTCGACCTCGAGCTTCCCGTGCCGGAAGCGTCGGGCCACGATCTGCTCGTCGAAGTGAAGGCCGTCTCGGTCAACCCCGTCGACACCAAGCTGCGCGCCGCGGCGGCACCCGAGCCCGGGCATCATCGCATCCTCGGCTTCGACGCAGCGGGCGTCGTGAAGGCGGTCGGCGAAAAGGCCACCCTCTTCAAGCCCGGCGATGCGGTCTACTATGCCGGCGCGATCGACCGTCCCGGCACCAACAGCGAATTCCATCTGGTCGATGAGCGGATCGTCGGCCGCAAGCCGGAAAGCCTCGGCTTTGCCGAGGCGGCGGCGCTGCCGCTCACCGCGATAACCGCCTACGAGATGCTGTTCCATCGTCTGAAGGTTCAGGACAAGCCGGCGCCCGAGAACAACATTCTTCTCGTCACCGGCGGGGCCGGCGGCGTCGGCTCGATGACGATCCAGCTCGCCCGCGTGCTGACCGATCTCACGGTCGTCACCACCGCCTCGCGGCCGGAGAGCATGGAATGGACCCGCGCGCTCGGCGCCCACCATGTCCTCGACCACCGCAATCCGCTGGCGCCGCAATATGCCGGCCTCGGGCTCGACGCCCCGTATTTCGTCTTCTCGGTCACCCGCAGCGACCTTCACACGCCGGGGCTGATCGCCATCATCGCGCCGCAGGGGCGGTTCGGCATCATCGACGACATCAAGGACGGCTTCGACGCGATGCCGTTCAAGGGCAAGTCGCTGTCGATCCACTGGGAGATGATGTTCGCCCGCTCGCTCTACCGGACGCCCGACATGATCGAGCAGCACCGCCTGCTGAACCACGTTGCCGATCTCGTCGACGCCGGCCATATCCGCACGACTCTCGCCGGGACGCTCGGGACGATCACCGCGGCCAATCTGCGCCGGGCCCACGCCCTGGTCGAAAGCGGGCACGTGACCGGCAAGGTGGTGCTGGAAGGCTTCGACGCCTGAGACGGCAATCCCGGCAGCCCGCTGCGGACGACTTTCCGTCCGCGGCGGCAAATTGCGACCACTGTGCCGGACGTAGTAGATAACTCGTTCAACCAATCGCGGAGGAGATGCGGCATGGATCAGGTTACCGGCGGCTGCCTCTGCGGCAACGTCCGATTGGCGGCATCGGGGCGGCCCTACAGGGTCGGCATCTGCCATTGTCTCGATTGCCGCAAGCATCACGGGGCGTTGTTCCATGCCTCGGCGATCTTCCCTGAAGATGCGGTGAAGATCGAGGGCGAGACCCGCGACTATGCCGGGCGGTTCTTCTGCCCGCGCTGCGGCTCGCCGGTCTTCGGGCGCAGCGGCGACGAGATCGAGGTGAACCTCGGCTCGCTCGATGCGCCCGATCAGTTCAGGCCGACCTACGAGCTCTGGACCATCCGGCGCGAGTCCTTTCTGCCGCCGTTTCCGCTCGAAAGACGATACGAGCGGGACCGCGAGGGCTCAGGCCGAACCGAGCCGTAGAACCGCAAGACCTCAGGCCTGCAGCACGAGGACCCGCGCGCCGACGTTGACGCGGTTATAGAGGTCGATGACGTCGTGGTTCATCATGCGGATGCAGCCGCTCGACATCGCCTGGCCGATCGACCAGGGCTGCGTGGTGCCGTGGATGCGAAACATGGTGTCGCCGCCGCCGCGATAGAGGTAGAGCGCGCGGGCGCCGAGCGGGCTCGACAGGCCACCCGGAACGCCACCGGCATAGCGGCGATTGCGCGGATCGCGGGCGATCATCTTGCCGGTCGGGGTCCAGCCCGGCCATTCCGCCTTGCGGCCGACATAGGCATGGCCGGCGAGCGCATAGCCGTTGCGGCCGACGCCGACGCCGTAGCGGATCGCCCGGCCCTCCCCGAGCACGTAGTAGAGCCGGCGGGCCGGCGTATCGACGACGATCGTGCCGGCCGGCTCGTTGGTCGCATAGGCGACCTCCTGGCGGCGCAGGTCCGGCTTGAACTTCTCGAGCGGCACCCGCTTAATCGGGTAAGGCTCGTCGGCGATCGGGCCGTAATTGGCGTAATCGGAATTCGTGGTGCAGCCTGCAAGCAGCAGCGGCAGTCCGGCCAGGAATCCACGGCGAGAGATCGGCATGATCGGTTCCCCAGGTTGCGCTCGTATGAGCAACAACTTAAGGAATTTATGGTTAACGGAGATTTAATGCCGGCCCCGTGGCGCTCTCGACCGGTATCCTGTCGCGCAAGGCCTGAGGGCGGACGAGAAAGCCCGGCCGTGTTGCCGACGACCGGGCTTCGAGCGAGGTCCCGCGGGCAGTCCATCCGCCCGCAGCGAGCGTCAGTTCCATTGCTGGCTGCGCCACTCCCACGGTGTGACCGAGCCATCCTTGTCGGCATCGGCCGCAGCGAAGTGGGCCTTGGCGCCGGCGATGAACTCGGCCTGGCTCACGGTCCCGTTCTTGTCCGCATCGAGCGTGCCGAAGCGGTCCGCCTTCTGCTTTTCGCGTGCTTCCTGGCGTGCCTTGTTCCAGCCGTCCTGCGGGCCCATCCGGACAGCCATGTATTCTTCCTTGGTGAGTTCGCCGTTGTCATCGGCATCCATCGCTGCAAAGACCTCCTCTGCGGCGGAAGCGGCTTCCTCGGCACTGATGACACCGTTGTCGTCGGTATCGATGATCGGAAAGCGTCCACGGCCGGGATTGTTCATCATCATGCCGCCGCCGCTCCAGCCCATGCCGCGACCGTAGAAGGGCTGCGCCTCCACGGCGCTGGCCAAAAGAGTGGACGTCAATGCAAACGCAAGTGCCGAAGCCAAAATGCCTTTCATGGTCAACCTCCTGTCGACACCTGTCGACGCGTGAATTGTTGCGAGCCGCCGGCGTTCTTTCGCCGTCGCGGCAATCGCTACAGTAGTGCATTGGCTCATATGAAACTTGATATGCATCAATATGAAGAAGCGGTAATAAAGATCCCACGGCCGACCGCCGAGGACTTGCCGCTGTTCCGGCCTCGCCTATCTTGGAGTGAGCGGGGGACAGGTCAAGGAGGAGCAATGGCGACGCATCGCATCTATTCGACGAGTTTCGCCAGCGTTTATCCCCTCTACGTCGCGAAGGCGGAAAGGAAGGGGCGCACGAAAGCGGAGGTCGACGAGATCATCGGCTGGCTCACCGGCTACAGCGCCGAAGCGCTCGCCGATCAGCTCGCGAAAAACACCAGCTTTCAGGATTTCCTCGGACAAGCGCCGCGAATGAACCCGGCCCGAACGTCGATCACCGGCGTGGTCTGCGGCGTCCGTGTGGAGGACATCGAAGAACCGACCATGCGGGACATCCGCTATCTCGACAAACTGGTCGACGAACTCGCCAAGGGCAGGCCGATGGCGAAGATCCTGCGCGGCTAGGGCGCTAACAAAAAGGCCTGTCCGCAACGGACAGGCCCTTTTTTCAGTTTCTTCCTGGTCGCGGCGCCGGAGATCAGACGCCTTCGAGCACCTTCAGCCAGCCGTGGGCATCGTCGGTCTGGCCGCGCTGGATTCCGACCAACGCGTCGCGCAGCCGCGTCGTGACCGGACCGGTCTCGCCGCCGCCGATCTGGAATTCGCCTTGCGGATACTTGACCGTGCCGATGGCGGCGACCACGGCGGCGGTGCCGCAGGCAAAGGCCTCCTTCAGCCTGCCACTTGCCGCGTCCGCCTTCCACTCGTCGAAGGAATAGGGCTTCTCGTCAACGGTAATGCCCTCTTCGCGGGCGAGCGCGATCAGCGACTTGCGGGTGATGCCCGGCAGGATCGTGCCGCCGAGCGGCGGGGTGACGATCGAACCGTCCGCCATGACGAAGAAGACGTTCATGCCGCCCAGTTCCTCGACCCATTTGTGCTCGGCGGCGTCGAGAAAGACGACCTGATCGCAGCCCTTGGCATAGGCTTCGGCCTGGGCGACCAGGCTTGCCGCGTAATTGCCGCCGCACTTGGCAGCGCCGGTGCCGCCGGAGGCTGCACGGGTATAGTCCTGGGACACCCAGATGCTGACCGGCTTGGCACCGCCCTTGAAATAGGGTCCGACCGGGGATGCGATGACGCAGAAGATGTATTCCTTCGACGGACGCACGCCGAGGAAGGTCTCGCTGGCGAACATGAAGGGACGCAGATAGAGGCTGCTGCCCTCGGCGGCCGGGATCCACTTGGCATCGGCACGGACGAGCTGCTCGACAGCCTCGAGGAACAGCGCCTCCGGCAGTTCGGGCATCGCCATGCGGCGGGCGGATTCATTGAAGCGGCGGGCGTTCTCCTCCGGACGGAACAGCACCGCGCGACCATCTGCCGTGCGATAGGCCTTCATGCCCTCGAAGATCTCCTGAGCATAGTGCATCACGCTCGATGCCGGGTCGATCGGGAACGGCGCCCGCGCGGTCACTTCCGCGGCGTGCCAGCCCTTGTCGGCACTCCAGCGGATGACCGCCATATGGTCGGAAAAGAGCGTCCCGAAGCCGAGATTCTCGAAGGCCTTGAGGCGGTCCTGCTCGGGCAGGCAGTTGGCACTCGGTTTGATGTCGAAGGTAAGGGGGGCTGTTTCAGCTTGCATCGCGGTGATCTTTCAGCGGATCTCTAGGGTGGGCGCAAACTGCCGCTTTGGCCGCGAATTTTCAAGTCGATATTGTTGGAGATCGGTACGCCACATGCCAATCGCGGTCCGCTCGTCCTCCCGTCAGGCGGATCCGGTCGCCGCAGGCAAGGACGTCACCACGGCAACCGCGGCACACGGCGATCGGTCCCCCCTTTCATCATGCCGCCGCGGCCTCAACCGGGTCCGGCGCCCATGCCGTGCTGCTGCGCTTCGGCCACGCCGGCAAGCAATGTTGCCGCGAGGGTCAAGGGGACCAGGGAATTCACATTCCGTGTCATCTGCAAATCCTCCTGTTGAATGGCTTTCCGGGAAGCCGACGACAGCGGCCGCTCCGCAACTTCGTCGAATGGCGCCAGTCTACCTCGTGAGTACATAGGAAAGTTGACGTGCATAAACACAGGACTGAAATCTGCCGTTCCATCACGCCCGGACACCACGGCGGAGTAGCGCGGCCATCGAAAATTGCGCAGGGCGCGACAGGCCGACGCGCGGTCACGCGTCGGCCTGTCGTTCGGCGTTTCGGTCCGCGGCTTTCAGGGGCAAAGATCAGGCCCGGATGAAGGCCAGGACGTCTGCGTTGAAGCGATCCGCCTCGGTCTGGGCGAGGCCATGCGAACCGCCCTCATAGATGGCAAGCGTCGCATTCGGCACGATCTCGGCGGCGCGATGGGCCGAGGCCTTGATCGGTACGATCTGGTCGTCGTCGCCATGGATGATCAGCGTCGGGCGATCGATGCGGTGAAGGTCCTGCGTATAGTCGACCTCAGAGAATTCGCGGATGCAGTCATATTGCCCCTTGATGCCGCCCTGCAGGCCGATCTGCCGGAAGCTTTCCCGCAGGCCCTCATTGGCCGCGACACCGTCGCGGTTGAAGCCGTAGAAGGGCACGGTCAGGTCGTAGTAGAACTGCGAGCGGTTCTTCGCCGTCGCTTCGCGGATGCCGTCAAAGGCCTCGAGCGGCGTACCGTCCGGATTGGCTTCGGTCTTGAGCATCAGCGGCGGAACCGCGCCGACCAGCACGACCTTTGCGACGCGCGCCGTGCCATGACGCCCGAGATAGTGGGCCACCTCACCGCCCCCGGTCGAATGGCCGACGAGGATGACATCCTTCAGGTTCAGCGCCTCGATCAGCTCCGCCAGGTCATCGGCATACTGGTCCATGTGATTGCCGGTCCAGGTCTGGTCGGAACGACCGTGGCTGCGGCGGTCATGGGCAATGACGCGAAAACCCTGCTGTCCGAAGAACAGCATCTGCTGGTCCCAGGCGTCGGAAGACAGCGGCCAGCCATGCGAAAACAGGATCGGCTGACCCGCGCCCCAATCCTTGTAGAAGAGCCGCGTTCCGTCGGTGGTGGTGAAAAAGCTCATTTCCTATCTCCTTTATGAATGTTGATTGTGCTCGATTTGTTTGTGCGCGATCTAAATAGGCCGAGAAAAAGCGAGCGTCAATAGCTTGCAAATAAATCGTGCACAAATTATCTGGGAGGCATCAGGAGACGCTCATGAGCCACAAGCCCGAACCGGTACCGCCCACCCATCCCGACGTCGATGAAATGCTGTGCTTTTCCATCTATTCTGCGGGACACGCCTTCAACCAGCTCTATCGCCCACTGCTGGATGCGATCGGCCTCACCTATCCGCAATATCTGGTGATGGTGGCGCTGTGGAACCGCGATGGCCGCACGGTCAAGGAACTCGGCGAAACACTGTTCCTCGATTCCAGCACGCTGACGCCGCTCCTGAAGCGGCTGGAGGCGGCCGGCCTGCTGACCCGCACCCGCAATCCGCAGGACGAACGGCAGATTCTGCTTCATGTGAGCGAAAAGGGCCGCGCGCTGCAGCAGGACGCCGCTCCCGTAGCACGCTGCGTCGGCGAAGCCGTCGGCCTCGACGTCGGAACGATCAAGACGATCCAGGCGGCGATCGACGCCATCCGCGACAGCCTGCACAAGCGGGCTTAGGGGCTGGCGCGGCGCCTTTCACGCGCCCAAGAAAAAAGCGTCCCCTGCCGCCATGGACAGGGGACGCCCTCGTGTCTAAGGATCGGGCGAGCCGCCCCGATCACATGTTCGGATAGACCGGACCTTCGCCACCCTGCGGGGGCACCCAGTTGATGTTCTGGTTCGGGTCCTTGATGTCGCAGGTCTTGCAGTGGACGCAGTTCTGCGCGTTGATCACGTAGACCTGCTCGCCGTCCTTCTCGACCCATTCGTAGACGCCGGCCGGACAGTAGCGCGTCGAGGGACCGGCAAAGACGCCGAGTTCCGACGACTTCTGCAGGGCCATATCCTTCACCTTGAGGTGCACCGGCTGGTCTTCCTCGTGGTTGGTGTTCGACAGGAACACCGAGGAGAGGCGATCGAAGGTCAAGACGCCGTCCGGCTTCGGATAGGCGATCGGCTTGTGCCTGGCGGCCGGCTCGAGGCTCGCCGCATCGGTCTTGCCGTGCTTCAGCGTGCCAAAGAGCGAGAAGCCAAACAGCTGGTTCGTCCACATGTCGAGGCCGCCGAGCGCCACGCCGATCGCGGTGCCGAATTTCGACCAGAGCGGCTTGACGTTGCGGACCCGCTTCAGGTCCTTGCCGATGTCGGTTGCACGCCATTCGGTCTCGATCTCGACGACTTCGTCATTGGCGCGGCCATTGGAGATGGCGTCCGCGATCTTTTCCGCCGTCAGCATGCCCGAGAGCACGGCGTTGTGCGAACCCTTGATGCGCGGGACGTTGACGAAACCGGCGGAACAGCCGATCAGCGCGCCGCCGGGGAAGGACAGTTTCGGCACCGACTGGTACCCGCCCTCGGTGATCGCGCGGGCGCCGTAGGAGAGGCGCTTGCCCCCCTCGAAGGTCGGGGCGATCGAGGGATGGGTCTTGAAGCGCTGGAACTCCTCGAAGGGGAAGAGATAGGGATTCTTGTAGTTCAGGTGGACGACGAAGCCGACGGCCACGAGATTGTCTTCGAGATGATAGAGGAACGAGCCGCCGCCGGTCTTCATGTCGAGCGGCCAGCCGAAGGAATGCTGGACGAGGCCGGGCTTGTGGTTCTCCGGCTTCACCTGCCAGAGTTCCTTCAAACCGATGCCGAATTTCTGCGGCTCGCGGTCCTTCTGCAGGTCGAATTTCGCAATGAGCTGCTTGGCGAGCGAACCGCGCACGCCCTCGCCGATCAGCACGTATTTGCCGAGCAGCTCCATGCCGCGGGTATAGTTCGGGCCCGGCTCGCCGTTCTTCTCGATGCCCATGTCGCCGGTCGCGACCCCGATCACCGCGCCCTGGTCGTTATAGAGCACTTCGGTCGCGGCAAAGCCCGGATAGATTTCGACGCCGAGTTCCTCGGCCTTGGTCGCCAGCCAGCGGCAGACGTTGCCGAGAGAGACGATATAGTTGCCGTGATTGTTCATCAGCGGCGGCATGAAGGCGTTCGGCAGGCGGATCGAGCCGGCGGGTCCTAAGAACAGGAACTGGTCGTCGGTGACCTCCGTCCTGAACGGATGCCCCTCGTCTTCGCGCCAGCCGGGCAGCAGCCGGTCGATGCCGATCGGGTCGACGACGGCGCCGGACAGGATGTGCGCGCCGACTTCCGCACCCTTTTCGAGGACGACGACGGTCAGGTCCGGATTGACCTGTTTCAGGCGGATGGCCGCGGAGAGGCCGGCAGGCCCCGCCCCCACGATCACCACGTCGAATTCCATGCTCTCGCGCTCGGGCAGTTCCTGTTCGCTCATCGTCTCTCTCCGCTCGGGCCTGATCCCCATTCAGGCCCCCTTCTCTCAAAAGCCGCGGCCAATGTCGAGCCAGCTTGCGACAGCGGCTGGCCCGAAATTTCGGCACGGCATCATTCCGCGGCAGAATATCTTCCGTTTACGTACACGTCAATGTGATAATCGCGGGAAGGTGGGAAGCGAGCCGGAGATCCGTGCCCGCCGCCGGCGACCGAAAGCAGCTCCTCAGAGCCAGCCCCGGCGCTTGAAGTAGAGGAAGGGAAGTGCCGCCGACAGCAGCATCAGCAGGACGGCCCAGGGATAGCCGAGGTGCCATTGCAGCTCGGGCATGAGGCTGAAGTTCATGCCGTAGACGGAGGCGACCAGCGTCGGCGGCAGGAAGACGACCGAGGCGACGGTGAAGATCTTGATAATCTGGTTCTGCTCGAGGTTGATGAGGCCGAGCGTCGCATCGAGCAGGAAGTTGACCTTGCCCGAGAGGAAGGTCGCGTGGTCGCCGAGCGAGACCGCGTCGCGCTGCAGCATCTTGACGCGCTGGCGCACTTCCTTGCTCGGCCGGCGCTGCGGGCTTTCGAGCGCGGCGTGATAGGCGACGAGGCGGGAAATGCTGACAAGGCTCTCGCGCACGCCGCCGAGGAAATCGCCCTTCTGGCCGAGCTGCTCGATCAGCGACTGCAGGTCCTTGGTCTTCTTGGTCGAAGGCGTCGCCTTGCCGCGGAAAACCTCGCGCGAGATGCCGTCGATCTCGTTGCCGATGCGCTCCAGCACGTCCGCCATCCGGTCGACGATCGACTCGACGATCCCGAGCATCACCTCCTCGCCGCAGCCATAGGCCTGGGCATTGACGCGCAGTGCCCGGTGCACAAAGGCGATGAAGGGCTTCGGGTCGGCATAGCGCACCGTCACCAGCGTTTCGCCCTTCAGGATAAAGGTGACCGGCGTCTTCGCCGGCGTGTCGCCGTCGAGATTGGTGAGCGCCGTCAGCGTCATGAATTCCCCGCCGTCCTCCTGGTAGAGGCGCGCCGAAAGCTCGATCTCCTCCATCTCGTCGCGGGTCGGGATCGCCAGGCCGAGCGCCTGCTCGACATGCCGGCTCTCGGCCGGCGTCGGGCTCACGAGGTCGTACCAGAGAACCGGTGCGACGGCCTCTTCGGCGACGGTGTTTTCGGTGACGGCTTCTTCGGACTTGTCACGCAGAACGAGGCGCTCTGCTTCACGGAAATAGATGCGCAGCATGGATATGCTCCTTCGGGCTTTTTATTGCCGTCCGGAGCGGACACGAAAGTCGGGCCCTTACCGGACGGAACGGCAGAACGTGATCGACCTTCGACTGTCAGGGTCCATTTGAAGTGTCCTCGGATGGAGCGACATTTGTCGCGACGCCCTTGAGATGGGCCTGAAACGCCGCCGCGTCAAGCCGGTATTTTCCGCGGTGCAACGAAACGGAATAGACCCGCAGCCGCTTGCCAAAAGACACCGGCCCGTGCATGGCTCGGCGACGCCTTCCGTCCCTCCAGAGATACGTCCGGATCGCCCATGACCGCCGCCCGCTTCTCACCCGACGAACTCCTCGACCGCCTGCGCGGCCTCCATCCGGAGCTCGCCATTCTCGGCCCCACCGATCTCTCGGGCCGCCATCCGGGCGAGCATCCGGATAATCTCGCCGGCGGCGTCCTGGCGCAGCCCGGCTCGACGGCAGCTGCCGCGGCGCTGGTGCGCTGGTGCACGGAAAACGACGTCGCTGTCGTGCCGCAGGGCGGGCTCACCGGCCTCGTCGGCGGCAATGTGAGCCGGGCCGGCGAGGTCATCCTCTCCTCCGCGCGGCTCAACCGCATCCTGGCGATCCGGCCGGACGAAATGACCGCGGAGGTGGAGGCCGGCCTCGCGCTCGAAGCGCTGCAGCAGGCGGCGGCAGGCCATGGGCTGACGACCGGCATCGACCTCGGCTCCCGCGGTTCGGCGACCGTCGGCGGCATGGTTTCCACCAATGCCGGCGGCATCCTCGCCTTCCGCAACGGCGTCATGCGCCACCAGGTGCTCGGGCTGGAGGCCATCCTCCCGTCGGGCGAGATCTATTCGGACATGACCCGGGTGGTGAAAGTCTCCGCCGGACCCGACCTCAAGCAGCTCTTCATCGGCGGAGAAGGCGCCTTCGGCTTCGTGACCAAGGTGGTGCTGAAGCTCGAACCCTTGCGCCCCCACCGCGCGACCGCCATCCTCGGCGTCACCGATGCCGCCGCCGCACTCGCCGTCATCCACTATTTCCGCAGCCTCTCCGGCGTGACACTGGAGGCCGCCGAAATGATGTGGCCGCGCTACATTCGCGATCACGCAGCCCTGAAGGGTTTCGATCTCTCCTGGCTGGAGGACGGTGCCGGCGCCCTGCTGGTCGAACTCTCCGCCGAAACGGTGGAGCAGGCGACCACAGCGCTGGAAAACGGCCTCGAAGCCCTCTGGGAACCGGTGGCACTCAAGGGCGGCATCGTCGCCCAGTCGCTCGACCAGGCGCGAAAATTCTGGGACATCCGCGAGGATTCCGGCTTCTATTATGCGGCGATCCCGGATGCCGCCTCCTTCGATGTCTCCGTGCCGCCGACCTTCCTCGACGCCTATGTCGACGGGCTAATGGCACGCCTCAGGGCCATCGACAGCAGCTACGGGGCTTACGTCTACGGCCACGTCGCCGACGGCAACCTGCACATCACGCTGATCAAACCCGGTCCGCTGCCGGAGGCCGAACGACGTGCCGTCGAGGCAGCCGTCTATACCGGCATCCGCGAGGCCGGCGGCTCCTTTTCCGCCGAGCACGGCGTCGGGCGCGAGAAGCGCCACGCCTACAAGACCTTCGCCGCCCCGGAGAAGCAGGCCCTCGCCCGGACGATCAAGCAGGCGATCGACCCGAAGGGGCTGTTCAACCCCGGCAAGGTGCCATTCTGACGGCAGCTGCCGGACGAAAGCAGAGACTCACTTAGGAACCCCGGCAATCTGAGGCGAGTGCCCCTTCTGACGACACCCTTCCCCTGACCCCATCCCCTTGCTAGTTTGCCGAAACGCAAATCAGCATGGAAGGAACAAGACGGATGGACCTCGGCATTTCGGCAAAGCGCGCGCTCGTTCTCGCCTCTTCGCGCGGGCTCGGGCTCGGCATCGCCCGGGCGCTCGCCGCAGAAGGCGCGCATGTGCTCCTTTGCGGACGCAGTGCCGACAGGCTCGCCGCCAATGTCGCGGCGATCGAGGCCGAAGGCGGAAAGGCCGATTATGTCGCCGCCGACCTGACCGATGCCGGCTTCGTCCCGGCGATGGTCGAGGCGGTCGCGGCGAAGCTCGGTGGCATCGACATCCTCGTCAACAACACCGGCGGCCCGACGCCCGGCACGGCCGAGGAAATGACGCCGGAAAAGCTCGACGGCTTCTTCCAGTCCATGGTGGTGCGGGTGATTACGCTCACCAACGCGCTGCTGCCGCAGATGAGGGCGCAGGGCTTCGGCCGCATCCTGACCGTCGCCTCTTCGGGCGTCTTCGAACCGATCCCCAATCTCGCGCTCTCCAACACGCTGCGCAGCGCGCTGGTCGGCTGGAACAAGACGCTCGCAACGGAAGTCGCAGGCTTCGACATCACCGCCAACATGCTGCTGCCCGGCCGCATCCATACCGACCGGATCGAAGAGCTCGACGGCGCCAATGCGGCCCGCTCCGGCCGCACGATCGAGGAGGTGCGCGCCGCCTCGGTGAAGACCATCCCCGCCGGCCGGCTCGGCCGCGTCGAGGAGTTCGCCGCCGCCGCCGCCTTCCTCTGCTCCGTCCCGGCAAGCTACGTCACCGGCACCATGCTGCGCGTCGACGGTGGTGCGGCCCGGTCGATCTGAGGCCTTCGCGCCGCGGTCTCCGTCCGCGGCGACTTTATCTGGCCCGCCCGCGCAATGCGCAAAATTCCTGTAGCGTCAAGACGACTCTCGACTATAGTGGGTGCGACAAATCGTTCCATGGGAGGAAAATTTGGAACAGGTTCGCACGATACTGACGGTCGCAGGACTACTGATAATCGCCGTCGGCCTTGCGTGGGTGGCGCATGGCATGGGCACGATCCATCTGCCGGCGTCCGACTTTATCACCAAGCAGAGCGTCTGGACGACGAACGGCTCGCTTGTCGCCGTCTTCGGCCTGATCGTGGTCCTGAGCTCGCGGCGCTTCCTGCGCTGAGCACCCGCCTTTCGCCCCGTCTTCCAGCGGACCGGGAGGCGGGGCACATTCTTTTGCGCCTCAGCGAGCAGTGACGCGCGCGATCGCCGATCGGCGCCTTTGTCGGGAGACGGATGCCATGTCGATGCGACGAATACTAACCTTGCTCGGCGTGATCGCCTTGCTGATGGGCCTCGTCTGGATCGGCCAGGGCAGCGGCTATTTCCCCTATCCGGCCTCCAGCTTCATGATCGACCAGAGCCCGTGGATCGCCTATGGCGCCGGCCTCGCCCTCGTCGGCCTTGTGCTGATCGCCATCGCGCGGCGCACTGCGCGCTAATACCAAATCCATTTTCCACCCTTGCCTTCCCTCTTCCTTCGTGGCAATAGCCGCCCTCCATTGCGGGGCGCGCTTGACGACGCCCCGTTTCGCGTTCGGGCGCTTCGCCCGGTTCAAGCATCACACGAACGGTTTGGGAGCGGCGGCCATGGCTGAAGCGCTGGGTCTTGATTTCGGCACGACGAATACGGTTCTGGCAGTCGCCGACGATGCCGGGGCGGCGACCGCTTCGGTCGCCTTCACCTCGTCCGCCGGCACGGCGGACACGATGCGCACCGCGCTTTCCTTCATGAAGGACAAGGCGCTCGGCGCGAAAGCGCTGAAGGTCGAGGCCGGACAGGCGGCGATCCGCGCCTTCATCGACAATCCGGGCGAATGCCGGTTCCTGCAGTCGATCAAGACCTTTGCCGCCTCGGCGCTCTTCCAGGGCACGCTCATCCACGCCCGCCGCTTCCAGTTCGAGGACCTGATGGAGGTCTTCCTGAGGCGGCTGGAAGCCTATGCCGCCGACGGCTGGCCGCGGGAGGCGAAACGCCTCGTCGTCGGCCGGCCGGTGCATTTCGCCGGCGCCAGCGCCGATCCGGCACTGGCCGTCACTCGCTACAACGAAGCGCTGACCCGCCTTGGCTTTCCCGAGATCCACTATGTCTACGAGCCGGTGGCGGCGGCCTTCTACTTCGCCCAGCACCTCGCCCATGATGCGACCGTGCTCGTCGCCGACTTCGGCGGCGGCACCACCGACTATTCGCTGATCCGCTTCGAGACGTCGGGCGGGCGCGTCACCGCGCGCCCGATCGGCCATTCCGGCGTCGGCATCGCCGGCGACCAGTTCGATGCCCGCATCATCGACCACCTCGTCGCTCCGGAGATCGGCAAGGGCAGCCGGTTTTCGAGCTTCGGCAAGGTGCTCGACGTGCCGAGCAATTACTACACCAGCTTCTCCCGCTGGAACCAGCTCTCGGTCTTCAAGACCTCGCGCGAATATGCCGACCTCAAGGGCCTCGTCCGCCAGGCGCTGGAGCCCAAAAAGCTCGAACTCTTCATCGACCTCGTCGAGCACGACGAAGGCTACCCGCTCTACCAGGCGGTCTCGGCGACCAAGATGGCGCTCTCTTCCGCCGAGGAGGCCGAGTTCCATTTCGCGCCGCTCGGCGCCGCCGGCCGAAAGAACGTGCGCCGTGCCGATTTCGAGAGCTGGATCGCCGACGACCTCGCCCGCATCGAAGGTGCACTCGACGACGTTCTCACCTCGACCGGCACGTCCACGGGCGAGATCGACAAGGTGTTCCTGACCGGCGGCACCTCCTTCGTCCCCGCGGTCCGGCGCATCTTCACCGAGCGCTTCGACGCCGCCCGCATCGAAACCGGCAGCGAACTTGTCTCGATCGCCCACGGCCTGGCACTCATCGGCGAGCGCGACGACATCGCGCAATGGGTGGCGTGAGGACGCGCCGTCGCCACCCCTCCCAAACCCTCCCCACAAGGGGGAGGGCTTAACCCACCGAGCGCTTGGCGGCCTCCAGTCTCCCCGGCGACCAATGCCGATCCTCAACGGCTGTGGCCGAAGCATGGCCGCGAGTCCTCTCCCCCCTTGTGGGGGAGATGGCCGGCAGGCCAGAGGGGGGTATGGCGGCAGGGGGTATCACTGCAGGCACCGCTGACGCCCGCGTGTCACCCCCGGCCCGCGCGTCCCGCGCGACCTCCTCCCTCAAGGGGAAGGTGGGAGATCCTCAACCGATCTTCGCCCAGACCTGCGCGACCGTCGCTGCATCGATCCGCAGGCCGAAGGACGCGGCCAGCAGGTCTGCGAGTTCCGCCTCGGAAGCGAGCGTCCGCTCCTCCGTCCGGTCGCCGCGCACATGGCGGATGTCGCGGTTGAAGACGCTCAGGCGTCCGTCGTCGCGGCCGACCGTCATCATCAGGTGCTGAGGAAAGGGCGAAGCCTCCCAGCGCGCGCAGACGACGTTGGCTGCGACATAATCGGGCGGCGCGACCGGTACCCGGTCGAAGCCGTAGAGCGAGAACCAGATTTCGCCGTTCAGCCGCTGCAACACCTGTTCGCCGCTCGCCGCATCGCGCACCACGCGGAAGCGCTCGCCGCCGATCGTCTGCGGCGCCTCCGTCGAAAGGTCGACCGGCAGCCGCGGCCCCGGTCCGCCGAAGCCGGTATCGGCCAGCCAATCCCGGCCGTCGATCGCGACGACGAAGGCGTGATGGGCGCGCGGTCCGCCCGAGGGGGCGCCCATCCGCACTCGCCCGAGGACGGGTGTCGCCGCAAAGCCGAAGGCCGCGAGCGCTTCGCCGAAGAGCCGGTTGAGTTCGAGGCAATAGCCGCCGCGACCACCGGCGACAGTCTTGCGCCACACCGCGGCCGGATCGAGATCGGGAACAGTGCCGAGCAGGACCTCGATGTTCTCGAAGGGGATCGTGGCGATCTGGGCCGCCTGCAGCCGCGCAAGCCCCTCTGCATCGGGGCGGATGTCGGCGCAGGCAAGGCCGATGCGGGCGAGATAGGTGTCTTTGTCGAATGTCATGGCCGGTCTCCGTTTGCGTCCTTCTCGCGGAATTGACAGCCCCACGGCAATCCGCAATTTTGCATGGGACCATGCATGGGCGGATACCCCGATGATCTCCGACTGGAGCGACCTTCAGACCATTCTCGCGATCGCGACCGAAGGCACGTTGAGCGGTGCCGCGCGTCGGCTTGGCGTCAACCAGTCGACGATGTCGCGACGGCTGCAGGCGATCGAGCAGGCGCTCGATGCGGCACTCTTCCAGCGGCTCAACGACGGGCGGCTGCGGCCGACGACGGCCGCCGAGCGGCTGATCGAGACGGCACGGCAGGTCGAGGCGCTGGTCGGCCAGACCAACAGCGCGCTTGCGGCGAGCCCCGTGCCGCTCCGCCTCGCCACCTGCGAGGTGCTGTCGGCTGTCTTTGCCGCACCCGCGCTCGCCGGCTGGCGGGAGTTGGCCGGCGAGCCTGCCGAGCTTTCCGTCTACGACAATCTCTTCGTGCTGCCGACGGACGAGTTCGACGTCATGCTGACGCCGCTCGAATCTGCCCCGACCGACATGGTCGGCCGCCGCATCGGCCGGATCGACTGGGATTTCTACGCCGCGCCGGACTATGCCCGCGCACGGCCGCTTTCCGCGGATGCGACCGGGCTCGACGGGCACGACGTCATCCATGCCGCCGGTTCGCTCGCCGAGGTCGCCACCTACCGCCGGCTCGTGGATCTCGGCGGACGCTCCGTCTTCCGCTCGTCCAGCGTCGTCGCCCAGCGCGACATGGCCGTGACCGGCGCCGGCATCGCGCTCCTGCCCGCCTGCATCGTCCTGCCGGAACACGGCCTCGTACGGCTCGAAAACCGGCTGCAGCCGCCGCCGGCGGAGGTCTGGATGGTGGCGCGACGGGCGACCGCCGCCCAGCCGCGCGTGCGCCGCTTTCTCGACTGGGCGGGCGAGCATTTCCGCGCCACGCCCCCCGCGCTGAAGGCCGGCTGACCGCAGCGGCGACCGCGACCCGCGGCCTCGCCGCTCATATTGCCGCGACCGGTACGAAACTGTTTGCTTCTGCCGGGCGCTGGACTAGAACAGGCCGATGATTACCGCCCGCGACATGACCGCCGCCGAGCTCGCCGCGCTTCTGCATTTCCATGCCGAGGCGGGCGTCGAGTGGCTGGTCGAGGAGACCCCAGTCGACCGGCTGGCGGAATTTGCGGACGAAAGGCTGGCGCGCCAGCGTCCTGCGGCAGCAGCAACAACGGCAACGCCGGGTACCGCCGCCGCGCCCGAACGGCGACGCCCGGAGGCGCCCCAGCCGGCGCCCCGGCCGGCAGCCGCGGTCGCCATTCCCGACGAACATGCCGTCACCGAAGCGCGTTTCGCCGCCGAGAGCGCCCGCACGCTCGACGAACTCAGGACCGCGGTCGAGGCCTTCGGCGGCTGCAACCTGAAGACCAGCGCCCGTTCGACGGTCTTTGCCGCGGGCGATCCCGCCTCCGGCGTCATGGTGATCGGCCCGATGCCGAGCGGCGACGACGACCGCGAGGGGGCGGCCTTCTCCGGAAAGGCCGGCTTCCTGCTCGACCGCATGCTCGCCGCGATCGGGCTTACGCGCGAAACGGTACTGCTCTCGACCGTCATTCCCTGGAGGCCTCCGGGCGACCGGCCGCCCTCGGCGCCGGAAGCGGCGATCTGCCGGCCCTTCATCGAGCGGCAGATCGAACTCGTCGAACCGAAGGCAGTACTGCTCCTCGGCAATTTCACCGCCCGCTTCTTCTTCGGCGGCACCGGCACCATCCACACGATGCGCGGCGAATGGCGCGAGATCGCCTGCGGTAGCCACGCAGTCCCGGGTATCGCGACGCTCCATCCGCAGGAGCTCCTTACCGCGCCGGCCAGCAAGGCGCTCGCCTGGGCGGACCTGCAGGCCTTCCGCGCCCGCCTCGGCGGCTGACCGGCGCAAATTTTCGGCACTGGTAAACGAGACATGAAGAAAGTCATGCAAAAGGCGCATGGCAGTGCGGCAATCTGCGACATTGTCGAATCGATGTTGCAGCGCAATATTGCGGTCGGTGTCGTGGGAGGAACCGTTTAAGAAAGAGCCTCGTCATGACCATGCCCTGCCGCCCCATCCACAGCAGTTTCGAAACGCTCCGCCTTGCCGGCGAGAAGCTGGGCAGCGGCCACGGATATCACCGTTTCGGCTCCGCGACCCACGAGCAGTTGAGCGCAAGAGGCCTCGGCCGTTTCGGGCAACTCGCCCGCCCCTGCGCGATCTTCACCGATTTCCGGGAACGCTGAGCCGGCGCGCCGCGCCGGCCGAAGAGCGCCCTTCCGATCTTGTGCATTGCACAACGAAGGCTCGTGCCGCAGGATCGGGATAAATCGCAAGACACGCGAAAAACGCAAAGGTTCGTACCATGAACGTCAGATTTCATCCGCTTCGCAGTTTCCGCCGGGCCGTCGGCCAGATCGGCACCGCCGTCCAGGCCTCGGAGGAATACAGCCTCGCCCAGGCCGGTGGCGACGCGGAACGCCGGGCGCACCGCGACGTGAGCCCCGCCATCCTCGACATCCCGCTCTGAGACCGCGCTTCCCCGTCTGCCGGTTCAGCGTTCCTTCGCGGCCGGTCGAATGTCTTCGGGGCCGCAGAGGTTGAGCTTGCGGCAGGCATCCTGGTAGGCGTCGTCAATCGCCGCAAACTTGATCGCCTGCCAGCCGAGATATTCCTGCAGGAAATCACGGCTGAGATACAGTCCGTCCTTGCGCCCGTCCCCCTTCCGGACAAGGCAGCCTTCACTGATCGCCCGGTTGAGAAGCCGCTGCAGATGGGTGCGCGACATACGGAAGGTTTCGGCCATTGTGCGGGCATCGATCCGGCCGACGTCGACCAGTTCGGCCTCCGGGACGTCCGTCCCGACCCTGCGCATCAGTTCGTCCATCACCAGCCCGCCGGACTCCGTCCAGAGGAACATCGCGACCCTCGGCGGAGGTTCCCGCCAGCGCGCATCCCCGATCGTCTGCCGGGCGGCGCGCGGCTGGATCAGGCGGAAAAGTTCCGGATGGCCGGCCACCGTGACGGCGCGCGCGCCGCCGTCCATCTGGTCGAGCGCCGCCAGATTGGCGAGCAGCCAGCCGAACATCGCCTCAACGGTCACCTCCGTCGGCTCGAAGCGGCGGGGCCGCTTTGCCGTATCGCCGGCGACCCGCATGAAGCGGTAGGCCTCGAGCTGGTTGAGGAAATTCAGGACCGTGTTGCGGCTTGCCGCGTCCACGCCCGTCACCATGTCGCGCAGTCGGCTGATGGTGAGACCGGAGCGCGGCACGTCGGGATCGTATTCATTATGCAGGGCGAACGCCGCCTGGCTCAGCAACCACCGCTGCTGCGAAGCGAGAAAACGCGCGATGCGCGGATTGCCGTCGTGAACGCCACGCAGTTTCTCCGCAAGAAAGCGGACCGCCAATACGAAACGCGGATGCTCCTGCAAATCCGCAGCGGAATACGCCATTGTCAGCCTCACCTTTCCCAATGGGAGCCGCACCCCACTTCAGCGACACGCCGCCGGCCCGGAAATCCGGTCAGTAGCGCCGCTTACCCGCCCCCCCCCGGAGGGTATTCTTATACCTGAAATATGAATTAGTGCTTCTAGACAAAGAACCGTCGGGCACTCGGCATGAAGCCTAAATGATTGGCGATATTGGCAGAATACATCGTTGAGTGACATAGCGCAACCATATGAGGGCTATGCGCGATGCTACACGCAACCATACGTTGAATTGCTTTCCCGTCGACACAACCCTCGTTTCATCATAAAGGCTTGGCACTCTCCGAACGGAATCGGCCCCGATGCTGACAAGCCTCGCCTCCATTGCCGCCCTCATGGTGTCCACCCTCCTGATGATGACCGGGCTGGGGCTCATGAATTACCTGGTGCCGCTGCGTTCGCTCGCCGAAGGCTGGTCGACCGTCACCGTTTCGGTGATCGCCACCGCCTACACGCTCGGCTTCACGCTCTCCTGCATCGTCACACCAGTCCTGGTGCGTCGGGTCGGCCATGTCCGGGTCTTCGGGGCGCTCATCACCCTGCTCACCGTCTCGATCCTGTTTTCGGCCCTGCTCGTCGAGGTCTATGCCTGGCTTGCCTTCCGGGCGCTCGCGGGCTTTGCCATCGCCGGTAGCTACCTCATCATCGAAAGCTGGCTCAACGAGCGCGTCACCAACGACAATCGCGGCGCGGTCTTCTCCGTCTACATGATCACCTGCCTTCTTGGCTCGATCGGCGGCCAGTATCTCGTGCCGCTCGGCGATCCGAAGGAGATGGGGCTCTTCGTCGCTTGCGGCATCGTCTTCTCGCTGGCGCTTTTGCCGACCATGCTCTCGACCGCGCCCTCCCCGGCCCCGATCGCCGAGGCGCGCTTCGACCTCGCCCGGCTCTACCGGCGTTCGCCGATCGCCTTCGTCGGCTCGCTGCTCGCCGGCGCGCTGTCGGGCACCTGGGGCAGCCTCGGTGGCGTCTACAGCCAGGCGGTCGGCATGGATGCGACAGGCGGCGCGACGCTGCTTGCCGCAGTCCTTGCCGGCGGCGCACTCGCCCAGATGCCGATCGGGCGCATTTCCGACCGCATCGACCGGCGCCTGGTGATGATCGCCTGCGGCCTCTTCGGCGTCGCCGCGAGCCTCGCCATGGCCACCTTAGGAGGGCTCGGCGTCGTCGCCGCCTGCATCGCCGGCTTCTTCGTCGGCGCGGTGCTCTACCCGGTCTACGCGCTCAATGCCGCCCACGCGGCGGACATGGCGGAACCCGGCGAATACGTGACCGTCTCCGGCGGCGTGATGATCCTCTACGGCTTGGGAACCGTCACAGGCCCGCTGATCGGCGGCGGCCTCATGCAGGCCCTCGGGCCGGTCGGTCTCGTCTGGTTCCTGGCCTTCATCTTCGCCGTCTATGCCGGCTATGCCGCCTGGCGCATGGGCCGCCGGCGGGGCAAGGCCCGCGACGAGAAGACCGATTTCCAGGGTGCGCCCATTCCGGTGCTCGGCGCCGACCGGGTGAATGCGACCGTGCCGCCGGACGAAGACGGCGACGACATTCCCGGCAGCGAATCCGCCTGATACCTGCGACCGCGACGAACGTGCCCTACGGCGTCGAAGCCTTGCGTGCCGTTTTCCGTTCGAGTCCGAGCTGGTGTTCGCGGTAGATGATGAAGATGCCCGCGGCAACGACGATCGCCGCGCCGATGAGCGTCGTCAGCGTCGGCACGTCGCCGAAGAGCACGTAGGCGACGACCGAGCCGAGGATGATCGAGGTGTATTCGAAGGGCGCGATCGTCGAGACGTCGGCGTAGCGATAGCTCTCGGTGACCAGGATCTGCCCCATGCCGCCGAAGATGCCGGCGAGCGCCATCAGGCCGAGCTGGGTCCAGGAGAGCGACTGCCAGCCGAGGAACCAAGTGAAGGCGGCGAGCACCGAGGCGGTCAGCGAGAAATACATGACGATGGTCGGCGTCTTCTCCGTCTGTACGAGCTGGCGCACCTGCAGCATGGCGGCGGCGGCGAGCATGGCGGATGCGAGCACGGCGATCGCCCCGATCGCTGCCTCAGACTGCGCGCCCCCGGCGCCGAAGAGCGTCAGCTTCGGCCAGGAGATGATCGCGACCCCGATCATGCCGACGAAGACCGCCGTCCAGCGATAGACGCGCACAGCCTCGCGCAGGAAGACCGCCGCGAAGACGACGGCGATCAGCGGCATCGCGTAGCCGATGGCGATGGCGTCGGGCAGCGGCAGGAGAACGAGGCCGTAGAAGCCGACGCTCATCGACGCCACCCCGATCAGCCCGCGCTTCAGGTGGCCGAACGGATTGTTGGTGCCGAAGGCCGTGCCGATCTCCCGCCGCCAGGCGAGATAGGCGAGGATAGGCAGCATGGCGAAGGCGGAGCGGTAGAAGACGATCTGCCCCGACGGCATGCCGGCGCCGGCCAGCTTGATCGACGTCTGCATGCCGACGAAGACCATGACCGAGCAGACCTTCATGAGGATGCCGCGAAGCGGATCGGAAACGGCAGAGGCCATCTGTTGCTTCTCGTGAGCCCCGGACGGGACCATTCTGATGACGGGAGTGGGCGGCTGCTCGGCATCCGCCGCGAGGCAAGAGCATCCATCATCGGTCGGGGCGGCGCGTCTGGCAAGGCCGGCGGCGGCAGATCGGGTACGCTTTCGGGCAGCAGAAACCGTCGCAAGACACCGATCCGAACCCATCCGGCACCGGTCCTTGCTTGAGGGAGGCCGAATTTATCTGCCCGCGGGAAAGTATTCGTGATAATTTTAACAATCCTTCAGAAATTACTGCAATCATCCCGGCCGAAATCGCGCTGGCTCGTATATGATGTACGTTCGCGGGTGCCGGATTCATGCAAGACACCGAGCAGGAAGAATTCATGCGAACAGATACGGGCCGGATCATTCATCTGGCAGATTACCGCCCAACCGATTTCGTTCTGGAACGCGTTGATCTGACTTTCGAGCTCGATCCGGAGGCGACAAAGGTCGAGGCCCGCCTGATCTTCCACCGCCGCGACGGCGTCGATCCCGCGGCACCGCTCGTCCTCGACGGCGACGAACTGACGCTTTCCGGCCTGCTGTTCGACCAGATGGAGATGGCGCCCGAGCGCTATACGGCGACGCCGGACGCTCTCGTCGTCCGCGACCTGCCGGAGACCTCGCCCTTCGAACTCACGATCACCACGATCATCAACCCGCAGGCGAATTCGCAACTGATGGGGCTCTATCGCTCCAGCGGCATCTACTGCACCCAGTGCGAGGCGGAAGGCTTCCGCCGCATCACCTATTTCCCCGATCGCCCGGACGTTCTCGCGCCCTACACGATCACCATCATCGCCGACAAGGCCGCCAATCCGCTGCTGCTCTCCAACGGCAACTATCTCGGTGGGGGCAATTTCGACGAGGGCCGCCATTTCGCCGCCTGGTTCGATCCGCATCCGAAGCCGGCCTACCTCTTCGCGCTGGTCGCCGGCGATCTCGGCGTGGTCGAAGACAAGTTCACTACCATGTCCGGCCGCGAGGTCGCGCTGAAGATCTATGTCGAGCACGGCAAGGAGTCGCGCGCGGCCTATGCGATGGATGCCTTGAAGCGCTCGATGAAGTGGGACGAGGAGGTCTTCGGCCGCGAGTACGACCTCGACATCTTCATGATCGTCGCCGTCTCCGACTTCAACATGGGGGCGATGGAGAACAAGGGCCTCAACGTCTTCAACGACAAGTATGTGCTTGCCGATCCGGAAACGGCCACCGATGCCGACTACGCCAATATCGAGGCGATCATCGCGCACGAATACTTCCACAACTGGACCGGCAACCGCATCACCTGCCGCGACTGGTTCCAGCTCTGCCTCAAGGAAGGCCTCACCGTCTTCCGCGACCACGAATTCTCCGCCGACCAGCGCTCGCGCCCCGTGAAGCGCATCGCCGAGGTCCGGCACCTGCGCTCAGAGCAGTTCCCGGAGGATGCCGGCCCGCTCGCCCATCCCGTGCGCCCGGACAAGTATCGCGAGATCAACAACTTCTACACGACGACCGTCTACGAAAAGGGCTCCGAGGTCACCCGCATGATCGCGACCATCCTCGGCCGCGATCGCTTCAAGAAGGGCATGGACCTCTATTTCGAGCGCCATGACGGCGAGGCCGCCACGGTCGAGGATTTCGTCCGCTGCTTCGAGGATGCGAGCGGCCGCGATCTCGGCCAGTTCTCACTCTGGTACAACCAGGCCGGCACGCCGCACGTTACGGTGACCGCCGACTACGACGCCGCTGCCAAGACGCTCACACTCGAGATCGGCCAGACGGTTCCGCCGACACCCGGCCAGGCCCACAAGAAGCCGATGCATATTCCGCTGGATCTCGCCCTGGTGCTCGAGGACGGCACGATCGCCGTGCCCGCCTCGGTCGATGGCGCGGAGATGACCGGCAGCGTCCTCCATCTCAAGGAAGCCCGCCACACGGTGACCTTCACCGGCATTCCGTCCCGCCCGGCGCTTTCGCTCAACCGAAGCTTCTCCGCTCCGATTGTCGTCCGCTACGACCAGAAGCCGGCCGACCTCGCCCTCATCGCCCGCCACGAGACCGACCTCTTCTCGCGTTGGCAGGCGATCACCGACCTCGCGCTGCCGGCGCTCAAGGATGCGGCGCTTGCAGCCCGCAAGGGCGAGGCGATCCAGATCGACGTCACCTTCGCCGATGCGCTGCTCGCCGTCGCTGCCGATCCGGCGCTCGAGCCCGCCTTCCGCGCCCAGGCGCTGGCGCTGCCGAGCGAGGCCGACATCGCCCGCGAACTCGGCGGCGACAACGACCCTGATGCCATTCATGCCGGCCGCGAGGCGGTACTGACGGCGATTGCCCGCGCCGGCGCCGATGCCTTCCGCACCCTTTGCGACACGATGACCGCAGAGGGAGCCTACAGCCCCGATGCCGCGAGCGCCGGACGCCGCGCGCTGCGCAACGCCGCCCTGCTCTACCGCACGATCGCCGAGGATACGCCCGCCCTTGCCGCGGAAGCCTTCGCCAAGGCCGACAACATGACCGATCTCGCCCAGGCGCTGACGGTGCTCGCGCACCGCTTCCCCGAGGCGCCCGAGACGCACGCCGCACTTTCCGCCTTCGAGGCCCGCTTCGCCGAAAATGCACTCGTCATCGACAAGTGGTTCCAGATCCAGGCGACGATCCCCGGCGAAGGGGCGCTCGCCCGCGTCATGCGGCTCAAGGAGAACCGGCACTTCAACGAGAACAACCCGAACCGGGTTCGCTCGCTCGTCGGCGCCTTCGTCTTCAGCAACCCGACCGGCTTCAACCGCGCCGACGGCGCCGGCTACCGCTTCCTCGCCGAGGAGATCCTCAGGATCGACGCGAAGAACCCGCAGCTTGCCGCGCGCCTTCTGACCTCCATGCGCTCATGGCGGCAGCTGGAGCCCGGACGTGCGGAGCTTGCACGCGCGGCCCTCGTCCGGGTCGAGCGCGAAGTGCTCTCGAACGACGTCCGCGACATCGTCGACCGCACGCTGAAGGGATGATCGAAAGGGTGGCGTGCGCGCCACCCCGTTTCCCTGACGCCGTCGGCAGACCTGCCGCTATTCCTCGTCGGGATTGTCGATATACCACTGCGCATCGAGATTGGCGCTGTTCTGCAGGTCCTCGTAGCAGAGCGTCATCTCGCGGGCTTCGGAATCCCAATAGGCGTTGGCCTCGCCGCATTCGCTCGCCGTCAGCTTGATGCCGTCCTTCAGCTTGTAGGTGCCAGAAAAGACCTCGGCCACCATCTCCATCAGCCCGGCATTGCGGATCATCTCGCGGAAGTAGGCGAGCTTCGGGTCCTTCGTCTCGTCATAGGTGATCGTGAATTTCGTCTGGTCGCCCTCGCCGGCCTCGTGCGGCTTCAGCACGGTGCCCCAGCTCGCCGCCAGCGTCTGGTATTCTCCCGGGCATTCCTCGGCGCGATAATCTGGAAACTCCACCGAGTCGGCGAACTCCTTGAAACGCTTCGCGTTCTTGCCGAGCATCCAGCAGATCGTCGAATAGGCACGCTGCTCGTTGAGCCCGTGCGAATCCCAGGAGGGCATGTCCTCGGGCTTGGCATCGGGATCGGCCGAGAGAAACCAGATGTTCGCCCAGTCTTCCACCACGACGTTCAGATCCTCGTCGTCGGCCTCGAGCAGCAGCAGCATGGCGAGCCCGTCGACGGCGTCCTCCTCGCGGCCGAGCACCGGCAGCGAGAGCTCCGAGACCAGCATGTGGCCGGCTTCGTGGAAGACCGTGCCGATGGCGACGTTCAGCGTGAACTGGTCGGCCTCCTCCCGCTGCTCGTCGGTGAGTTCGCCGTAGAGTTCCGGCGGCGTCGGCTCGACGGCGGCCACCGGGGCCGCCGGCAGCAACGCCGAAAGAAGTGCAGCGGAACAGGCCGCGGAAAGACGGCGCAACGGTGAAGATAATGCCATTTGAAAAAGTCCCCGAACCCCGCCTCCAGTCGGCGGCCGGCACCCGTGCTACGGCAGCAGGCGGCCTCTTTTCAATCGGAATCAAGCGTTTGGCGAACTTCATCCAAAAAAAGCCGATTCCGATTAAGGGCTTAACATTTTGTTCACCATCCCCGTCTGGACAAGGCGAATCGCCGGTGATTCATTGAGTCAGATTCGAGCGGGCGGCGCTTCGAATCACACGAGGGAACAAGGTGGGATAATGGCGGACGTGCGGCGGGCTTCCGCGGCCGATGGGCGGCTGCGACTCAAATTTTCGGGATTTGGGGGTCGTATTGACGGGCTCGGACGGCGGCTGGCGATTGTCCTGACGGGCGGTGACGGCAATTCGCGGCAGGCGGAAACGCTGCTCCGGCGGGCCATCCCCGTCCTCATCATCGCCTTCCTTGCCGTCGTCGCGACAGCGCGCCTCAACGGCATTCTCGCCGAATATTCCCGCATGGAGGGCGCCTTCCGGCAATCGGCGACGCTTTCGGCGGCAACCGCCGCCGCTGCGCTCGCACCGCAGGGCGCCGTTCTCGCGACCTCCGACCGGCCCTCGGCCGAGGCGGTCCTTGCCGGCTACCTGCCGCAGGACCGGCTGGCCTCCGGCTCCTTCCTGCTGCTGATCGACGGCGAAGGCCGTATCTTCGCATCTTCGTCGGACGGGGCGCGTTATGTCGGCATGGATATGGCCGGGCTCCTGCCGCAGGCGAACAGCATCCGCTATGTCACGGACCGCAGCGGCGCGCTCGAAGCCTTCATCGACGGCATCCGCCACTATGTGGTACTGGTCCCGGTCGGCACGAAGGGCGCCTTCGTGCTGGCGGCACAGTCGCTGCAGCCGCTCGACACCTACTGGCGCAGCGAAGTCTCGCTGAGCGTCACGCTCTTCTCCGGCATTTCGCTCATCCTGCTTGTCATCCTCTATGCCTATTTCCAGCAGGTCAAACGGGCGCGCGAGGCCGACGACACCTTTCTCGAAACCAACCTGCGCGTTGAGGCGGCGCTGTCGCGCGGACGCTGCGGCCTCTGGGATTTCGACCTCCAGAGCCGCAAGCTCTTCTGGTCGCGGTCGATGTACGAAATGCTCGGCCTGCCGCCATCGGGCGCCGTGCTCGGCTTTGGCGATGCCGCCCAGCTGATGCATCCGGACGACGGCAATCTCTATGCGCTTGCCCGCGCGGTCGCCAAGGGCGATCCCCGGCAGATCGATCAGGTCTTCCGCATGCGCCATTCGGCCGGCCATTACGTCTGGATGCGGGCGCGCGCCCAGGTCATCCGCTCCTCGACCGGCTGCATGCACGTCATCGGCATCGCCATGGACGTCACCGAGCAGCACCGGCTCGCCCAGCGCTATGCCGAGGCCGACCAGCGGCTCGCCGACGCCATCGAGTGTACCTCGGAAGCCTTCGTGCTCTGGGACAAGAACGACCGCCTCGTGATGTGCAACGCCCATTTCCAGCAGGTCTACGGCCTGCCGGACAGCGTGCTGGTGCCCGGCACCGAGCGCGCCGTCGTACAGGCTGCCGCCTCGCGGCCGATCATCCAGCGGCGCGTCGCCGATCCCGACCAGACGGGCATGTCGCGCACCACCGAGGTGCAGCTCGCCGACGAGCGCTGGCTGCAGATCAACGAGCGGCGCACCCGCGACGGCGGCCTCGTCTCGGTCGGCACCGACATCACGCTCCTGAAGCGTCACCAGGAGCGCCTGCGCGAGCAGGAGCGCCGGCTGATGGCGACCATCGGCGACCTTTCCTCCTCGCAGCGCAAGCTCGAGCGGCAGAAGGCCGAGCTTTCGGTCGCCAACGCCAACTACCAGGCCGAGAAGGACCGCGCCGAGGCGGCCAACAAGGCGAAGTCGGAATTCCTCGCCAATATGAGCCACGAGCTCCGCACGCCGCTAAACGCCATCCTCGGCTTCTCGGAAATCTTGCTTACCGGCATGTTCGGGCCGATCGGCTCGCCGAAATACTCCGAATACGCCAAGGACATCCACGAGAGCGGCATGCACCTCCTCAACGTCATCAACGACATCCTCGACATGTCGAAGATCGAGGCGGGGCAGATGCGCATCCGTTGCGAGACCATCGACCTCGCACCGCTCATCGAGGAGAGCCTCAGGCTCACCGCGATCCCCGCGCAGCAGCGCAACATCCATGTCGAGCAGCGCGTCTCGTCCGGCCTCACCGTGGAAGCCGACCGCCGCGCCATGAAGCAGATCCTGCTCAACATTCTGTCGAACGCGGTGAAATTCACCAATGACGGCGGCAAGATCGCGCTGCGCGCCCGCAAGATCGACGGCGCCGTGATGCTCACCATCGCCGATACCGGCATCGGCATCCCGAAGACGGCGCTCTCGAAGATCGGCCAGCCGTTCGAGCAGGTGCAGAGCCAGTATGCCAAGAGCAAGGGCGGTTCCGGCCTCGGGCTCGCGATCTCCCGCTCGCTCGTCTCGCTGCACGGCGGCCGGCTCGGCATCCGCTCGCGCGAAGGCTGCGGCACGGTGGTCTCGGTGAAGATCCCCGACTGCATCGTCCGGCAGGCGACGCGGACGGCGTGAGGCATCGCGGCGATCAGCGTATCGGCGGCCCTCCCCGTCGCGCCGTTGAAAACGCCGTGCGAGAACTCCGAAATTTGGCAGCAATGCGGGCGGGCAATACCTGCGCGGAATTGGCGCTTTGCGCCTTCATGTTGGTCGCTTGAGCTGACGCGCGGAAATTCCGCAAGCAGACATTCAAGCGAAGCTGCGTCTCTGCCCCAGAAGCTGACCTCTTGAGCCATCCAGCGTCAGGACATAGTGAGATTTCATCTATGCTCGCCCTGATTGTCTTTTTTCTGGGGCGTGAATATATAGTGGTGGTGGTCTAAAAAGCAATCATTTTCGGCGCCTTAGGGAAGGCCAACTCATGTTCTTTACCATTGTCGAGGAGTTCCACGAAATACCGGCCGGTGTTCGCAGCGCTGCCTTTCTGGTGACGGACTACTGGGATGATTGGTTTAGTTTCCGCACCATGTTTAGCCTATGGCTATTTGATGAAGAGGGGAAACGCCATCAAGTCGGCTCTGTGAAGATTGGTCAGCACGGGCTTCGCTCATCACAGGGCATTCCGGCAGGGACGGAGATGCCGCCAGATACTCGGTATCCGAATTTGCCGCAAACCTTCGACGCCGTCGATGATCGGTTTTTCTCTCTTGGGCAGGACGAAAATTACTACGAGACGCTCAACGGCCTCTCCGAAAACTTGCGTATTCGTGTACTCTTGGGGCTGCGGGACTGCGCGTTCGACCTGAGGATCTTCGAGGCGGAACGTACGCAGCAGGTAATGGTTCGTTCATTGCTGCGTTCCGTCAGCGCGGCGAACGTAAGAGGACGCCTACACCGCCTGTCCACCGGCGACGCAACTCTCACTAAGTTTAAGTTCGCCTACGAATTTCCTGCGATCGGAGACGGTGTCGAAACGCCGATTTTGCTGTTCGAGGTAACGCCAGAATCGCAGCCGCCAACGAATGTCCATGTTCTCATCGGCCGGAACGGCGTCGGTAAGACACGTTGCATGCGCGGGATAGCAGAAGCGCTACTTGGCCGCAGGCCGGAAGATGACCGGCCGATAGGGCGGATCGTCGCCGAACCCGATGTCAATGCCGATGACGGCGAGGCGTGGTCGTTCTCAGGTCTTGCCATGATTTCGTTCAGCGCCTTTGACGATTTCGATCTTCGTCCTCGATCGGACGATCTCATTCGATCAAAGCAGGTCGGTCTTCTTCAGTGGCGTTTCGACGAGGAGCGCCGGCGAGAGTATTCCATGATGAAGACCCCGGCGGACCTTGCCAAGGACTTCCGTGAGAGCTTCGACATCTGTCGTCAGGGCCTCCGGGCAGCGCGATGGAGAGCTGCCGTCGAGACTCTTGAAGCTGATGACCTTTTCGCCGAGGCTAATGTCACGTCGCTACTCGATATGGATGACGAGCAGTGGGGACCGACCGCCGAAAACCTTTTCAAACGGCTGAGCTCCGGCCACGCTATCGTTCTCCTGACCATGACGCGCCTAGTCGAAGTGGTTGACGAGCGCACGCTGGTCTTGCTTGATGAGCCGGAAGGCCATCTTCATCCCCCGCTGCTGTCAGCTTTCATTCGTGCTCTGTCTGACCTCCTCGTGAAGCGCAACGGGGTGGCGATTGTCGCTACGCATTCACCTGTAGTACTTCAGGAAGTCCCTAAACAATGCGCCTGGAAGCTCCGCCGGGCGCGCGCGGTTGCCGTAGTGGAGCGTCCGACTGTCGAGACTTTTGGCGAGAATGTCGGCATTTTGACGCGTGAAGTGTTTGGCTTCGAAGTCACGAAGTCAGGTTTTCACGGTTTGCTAGACGAGGCTGTGAATCGGCGAGGCTTTGATTACGACAATGTTCTCGAGCATTTTGATGGTCAACTAGGAGCAGAAGCCCGCGCCATTGTACAAGCGCTTATCGCCGATCGCGACGCAGAAAGGTTATAGGCGCCTACATGCGACGTTTGAACCGCCCGCCATTTGCTGCCCGCGACGCCTTGAATCTCTGCATCGCGAGCATCCGAGACGAACAGCTTACCAGTCGCCTGGCATTGATCTGCGAGCAGGTTGCAGCAGCGGAAGCCGCCTATATCCAGCATGGCGACCAGCAAGAGCTTTTCCAGATACCTCAGACCCTAGGCATCGGCGACGTCAGCGCCGATGAGATGAAACGGGTCTACAAAGATACGTTCGCCAAGAGCGCGAGAACCCGCAACATCTACGACAAAATAAAGAAGCTGCCTGCGAATGACACCTGTCCGATATGTGGGCAGCGCACGGTAGGGAGCTTGGACCACTATCTTGCACAATCACTGCATTCGGCGCTGGTCGTTGCGCCTATTAACCTGGTTCCGGCGTGTAACGACTGCAACAAGGCCAAACTCGATGCGCAACCGGGAACTGCTGCAGAGCAGACGCTTCATCCATACTTCGACAACGTTGACGATGAGAGATGGTTGTATGCTGCCGTCGAGCTGACAAACCCGGCATCTCTCCGATTTTACGCTGACCCGCCTGCCGACTGGCATCCCGTGAAACGCGAGCGAGTCTTGAATCACTTCCGCAAATTCGGACTGGGTGCACTTTACGCCTCCCATTCAGGTGTGGAGCTGACCAATATCCGGTACGGCCTTCAGCGGATCGCTGAGCGCGGCACCAAGGAGGATATACGAGCGGAGCTGCTGAAGCGCGCGGAAAGCGCTAAGGCTGCACATATCAATTCTTGGCAGACAGCGATGTACCATGCCTTGGCAGAATCCGACTGGTTCTGCACGGGAGGCTTCAACTAAGCAGTCACTCCAATGTCCGCTTCGGGCCGATATCAGGAATTACCCCATATCCCGAAGGTCCGCTATCGCTACCGACGATGCCAAAATCCGCTCGTTCGCCTCCCGCCCCCATCCCGACCATTCGTCGAACTTCGAAAAGACCCGCCGAAAGCGTTCCTTGGTGGGCATTTGCTATAATTCCGGATAACGCTAACCTCCCCGAAATCCGAAACAGCAAGGCAAGGCTCCGCGTGCGCTCCATCTTCCCGGCCATCATCGCCCTCCTCTTCTCCGCCGGCATGGCGAGCGCCGAAGGCCAGGTGATCGAAAAGGTCGAGACCTATTCGGTCAGCGGCCGCACCGGTCCGGAACTCTACGCCTCGATCGGCGCGCGCGGGCCGCTGCTTGCCGGCAAGGTGCGCTCGATCGCCCATACCAGTTTCCGGCTTACCTGGCAGCGCGACTACCAGCAGCGCGGCGCGGCCTGCGTGCTCGCCTCGGCCAAACCCAAGCTCGTCATCACCACCGTGCTGCCGAAGGCCACGGAGCCGCTGGAAGAGCCGGTCCGCAGCAACTGGCGACGCTTCGTCGAAGGGGTCACCGCGCACGAGAAGGTGCACGGCACCTATATCCGGGAGCTGGTGAAGGAGATCGAGAAGGCGACCATCGGGCTTGCCGTCGAGAACGATCCCGGCTGCCGCAAGATCCGCGAGAAGATGCAGCCGATCCTCGGCGAGATCTCGCAGACGGAGCGCCGGAAAAGCCGCGACTTCGACCAGGTCGAGATGAACGACGGCGGCGCGGTACACCAGCTCGTCCTGCAGCTCGTCAACGGCGGGTGAGCGAAGCGATCGCCCGTCTTTTCCGGGCAAGCTCAAAACCGCTTTGCATTTCTCCAGACTAACTGCCTAGTATCAGTGCAAAGTCTGTTCAGGGGCACCGTCCCTGCACCCTTCCCGGAGCATGTCCGCCCATGACCGCCACGACCCTCGCCGCCGACCAGTTGCGCGCTGCCTGTGACCCGGCATCGCTGCCGTTCGAGACCACCGCCACGCTCGAGCCGCTCGACGCCCTGATCGGCCAGGACCGCGCGGTCGAGGCGATCCGTCTCGCCGCGCAGATGGAGCACCACCGCTTCAACCTCTACGTCCACGGGCCCGAGGGCAGCGGCAGGCACTCCACCGTGCTGAAGATCCTCGCCGAGGAAGCGGCCGGCCGGCCGGTGCCGTCCGACTGGGTTTACGTCCAGAATTTCAGTGATCCCGACCGCCCGCTCGCCATCGAGCTGCCCCGTGGCGAAGGCCCGCGGCTGCGGGCGGCGATGACGGCCCTGGTCGAGGACCTCGCCACCCAGATCCCCTCGCTCCTCGTCTCGGAAGAATACCAGAACCGTCGCATGGGCCTGGAGCAGGAGTTCGGTGCGCGCCACGAGACCGCCTTCGAGGTATTGCGCAAGGCCGCCGAGAGCCGCAACGTCGCGATCCTGCGCACGCCGATGGGCTTTTCGCTCGCCGCCATGCACGGCGGCGAAATCCAGAAGGCCGAAGCGCTGGCTCGCCTGCCCGAAGAAGAGCGCAAGAAGCTGCAGGAGGATGTCACCGCCACCGAACAGGAACTCGAGGACTTCCTGATGTCGCTGCCCGAACTCGAGCGGGAGCAGCGCAGCGCCATCAGCCGTCTCAACGAGGACATGGCGAAGGTGGCGGTCGATGCCGCGCTCGCGCTGGCGATGCGCGGCTTCGAGACCATTCCGGCGCTCGCCGCCCACTTCGAGGCGCTGAGGGCCGACCTGATCGCCCATGCCGACCTCTTCCTGTCGCTGGAGCGCGGCAAGGCCAACGATCCCTTCCCCGCCGAGCTTGCCGCCCTTCGCGAGGATCCCCGCTTCCACCGCTACGCGGTCAACGTCATGGTCACCCAGGCCGAGAATGTCACCGGCGCGCCGGTTGTCGTGGAAACGTTGCCGACGCTCGCCAATCTGACCGGGCAAATCGACTATATTCCGATGCAGGGCGCCCTCGTCACCGATTTCACCCAGATCAAGCCGGGGGCGCTGCACCGGGCGAACGGCGGCTTTCTGATCCTCGACGCCCGCCGGGTGCTGACCGAACCCTTCGCCTGGGATGCCCTGAAGCGCTGCCTGGAGACGAAGGCGGTGCACGTCATCACCGCGGCGGAGCGGCTCGGCCTGATCGCCACGACGACGCTGGAACCGGAACCCATTCCGCTCAAGGTGCGCGTCGTCCTCGTCGGCGACCGCCTGCTCCACCTGATCCTTTCGGAATTCGACCCGGATTTCGGGCAGTATTTCCGCGTCGCCGCCGAATTCGGCGACGACATGAACCGCAGTGCCGACTCGGTCGGCCTGTTTGCGCGCCTCGTCGCCACCGTCGTGACGCGCGAGCGGCTGCGCCCCGTCTCGCGCGACGGCGTGGCGAGCCTCGTCGATGCCGCAACCCGTGCCGCCCAGGACCAGCAGAAGCTGTCGCTTCGCATGAGCGAGATCTGGGACATTCTGCTCGAAGCCGACCACAGGGCCGGAAAGGCCGGTTCCGCCGCCGTCACCGCCGAGCATGTCAGGGCGGCGATCGAGGCCGCCGAACGCCGCCGCAGCCTGACGCGGGACCGGCTGCGGGAAGCGACCGTGCGCGGCATCGTCCAGATATCCACCCAGGGCAGCGTCATCGGCCAGGTGAACGGGCTCACCGTCAGCGAACTCGGCGAGGAGCGCTTCGGCGCGCCGGTGCGCATCACCGCCCGCGTGCGCATGGGCACGGGCCGTGTCGTCGACATCGAGCGCGAGGCGCGGCTCGGCGGACCGATCCACTCCAAGGCGGTTCTCATCTTGTCGAGCTTCCTTGCCACGCGCTACGTGCCGGAAACGCCCTTGTCGCTGTGGGCGAGCCTCGTCTTCGAGCAGAGCTATGGCGGGGTCGAGGGTGACAGCGCCTCGCTTGCGGAACTCTGCGCGCTGCTGTCGGCGCTGGCCGACGTGCCGATCTCGCAATCCTTCGCGGTCACCGGCTCGGTGAACCAGATGGGCGAGGTGCAGGCGATCGGCGGCATCAACGAGAAGATCGAGGGCTTCTTCGACCTCTGCCGGGAGATCGGGCTCACCGGGCGACAGGGGGTGATCATCCCGCAATCGAACGTCACGCACCTGATGTTGCGCACCGACGTCGTCGAAGCGGTGGCGGCCGGGCGCTTCCATGTCCACGCCGTCGCCAATGTCGACGACGCGATCGAGCATCTGACCGGCCTCACCGCCGGCAAGCGGATGCTGAACGGCGAATTCGAGGACGGGTCGGTCAACGCCAATGTCGAGGTGCGGCTGCTCGACTTCGCCGAGGCCCGTTCCTCGATGCTGCAATTGCGCCTGCCCGAGCAGACGGAAGACCAGGACGAAGGGTGAGCTGCCTCACGCCCCCGTCGCGGACACGGTTTCCGCAGCTTTCGGACGGCGCCTGAAGACGATGTCCTTTGCCGCAATCAGCGCGCCGACGACGATCAGCGCGCAGGCGAGCGCGACCGACCAGTGGAACTCGCCGTAGCCGAAGGCGAGGAGTGCGAGCACGGAGAGCAGCGGCGCGGCATAGGAAAGTGCGCCGAGCACCATGATGTCGCCGTGCTTGCAGCCCCAGTCCCAGACGTAGAAGCCGAGCCCGAGCGGGACCAGTCCGAGGATCGCGACCGCCGCCCAGGCGGAGGTCGTCTGCGGCCAGACGGTCTCCTCGAGGCCGAGATGCAGGAGAAACGTGACGATCGCCGTGATCAGGCAGTAGCCGGCCACCATGTCGACGGGGACCGCGCCGAAGCGGCGCGAGAGCACCGAATAGCCCGACCAGACGAAGGCGCAGAAGAGCGCGACCAGATGTCCCGGCATGAGCCCGCCGGCAAGGCCGACCTCACCGCCCTTGGTGATGATGGCGACGGCGCCGGCAAGGCCGAGCAGCACGCCGACGATGTGATGGCGCCGCAGTCGCTCGCCCGGCAGGAAGGAGGCGAAGACGACGATCAGCAACGGCCAGAGATAGGCGATCAGGCTGACCTCGATCGCCGGCGCCGACTGGATCGCGAAGAAATAGGCGCAGTGATAGATGCAGATGCCGGCGACCCCGACCGCCCAGACCTGCCACGGCTGCGCCAGCGCGCGGATCGCCTGCGGCCGGAACGGCCAGCTCACGACACCCACCATGCCGCCGAGGAAGAAGGCCATTGCCGCGAGCTGGAACGGCGGAACAGGCCCGGCAGCCTTCGAAAGAAGGGCCAGGAAGGCCCAGGTCAGGATGGCGATGAAGCCGATGAAAGTCGCAACCGTCTTGTTCATGATGCACCGGTGGTTGAGTGTCACCGCGTTTCTGCCACGGCGCGGCGGAAAATGATAGAAGGGATGCGACCGTTCCCTGTCGCAGTCCGGCGCGCGCATCAGCCCTCCGGTCGAGCGCTCGGCCTATGTCCTTGTATTGCTTGCCAGGAGCAAGCAGCTCGGGGACCGAGGGCTGGCGGGGACTCAGGCATCCAGCAGTTTTCGCGCGTCGCGGGCACCATTGCGACGGCTTTCGAACTACGCTTGAGTCATGCCGCAACGATCGCTACGATCAATGGTGCCGGCACTGCCGCAGCAACGTCGCGTCGGCCGCGTGTCACGACAAGGAGACGCCAGTCTTGTACTCGCTTGCCATCGACACGGACCGGGCCATCGAGGAGATCACCAAATACCTTCAGGAGATCGTCCGGCGCGACCATTCGCGCGGCGTGATCCTCGGACTGAGCGGAGGACTGGATTCCTGCGTGCTCGCCGCACTTGCGGTGCGCGCCCTCGGCCCGCAGGCGGTCAGTGTGATCTATATCGGCGATCGCGACAGCGACCCACTCATTGCAGATCGCGCAAAGGAGGTGGCGCGGCTGCTCGGCCTGACCCTCGAGACCACCGACATCAGCGGTGAAATGGCAGAGCGCGGCGTCTATGCGCCACTGTTCATCAGGCTGCTCAGCCTCTCCCCCGTCGTCGCAGCGATCAGCTCGACCGCCTATCGGCTGGTCCACGGCGAAGCTCCGTTCGTCTCCGCGCTCCGGGTCGGCGGCGGAGAGACGCTGACGCCGTGGTACAAGCGGCTTATGTACGATCTGACCATGCGACATGTCGACGAGGGCTTCTCGCAGCGTCACATCTGCCGACGCGCCATCACCGAACGGCTGGCGCGGGAACGGAACCTGTCCCTCATCGGCGCGGCGAACCTCTCCGAATGCGAAACCGGCTGGTTCGTCAAGGGCGGCATCGACGACCTGCCGGTGCAGCCGCTCGCCGGTCTCTACAAGACGCAGGTGCGCCAGCTCGCCGAGGCTCTCGATCTTCCCGAGGCCGTGCGCGCGCAGTTGCCCTCACCCGACATGGCGAGAGGCGTGACCGACGAATTCGGCATCGGCCACCTCTACCGCGACATCGACCTCGTCTTCGACGGCCAGGACCGCGGACTGCCGGCAGATGAGATCGCCAATACGGGAGTGCCGCCGGACGAAGTGCGCGCAATCCTCGAACTGCGCCGGCTCTCTGCGTGGAAGAGAACCTCGCCGCATGAGGCTCCACCGATCAGCGGGAGGTTCGGATCGCCGATCCGGCGCTGAAACAGCGCGCTGCTTTCCGACGGAGAGCCTCTAGCGAAAGACGCCCGGCAGTTTCACCGGCGCCTTGATCCGGAGCTGCTTGTTGACGTTGAAGCGCCCGAAGACGACGGTGATCGCGTGCGGCGCGACGCCGAATTCGCCGGCGAGGAAGCGCACCATGTGGTCCGTCGCCCGGCCGAACCGCGGCGCTTCCGTCACCGAGACCTGCAATTGCCGCCCCTTGGGCTTGCCGATCGCATCGCGGCTGGCGGCCGGCTTGCCGAGGATGTTGACGACCAGCACGTCGTCCTCCCACCAGAAGAACGTATCCCGCCCTTCAGTGCCGTCTTCGGCCGGTTTCGTCTTCGTACGCTGCCGCTTCATCCTGCCTCGTGCCCCCCCCCCCGTGCCCGTGCGCCGTCCCGCCTGCCATAGGCCGGGCCGAGGTGGTTGCGCAAGGAGAGACATCAAGGGACCGGCCAAGACGGCCACATCCCCTTCACCCCTTCACCCCTTCACCCCTTCACCCCTTCACCACCGTCTGGAACACCTTCCGCACCGCCTTCGAGAGCCGCTTGATCTCTGATTCCAGCGTCTTGATGTCGGGGCAGTCGCCGGCGCGGCAGACGAGGTCGATCAGCCCGGCCGGCACCGCGTCGGGCTTGAACGGCCCGTCGATGCAGAGCCGCGTCACCTGCGATATCTCGCTGTAGAGCCTGATCGCCTCGAGACAGAGGTCGAGGTCGTTCACGTCCATCAGCGCGCCGCCAGCCGCCTTCAGCGCCTCCTCGGTGGTGAGGCCGTTCACCTTGACGGCGATGCCGCGGGCGGGTGCGACGAGCGTCAGGTATTGCGCGATGAACTCGATGTCGATCAGCCCGCCGGCAATGAGCTTCAGGTCCCAGATGTCGCGCGGCGGCTTCTCCTCGTCGATCAGCTTGCGCATCTCGGCAACGTCGCGTGCAGTCTTCGCCTCATCACGCGGCCGCTCCAGCACCTCCGCGATGATCCGCTCGGCATCGGCGATCAGGTCCGCGTCGCCGCAGATCGGCCTGGCGCGGGTCAGCGCCATATGCTCCCAGGTCCAGGCCTCCTCCTTCTGGTACTTCTCGAAGGCCCGCAGCCGCGTCGCCACCGGTCCCTTGTTGCCGGAGGGGCGAAGCCGCATGTCGACCTCGTAGAGCACGCCTTCCGCCGTCGGGGCCGAGAGCGCCGAGATCAGCCGCTGGGTGAGCCGGGTGAAGTAGCGCACCGGATCGAGCGGCTTCGGCCCGTCGGATTCGGCGGCCTCGTCGTCATAGTCGTAGAGCAGGATGAGGTCGATGTCGGAACCCGCCGTCAGCTCGAAGCTGCCGAGCTTGCCCATGCCGGCAATCGCGACCCTGCCGCCGGGGAAGCGGCCGTGATGGGCCTCGATCTCGCGCAGAACGGCGGCGAGCGCTGCTTCCAGGATGAGCGCCGCGAGGTCGGTGAAGGCGCGACCCGCCTGCATGCCGCCGATCGTGCCCGTCAGAAGCCGGATGCCGATCAGGAAGCGGTGCTCGGCGGCGAAGATGCGCAGCCGGTCGAGCAGGTCCTCGTAGTGGCGGGCGCCGGCGAGAAAACTTTCGAGACGCCCGGAGAGATAGTCGCGGGTCGGCAGTTGCACCATCAGCGACGGGTCGAGCATGCCGTCGAAGACATGCGGCCTGGACGCGATGATGTCGGCGAGCCGCGGCGCCGAGGACATGATGTTGACGATGAGTTCGAGGAGCGCCGGGTTCTTGCCGAGCAGCGAGAAGAGCTGGATGCCCGCCGGAAGCCCGGAGAGGAAATTGTCGAAGCGCAGCAGCGCCTCGTCGGCGCGGCGGCTCTCGCCGAAGGCCTTCAGAAGTTGCGGCATCAGCTCGGTCAGCCGCTCGCGCGCCTCGACCGACTGCGTGGCGCGGTAGCGACCGTAATGCCAGGTGCGGATGACGCGCGAGATGTCCTCCGGCCGCTCAAAGCCGAGCGTCGTCAACGTCTTCAGCGTGTCGGGGTCGTCGCGCTGGCCGGTGAAGACGAGGTTGCCGTGGGCGCCGGACAACTCCCCTTCATGCTCGAAGAGCTTGGCATAGCGCCGCTCGACCGTCTTCAGCACGCTTTCGAGCCGCGCGGAGAAGCTCGCAGTGTCGGGGAACCCTGCCATCAGGGCGATGCGCCTCAGCTCCGTCTCGGTCTGCGGCAGGACGTGCGTCTGCTCATCGTAGACCATCTGGATCCGGTGCTCGATGTCGCGCAGGAACCAGTAGCATTCGGTGAGTTCGCTCCGGGTCGTGTCGTCGATCCAGCTGGCGTCGGTCAGCGCCTGCAGCGCCTCCTCGGTCGCCCTGACGCGCAGTTGCGGCATGCGGCCGCCGGCAATCAGCTGCTGGGTCTGGGCGAAGAACTCGATCTCGCGGATGCCGCCGCGGCCGAGCTTGACGTTGTGGCCCTTGACGGCGATGGCGCCGAACCCCTTGTGGGCGTGGATCTGCCGCTTGATCGAGTGGATGTCGGCGATCGCCGCATAGTCGAGGTATTTCCGGTAGACGAAGGGCACCAGCTCGCGCAGGAAGCCCTCGCCGGCCGCAAGATCGCCGCCGACCGGCCGGGCCTTGATGAAGGCGGCGCGCTCCCAGTTCTGCCCGCGCCCCTCGTAATAGAGGATCGCCGCCTCGACCGGCACGGCAAGCGGCGTCGAGCCGGGGTCGGGGCGAAGCCTGAGGTCGGTGCGGAAGACATAGCCGTCGGCGGTGCGCTCCTGCATGATCCGCACCAGCCGGCGCATCATCCGCCCGAAGGTCTCGGTCGCATCCTCGGGCGAGACAAGAATGCCGGCGAGCGGCTCGAAGAAGACGACGAGGTCGATGTCGGAGGAATAGTTGAGCTCGCGGGCGCCGAGCTTGCCCATGCCGAGCACGATGAGGCCGCTGCCGGCCGACGGAGCCGAACGGTCGGCGAGCTTCAGCTTGCCGGCGTCCTCGCCCGCGAGCAGCAGGTGGTCGACGGCGGCCGCAACCGCCGCTTCCGCCATGGCGGTGAGCCAGCCTGTCGTCTGCCGCCCGTCGAAGAGATGGGAAAGGTCGGCGAGCGCCACCAGGAAGGAAAGCTTGCGCTTGGCGATCCGCAGCCGCGACATCACCTCGGCCTCGGTCGGCACCGCCCCGTCGCCGTTGGCTTTCCACGCGTCACGGGCGTCCGCCACCAGTCTTGCGAGCAGCGGTTCCAGCGGTTCCGAAACCGCACTTGCGAGCAGCGCCGGCTTGAGGGTTGCGGTCTCGCGCAGATAGGGCGAGAGGCTGATCGCCGCCATCACGAAGGTCTTGAGCGACGTATCCTCGGCCATCAGCGCGGCAACCGCCGGCTCTTGCCGGCCGATCTCCTTCAGCGCCGTGACAGCCGCCTTGAGTTCCGTCTGGTTGAGCGGGCGGATGACGTCCGGCGCGACCGCGCGGAGCCAGGTGTTCGTCTGATCAGCCATGGGGCCTCCTCCCTCGACCGCGGCGCTATCCGCGATTCTCGCCTTTGCCGGAGCAGATTAGAGGAGCGGAGGACGGAAGGGAATCATATCCCTTGGTTCAGGCCTTCTGTCCCGGAAAGACCATGGTTGCGGTCAGCCCCGGCCGTTCTTTGCCCGGCTCGGTATCGGAAAGTTCGAGCCTGCCGCCGTGCAGCGCCATGATCGCCTCGACCAGCGAGAGCCCGAGCCCGGTGCCGGGCTTCGAACGGCTTTCGTCGAGCCGCATGAAGCGCTTGACGACGTCACCCCGCTTCTCGGCCGGAACGCCCGACCCGTGGTCAGAGACCGAAAGGCGCAGCTCGCCCCCGACCTTGGCGACCGAGAGCGTGATCGTGCCGCCGCCGTCGCTTTCCCCACCATACTTTATGGCGTTGTCGACCAGGTTCGAGATCGCCTGACCGATCAGCTCGCGGTTGCCGCGCACCGACAGCCCCGGCGCGATGTCGCTCGCAAGCGTCTGTCCCGCCTCCTCCGCCACCGGTTCGTAGAGTTCGGCGGCGTCTGCGGCGATTGCCGACAGGTCGACGTCGGAAAGCTCGGCCGCGATCGAACCCGCCTCGACGCGGCTGATCATCAAAAGCGCGTTGAAGGTGCGGATCAACTGGTCGGATTCGGCGATGATGCCCTCGAGCGCGACCCGTTTTGCGCCGTCATTGTCCTCGGCCAGAGCATCCGCCGCCTTGTTGCGCAGGCGGGTCAGCGGCGTCTTCAGGTCATGGGCGATGTTGTCGGAAACCTGCCGCAGCCCCTCGTTCAGCCGCTCGATCCGCCCGAGCATGTCGTTCAGCGATTGCGAGAGGCGGTCGAACTCGTCGCCCGAACCGCCGACCGGCAGGCGCTGGGACAAGTCGCCCGCCATGATCTTGGTGCTCGCCGCCGACATCCGGTCGATCCGCTTCAGCGCGTTGCGGCCGATCGCAAACCAGATGACCAGCGCCCCGAAGCCCATGATCGCCAGCGCCACCATCAGCGCCTTGCGGACGAGAAGACGGAATTTCGCCGGCTCGCCGAGGTCGCGACCGATCAGCACGCGCAGCCCATTGTCGAGAATGAGGACATGGGCGGTGGCGATGTGCTTCTTGGCATCGCCGGTTTCGGAGTAGCGCTCATAGAGGAAGGGAAAGTCGGTCCAGCCTTCCTTGTCGAAGATGCCGGGCTGCAGCGAGCCGACATTGCCGGCGAGGATCTCGCCGTTCGGCCCGGCGATCACGTAGAGGTTGGCGCCCGGCTGGCGGGCCCGCCGCTCCATGATCTTCAGCATCTGGTTCATGCCGCCATTGCCGTAGGCACGCTCGATGTCGGCCACTTCCTGCTGCAGGCTGTCGCGGGTCTGCTGGTTGAGCAGCCGTTCCGAAAGCGCCGTCACATAGAAGACGAGGAAGGCGGCGCAGAGCGCGAAGAGGACGATATAGAGCGCAGAGAGCCGGACCGCCGTCGACTTGAAGAGCACACCGATGCGGGACATGGACGGCGTTATCCTTCGTCCTTGATCATGTAGCCGGCGCCGCGCACCGTCTTCAGCAGCGGCTTGTCGAAGTCCTTCTCGATCTTCGAGCGCAGCCGCGACACATGCACGTCGATGACGTTGGTCTGCGGGTCGAAATGGTAGTCCCAGACGTTTTCCAGCAGCATGGTGCGCGTCACCACCTGCCCGGCGTTCTTCATCAGGTATTCGAGCAGGCGGAACTCGCGCGGCTGCAGCAGCAGTTCCCGGCCGCCGCGGCGGACCTCGTGGGAGAGCCGGTCGAGCTCCAGGTCGCCGACCCGGTAGACCATGTCCTGTTCCGGCTTGCCCTTGCGGCGGCCGAGCACCTCGACGCGGGCGAGAAGCTCGCTGAAGGCGTAGGGTTTCGGAAGGTAGTCGTCGCCGCCGGCGCGAAGCCCCGTCACGCGGTCGTCCACCTGTCCGAGCGCGGAAAGGATCAGCACCGGCGTTTCGACGCCGCGCTTCCGCAGCTCGCTGATGACGGACAATCCGTCGCGGCGCGGCAGCATCCGGTCGACGACGAGCACGTCGTAGCCGTTCTCGCTCGCCATGAAGAGGCCGCTCTCGCCGTCGCTCGCATGGTCGGCGACGATTCCCGCCTCGCGAAAGCCCTTGACCATGTAGGCCGCGGCCTCGAGGTCGTCTTCGATCACCAGTATTTTCATGCGCGGGACATTAGCGCCGGCCACGGCCTCCGCACAACCGGTTTCGCCGGTCCCCGGCGCTGTCTGCTGTGGGGAATTCATGCTGGTCTCCTTGCCTGAAAGCAAAGGGCGCCGCGCGGCCCGAAGCCGGTTGCGCGGCGCCCTCGATGTCGGCCGTCTGCCGGATCAGCCCTGGTCGATCGGCAAGGCGACGAAGCGGCTGCCGTTCTGCGATTCGACCTGGAAGAGCGCCTTGGTCCGGCCGTCCTTCTTCGCCTGGTCGATCACCTTCATGACGTCGTCGGCGGTGGAGACGGTCTGGTTGTTGACCGAGACGATCTTCTCGCCGGCCTGCAGGCCCTTGTCAGCGGCATCGGAGTCCGGATCGACGTCGACGATCGTCAGGCCCTTGCCGTCTTCGGCCGGGGCGACGCTGATGCCCATGTTGGCGAGCGCCTGTTCGGTCGAGGGCGCGGTCTTGTCCGGCGTGGTGCTGCCGGCCGAGGCCTGCTGGTCCTTCGGCAGTTCGCCGAGTTCGACCTTCATCGACATCGACTTGCCTTCACGCCAGACCGAGACGTCGACGGTGGTTCCGGGGGCGAAGGCGGCGATGCGCTTGGCGAGGTCGCGCGGATCCTTGACGGTTTCGCCGTTGACGGCCGTCACCACGTCACCCTGCTTGATGCCCGCCTTCTCGCCCGGAGAACCGGCCTGCGGGGCGACGACTAGGGCGCCGCTTGCCTCCGAAAGGCCGAGCGAGTCGGCGATGTCCTTCGTCACCGGCTGGATCTGCACGCCGAGCCAGCCGCGTTCGACGGTGCCCGACTTGATCAGCTCGTCCACGACGCCCTTGGCGACCGAGGCCGGAATTGCGAACGCGATGCCGACGTTACCGCCCGACGGCGAGAAGATCGCGGTGTTGATGCCGACCACTTCGCCGCTCAGGTTGAAGTCCGGACCGCCGGAATTGCCGCGGTTCACCGCCGCGTCGATCTGGATGTAATCGTCGTACGGACCAGAGCCGATATCGCGGCCGCGGGCCGAGATGATGCCGGCCGTCACCGTGCCGCCGAGGCCGAAGGGGTTGCCGACGGCCACGACCCAGTCGCCGACGCGCATGTTCTCGTCCGCGGCGAACTGGACATAGGTGAACTTCTGCTTCGGGTTCTCGACCTTCAGCACGGCGAGGTCGGTGCGGGCGTCGGTACCGACGAGCTTGGCGTCGAGTTCCGTGCCGTCGTTCATGACGACCGTGTAGGCGGCGCCATCCTCGACGACATGGTTGTTGGTGACGATGTAGCCGTCCTCGGAGATGAAGAAGCCGGAGCCCTGCGAGGTCGGACGAAGCCGGCCCTCACCGCGCGGGCGGTTCGGCTTCTGGCCGGGACGTGCGTCCGGGCCGGGCATGCCGAATTCCTTGAAGAAGCGCTTCAGCGGGTGGTCGTCCGGGAGATCCTCGAAGCCGCGGCCGCCAAAGCCGAACTGGAAGTTGCTTTCGTCCTGCGCCGTCTGGACATTCGACTGTACGCGGACGGAGACGACGGCCGGGGAAACCGCCGAAACGACGTCGGCGAAACTCGGAACCTGCGGGGCTTCGACACGGACGGCCTCGGCATAGGCCGGAACGATCATCGCCGGCACCGAGCCCGCAACGATCACGGCAGCAAGACCTGCCGCCGTCGAATTGCGGAGCATCGTCTTGAGCTTGGAGCGTCCATTGCTGTTGAACATGTGACCTACCTTTTCTCTTTTCATCTGACTGTCGGCCGGAAGTCCGGCGTGAAGCGGTGGATGAGGAGAGATATAGGTCGGCGCACGTTACTGCGAACTGTACGGCAGATGAAATCTTGGTAATCTTCGGGAAGGGCCGAAGAGATTTGGCGCCCGGCCGCGCCGCCGCAGAAGATCTCGCACCGACGCGCGGATGCCGTAAAAACCGGAAAACTCTGTCGAAATAGCGGGATGCCGGGCCTTCGCTCCGGCTGCGGCGCAAGCGCCGCGCTCAGTCCTCGATCAGCGCCTTCAGCCGCGCCTCTTCCTCGGGCGACAGCCTTTCCGGCGCCGGACGATGACGGCCCCGCGCATAGACGAGTGCCGCAAAAGCCCCGATCACCAGCAGCACGACGGGCGCGCCCCAGAGAACATAGGTCTTGGCCGAAACGCGGGGCTTTAAGAGCACGAACTCGCCGTAGCGCGACACCACGTAGTCGATGACTTGCTCGTCGCTGTCTCCGTCGACGATGCGCTGGCGAACAATGAGCCGGAGGTCGCGGGCGAGATCGGCGTTGGAATCGTCGATCGACTGGTTCTGGCAAACGAGGCAACGCAGCTGCGCGGACAGATTGCGTGCCCGCTGTTCCAGCGCCGGATCGGCCAGCACCTCGTCCGGATTGACGGCGAAGGCGGGCAGCGGCGCGAATAGAAGGAGAAGCAGAAGAAATAAACCAAAAACCCCTCTGGCCTGCCGGCCATCTCCCCCACAAGGGGGGAGAAGACGCGCGGCAATGCTCTGCGCCCACGTCGACAGCCAGCGGAGGCGGCAAAGCCCCTCCCCCCTGTGGGGAGGGGTTGGGGAGGGGTTTGTCAGCGGATGAACCGTTCCCGTCATTCCGCCGCCTCCAGCGCCACCTTGGCGGGCTTCGTCCGGCGGGTCGGTGCGCCGACGCGCAGCCGCCGGTCGGAGAGCGAGACGAAGCCGCCCGCCATCATGATGAGGGCGCCGATCCAGATGCAGAGAATGAAGGGTTTCCACCAGATGCGCACGACGATGCCGCCCTCGGCCATCGGGTCGCCGAGCGAGACGTAGAGCTGGCTGGTGCCGAAGCTGCGGATGCCGGCCTCGGTCGTCGGCATCCGCCGCGCGGTGTAGAGACGCTTCGAAGACCACACCTCGCCCATCGCGACGCCGCCCTTGGCGAGCGTGAAATGCGCCCGGTCCTCGGTGAAGTTCGGCCCCTTCGCCGCCATCATCCGGTCGAAGGTGACGGTGTAGCCGCCCGCCTCCACGGTCATGCCGGGCTTCATTTCGGTCACCGTCTCCGTCTCGAAGGTCGTCACCGCGACGATGCCGAGCACCGTCACGCCGAAGCCGAGATGGGCGAGCGCCGTGCCGAAGGCCGAGCGCGGCAGACCGGCGAGGCGCTGGAAGGCGACCGACGTCGAGACCTTGTTGAAGCCGGCGCGGTACCAGAGATCGGTGAGCGCGCCGAAGACGATGAAGAAGCCGGCGGCGAGCCCGAAGACGGCAAGCACCGGGCCGCCGTGCTGGACGTAGAAGAGGATCACGGCCGCGACGAGCGCAAGTCCCGCCGCGACGTAGAGCCGCTGGAAGGCGCCGAGCAGGTCGCCGCGCTTCCAGGCGAGCATCGGCCCGAACGGAACAGCGACGAGGAGCGGCGCCATCAGGAGGCCGAAGGTCAGGTTGAAGAAGGGCGGGCCGACCGAGATCTTGTCGCCGGTCAGCGTCTCGAGGAGCAGCGGATAGAGCGTGCCGACGAGCACGGTCGCCGCCGAAACCGTGAGGATCAGGTTGTTGAGGACGAGCGCCCCTTCCCGCGAGATCGGCGCGAAGAGCCCGCCCGATTTCAGCGCCGGCGCCCGCAACGCAAAGAGCGTGAACGCCCCGCCGATGAAGACTGTCAGGATGCCGAGGATGAAGATGCCGCGGCTCGGATCGGTCGCAAACGCATGCACCGAGGTCAGCACGCCGGAGCGCACGAGGAAGGTGCCGAGCAGCGACAGCGAGAAGGCGAGGATCGCAAGCAGCACCGTCCAGATCTTCAGCGCCTCGCGCTTTTCCATGACCAGCGCGGAATGCAGCAGTGCCGTGCCGGCGAGCCACGGCATGAAGGAGGCGTTTTCGACCGGGTCCCAGAACCACCACCCGCCCCAGCCGAGTTCGTAATAGGCCCAGTAGGAGCCCATGGCGATGCCGGCGGTCAGGAAGGTCCAGGCGGCGAGCGTCCACGGCCGCACCCAGCGCGCCCAGGCGGCATCGATGCGCCCGTCGATGAGGGCGGCGATCGCGAAGGAGAAGCAGACGGAGAAGCCGACATAGCCGAGATAGAGGAGCGGCGGATGGATGGCGAGACCGGCATCCTGCAGCACCGGGTTGAGGTCCTGGCCTTCCGCCGGCGCCGGCGAGAGGCGGATGAAGGGATTGGAGGTGAGCAGGATGAAGAGGGCGAAGGCGGTGGCGATCCAGGCCTGCACGGCGAGCACGTTCGCCTTCAGCCGTTGCGGCAGGTTGGCGCCGAAGAAGGCGACCATGGCGCTGAAGAAGCTGAGGATCAGGAGCCACAGCATCATCGAGCCTTCGTGGTTCCCCCAGACGGCCGAGAAGCGGTAGATGTCGGGAAGCAGCGAGTGCGAGTTCTGCCAGACATTCTGCACCGAAAAGTCGGAGACCATGTAGGCGTAGCTCAGCGCGCCGAAGGAGATCACCACGAGTGCGAACGTCGCGAGCGTCCCAGTCGTTGCGACGCCCATCAGCGCGGTATCGCCGCGCTTCGCGCCGATCACCGGCAGCACCGAGACGACGATCGCCGTCGCCAGCGCCAGCACCAGTGCGTAGTGCCCGAGTTCGATGATCATTTCACCGTCTCCTTGCCGCTCAGTTCGACGCCCTGCGCCTTCAGGCGGTCGGCGACGTCCTTCGGCATGTAGGTCTCGTCGTGCTTGGCGAGCACGGTGTCGGCGACGAAGACCGGATCGCCGGCGACGAAGGCACCTTCGGCGACCACGCCCTGCCCTTCGCGGAAGAGATCGGGCAGGATGCCGGTATAGGTGACGGGCACGGTGCCGATCGTGTCGGTGATGGTGAAGGTCACGGTCGATCCCTCGCCGCGCTTGACCGAGCCTGCCTCGACGAGGCCGCCGAGCCGGATGCGCGTTCCCGGCGGCACCGTCACGGTGGAGAGATCGCCCGGCACGTAGAAATAGGCGACCGACTGGCTGAAGGCGAACATCACCAGCAGCACGGCGGCGACGATGAAGCCCACGCCGCCGGCAATCACGGCCAGTCTCTTCTGTTTGCGGGTCATTTCAGTGCTTCCTCCACCGGCAGGCCGAGTTCACGGGCCGCCGCGATCAGCTGCTGGCCTTCCTGCCCCTCCGCGGGGAAGGCGGCGAGCGCGGATTTCAGCGCCGCGACGGCGTTTTCCGGCTCCTTGAGCATCGCGTAGGACCGGACGAGACGCATCCAGCCTTCGAAATTGTTCGGGTTTTCCTTGAGCTTGGCGTCGAGCCCGGCGACCATGCCGCGGATCATCTCCATGCGGTCGCCCGTCGACATGCCCTGGGCTGCGGCGACGTCGGCCGCCGTCGGGTTGCCCGGCGCTTCCGGCTTTGCCTCGCCGCTGTTTGCGGCAATGTGCTCGTTGACCAGCGGCAGCCACGGCGCGTCGGAAGGCGATGCCTTGGCGAGCGCCTCGAAGGCGGCGCGGGCCTCCTCGCGCTTGCCTTCCTGCTCGAGCGACAGCGCGATGTAGAAGGAGGCGCGCGGATTGGCGCTGCCGAGCTTCACCGCCTGTTCGAAGGCCGAGCGCGCGTCGGCGGTGACGATGCCGTCACTTTCCGCCGTCATCGTTTCACCGAGCCCGATCATCCGCTCCGGGCTCTGCCCGAGCAGGCGGATCGCGTTGCGGTAGGCAAGTTCGGCGTCGCCGTAGCGCGACATCTTGAAGTAGATCGGTGCCAGCACGTCCCAGCCCGCCCCGTCGTCCGGGTTCTGGGCAAGGTGCCGTTCCACCTTGGCGACCAGCAGTTCGAGATTGTTGCCGGGGTTTTCGAGCCGTGCGGCGAGCGGCTCGGAAGGCATTCCGGGGCTGCCGGTCAGCATGTAGAGCCCGAGCCCGATCGCCGGAAGACAGACGACGATGAAGGCCTGCGCCAGCAGGTGCCGGCCGGATTTCGCTTCCTTGCCGGCCTTCGCCTCGGCCGACGCGGCGAGGAGGCGCCGGCCGATCTCGGCGCGGGCGTAATCGGCTTCCTCGCCGCCGATCAGGCCGAGCGTCTTGTCGCGTTCGAGTTCGTTCAACTGGTCGCGGTAGACCGCGGCCTCCCCGACCGCGTCCTCGACGAGGACGGTATTGCCGCGAAAGAGCGGCCCGAGGAGGACGACGGCCGTGACGGCCGTCAGCAAGGCGGTGGCGATCCAGAACAACATGAGAACCCAATTACTGTATGCCGGGTGACATTCCAACCGGCAAACGGCCGATGACGCACATTTGAGGCGTTTCGCCGCAAGCAATGCCCTACGGGATCGGAGGCGCCACAGCCTTGACTTACGTCAAGGGCGTCCAGGTGCCGTTCGGATTGCGGCAGGCCGCGCCGCGCACCTCCGTCTCGCCGCCCTTCACCTTCAGCTTGTGGGTGTACTGGCGACAGTTCTGCTGGCCGACCTGGTAGGGCGCGGCGGCGATCACCTGGCCGGAAATGTCGTTGCCCTTCCAGGCTACCGGCTGGCCGCCGGGTGCAGCCTCCAGCGCACGGTATTCGGCTTCGAGCGCGCGCTGCGTCTGGCTGTTCGACAGCTCGACGCCCGAGCGGGCGACGATGCCGCCCTGCAGCGCGGAGATATAGAGGGCCGATCCGGAACTCTTGCCGCCCGTGGTTGCGCAGGAGGACAGTGCCACGGCCACAAGCGTCGCCGTCACCGCGATACGAAAGCGCGTATTTCCCATGTCCCCGGCCCGACCTTTTTCGACCACCCTCGATATACTCCCTCTTAGCTGCGGCAGACACGTGGCATCATTGTGACAGCCTTCTTTTTTCACGGAAATCTGCCTCACGCAATGTCCCTCGTGACCGCCGGAAGCACCAATCGCGCCCGCAATCCGCCACGCGCGCCACGCGAAAGTCCGAATGCCCCCTGATATTCGGAGGATATCTCGTTGACGATCGAAAGCCCGAGCCCGGTGCCCGGTTTGCTCTCGTCCAGCCGCCGGCCGCGCTTCAGCGCCTCGACGATCTCGCCGGGTTCCAGACCCGGCCCGTCGTCCTCGACGGTCACTTCGATCCAGTTGCGGCGCGTCACGCCCTCGCCGGGCTCGTGGCCCTCGGCCGGGCCGGCGGTGACGACCACGCCGGTCGCGGCGAAGCGGGCGGCGTTTTCCAGGAGGTTGCCGACCGTCTCCTCGACGTCCTGCTGCTCCATCGCGAGCACCAGCCCCGGCGCAAGCTTCAGCTCGAACTGCGTCTCCGGGTTCAGCCGCCGCATCACCCGGATCAGCCGTTCGAGCACCGGCTCCAATTCGGTGCGCGCCAGCACCGATTCACGCTGGGCGGCGATGCGGGCGCGGTTCAGATAGGTGGAAACCTGGCTCTGCATCGCCTCGGCCTGCGCGGTAACGACGCTCGCCTGCGATTTCGGCAGCGCCCGCGTCTCGTTGAGCAGCACCGCGATCGGCGTCTTCAGCGAATGGGCGAGATTGCCGACCTGCATGCGGGCGCGCTCGACGATGCGGCGGTTGCTGTCGATCAGCGCATTGATCTCGTTTGCCAGCGGCTGGATTTCGCGGGGAAAGACGCCCTCGATCCGCTCCGCCTCCCCGGCACGGATCCGCTCCAGCGCCCGGCGGGCGCGCTCCAGCGGCTTCAGCCCGTAGAGAATGGCGATACCGTTGACGATCAGGCCGCCGAGGCCGATCAGGGCAAGGCCGGTATAGAGCCTCGTGGTGAAGAAGCGGACATCCTCCTCCACGACGTCGAGGTTTCCCGAAACGCGAAAGCGCGCCGCCCGGCCGTTGGCGTCCAGCACGACCTCCGTTTCGGCGACCCTCAGATGGTTTCCGTAGGGGTCGGTCATCGGATAGAAGCGTTCGTAGTGATCGTCGAAGGGGACGGTATTGATGTCCGCCACCGGCAGGTCGGTGAGGCCGAGCGAGGTGGAGGCGAGCGGCGCGGTGCTGAAATTGCCGAGCGGCTCGACCAGCCAGTACCAGCCAGTCTTCGGCTGAGAGAAGCGCAGGTCGCCGAGTTCGGGACTGCCGGCCAGGCTGTCGCCGTCTCCGATCGAGACGGAATTGATGACGTTGTAGAGCTGGGCGCGCAGCAGGTTGTTGAAGCCGCGTTCAGCGCCCTGCCGGTAAAGCGCCGAGATCACTACCGCCATCGTCACGAGTGCGACCGCCGACCACGCCGTGGCCAGCAGCAGCACCCTGACGGTCAGCGATCTAGCGCGCATCTTTGGGCGCTTGCATCCGGTAGCCGAGACCGCGCACCGTCTCGATCAGGTCGAGGCCGATCTTCTTGCGCAACCGCCCGACGAAGACCTCGATGGTGTTGGAATCGCGATCGAAATCCTGATCGTAGAGATGCTCGACGAGCTCCGAGCGCGATACCACCTCGCCCATGTGGTGCATGAGGTAGGAAAGCAGCCGGTATTCGTGGGAGGTGAGCTTCAACTGCGTGCCCGATACGCTCGCCTTCGAAGACTTGGTATCGAGCCGGACGGGGCCGCAGACGATCTCGGAGGAGGCATGGCCCGCCGCACGGCGGATCAGCGCGCGGATGCGCGCGAGCACTTCCTCCACATGGAAGGGCTTGGCGACGTAGTCGTCGGCGCCGGCGTCGATGCCGGCCACCTTGTCGCTCCAGCGGTCGCGGGCCGTCAGGATCAGCACCGGCATCGCGCGCCCCGCCGCACGCCATTTTTCCAGCACGGTCAGGCCGTCCATTTCCGGCAGGCCGATATCGAGGATCACCGCGTCATAGGGTTCGGTGTCGCCGAGGAAGTGCCCCTCCTCGCCGTCGAACGCCTTGTCGACCACGTAGCCCGCCTCTTCCAGCGCCTCGACGAGTTGCCGATTGAGATTAACGTCGTCCTCGACGACCAGAATGCGCATGCTGCCAGTCCCTCTCCGTCTTGTCCGGCCGGCCGCGTCCCCGCGCCCGGCTCAGGCCGTCGCCTGCCTCGTGCGCCTTACTGTGAAACCCGCATCGTGACCTTGCGCGGGCGCTCGTTGCCGCTACCGGGGATCAGCACCGTCACCACGCATGTGCCGCCCGAACTGCGAACCGACAGCACCTGCCCGCCGAGCTCCGCCGCCGCCTGGGCTGCAGCCCCGTAGCAGTCGGCGCCACCACGGCTGCTGCCGTTGTTGCCGTCGTTACCGTTGCCCTGCGCCTGGGCGAGAACCACCGGCGCCGGGGCGGTCGCGACTGCCGCCTCCGGCGCGGGCATAGCCGCAAGGCCGGAGGCAAGGCTCGCTATGATCAGGAATGATGCCATGGACTACTACTTCCGAAAGATATTCGTTGTTGTGAAATATTTACCCGACAGCATCTGAATGGCAAATGAATGCGGCGGACAACTTCTGTTTATCACCCGCCGATCGCCTTCTTCGCCGAAAGCCGGCCGTAGATCGCCAGCAACCCGCCGAAGGAGCCGACCAGCGAGACGATCGCGTCGGCGAGCTCACCCTGTTCGGCGATGCCGACATCCACGCCCTTCACGCGCAGCACCGAGGCGCCGATCGCGATCAGCGCGCCCCACACGGTCTTCGACTGATACCACGGTTTGTACTCGACAATCTCGGACATGGTCTTCTCTCCTTCTTCGATGATTTCATTCAAAGCGAAAGCACGGCTTCGGCCGCGCCGCCGTCGACCACCCGCCGGCCGAGCTGGCGCACCCTGACCGCGAGGCTTGCGACCGGCCCGCCGAAATCGGCGGTCTCGTCCGCGGCCGTGTACGTGTGGCGCGGCGCCGCCGTCTCGACCGTGCGCTTGACCGCGCTGCCCCCGAGGATCTCCAGCCGGTAGCGCTCCTCAGCCTCGTCGAGCGGGATTTCCGCCGCTTCCCAGTCGTCGGCATCGATCCGCCCGCGGCGGACCCAGGTAATCTCGATGCTCCCGTCCACAAGCCTGCGGCCGGCAAGATGCACCGGCGCGAGCGGCGTCAGCGCCCGCCGTCCGCCGGCGAAGGAAAACGGACCGGCCGGCGCCGCGGTCATTCCAATCGCCTCCGCGATATAGTTAAGCGGCCGCCCCGCCTCGTCGGAGACAAGACCGACCGGCGGCACCGCCGCGTCGAGCGCGATCACCCTGGCACCCGCCGGTGCCCCTGCGGCCGTCGCATCCTCGCTGCCGCCGAGCCCGCGCAAGAGGCGCGTCAGCTGCCAGCGGCCGGGGGCGATCTCTTCCGCCGCGGCAAAGCCGATCACCTCCCACGCGCCGGACGCGGAGCGGACGGCGAGCCGGTTGGCGCCGTTCAGCACCGCAAGCGTCGAGGCCGAGGCGAAGCTGCCATAGGTGAGGTCGATGAAGATCGCGTGCGCCTCGTCGAAGCGGCCGGTGACGCTGGACTCCAGCGCTTCGGCAAGGCGCCCGAGCGTCGCCGGGCGGTCGAGCACCACCCGAAGGGCGTAGCCCTCGTTCTCGACGCAAGACGAAATCGCAATCCTTCGCCACGGCCGCGCGAAAGCGGCGACCCGGGCGAAATCCTCGTCCTTCCCCGCTGCGTAGCGCGGCAAGTCGAGGAATTCGACGGCCGGCGCAAAACCGTCCGACGCGGGATTGGGAACGTCGCGGCCCGGCCCCGCGGCGACCCGCACGGGCGACCCGCCGTCGGCAAGCTCGCTCAGCGTCAGGCGCCGGGCCGCCCCGTCCTCGCATTCGGAAATCACGAGCCGGCCCTCCGGTCCGTCAGCAAGGGTCAGCACATCGCCCGGCATGAAGGCGAGCGTGTTCGGACCGAGCGCCGTCTCCAGCGTCCGGCGTTCCGCGCGATGCTGGCGCAGCAGCGCCTCGGCGGCGGCAAGTGCCGTCTCCTCGGAAAGTGCGGCGGAAAGGTCGAGCGACAGCACCCGGCTGGTCGCCGCCGGTGCCCGCCGCGAGCGGGCGCTCGCTTCGGCATAATCGGCAGCCGCATCGTAGAAGGTGAGGATCGCCTCGCCGGCGAAATCGCTGTCATGACCGCGCCGCTCGCGCCAGAGCGGCTCGTCCTTCAGATCGGCAAGCACGTCCACATGCGTCGCCGGCAGGCTCGCCTCGTCGCGCGAGCGGAAGCGCAGCACCCCGCCGTCCTCGATCACGTCGATGCGGAAGGCCTCGGTCAGCGGCTCGATCAGGCTTCGGGCCGACGCCACGTCCGCCTGCACATAGCCGCCGAGATCGCCCGTCACCGCCGAGACGTCGTAATCGGCAAAGCCGTGGTCCTCGCAGATCGCCCCGATCACGTCCGCGACCGTCCCCGCCCCGAGCCGGCCGTTCAGCCAGTGCCCGGTCCGCCAGTTGCCGCCGTCCGACCAGAGCGAGAGATTGCCCGGAAAGGCCGGATAGGGCCGCGCATCCCAGGCCCAGAGATAGATGTGCGACGGATCGACCATCCCGGCCGGCGCCGCGGCGTCTCCCCAGTGGTCGTAATGGGCCGAGAGAAACCGCCGCTGCACGGCGTCGGCCCGCAGTCCGCGCGAATGATAGGGCAGCCCGCCCTCGGCCGATTTCGGATCGCCGAAGACGTTCGGCTGGTTGGCGCCGCGGTCGACCGCCGGACAGCCGAGTTCGGTGAACCAGACCGGCTTTGCTCGCGGTATCCAGCCGGTCGGCACCGGCTTCTCCACCCCCGCCACCCGGTCGAAATGCCGGTTCGACCACCAGCCCTCGATGTCCTTCACCCGGAACACCCAGGGCTTTGCCGCGGCCCCGTCGGTAATCGGCGTGCGGACACGCGCCGCCCGGTCGGCCGCACTCGCATAATACCAGTCGTAGCCCTCGCCGCCGGCGATCTGTCGGGCCATCGCCGCCGCATCCGCTGCAAGCCGGAAGCCGTCGGGGTTTTCCGCCGCCAAGTCCTCGTCCCGCCAGTCGGAGAGCGGCATGTAGTTGTCGATCCCGACGGCATCGATCGCAGGAGAGGCCCAGAGCGGGTCGAGGTGGAAGAAATGGTCGCCGGAACCGTCCGCCGGATGGTAGCCTGAATATTCGCTCCAGTCGGCGCCGTAGGTGATCTTCGTCGCCGCCCCGAGGATCGCGCGCACGTCGCCGGCAAGCGCCGCGAGCGCTTCGACGAAGGGAAAGGCGTCCGTCTCGTCGCGGATCGTCGTCAGCCCTTTCAGCTCCGAGCCGATCAGGAAGGCGTCGACGCCGCCCGCGGCTTTCGCAAGCAGCGCACAGTGCAGCACCATGCGGCGATAGCCCTCGTCGGTGCCGTGCCAGGCGACGCTCCCGCCGGAGACGGTGAAGTCGGCCGCCGTCGCCGTCCCGCAGAAGGCCTCGACCGCCGCCCTCGCCGCGGCCGTCCGGTCCGCCGCCGGTTCACAGGTGATCCGCCCGCGCCAGGGATAGGCCGCCTGCTCCGCCCCGCCATGCGGATCCGGCAGGCCGTTGCCGGCCGGAATGTCCATCATCATCAGCGGATAGAGCGTGACCTTCAGCCCGCGCGCGGCAAGATCGCGGATCGCATCCACGACGCTCTCGTCGCTCGGCGTGCCGCCATAGGCCGGACCGCCGCCGTGCAGTGAAACGACATGCGCCGCGCTGCGGCCGATGCCCGCGACCCGCCAGGGCCGGCTCTCGCCGTTCCGCGCCGCCACCTCCACGCCCGGCACCACCCGGCATTCGCCGGCCCTCAAGTCCGTGCCGAACCAGGTGACGACCAGCGCCACGCTTTCGAGGTTCGGGCAGAGCGCCTGCAATTCGTCGATCGAGGCCTGCCAGTCGGTCTCCGCCATCAGCGTGTTGCGGTTCAAGATACGGGCGCTGCCCTCGCCGGTCGACTCGCGCACCGCCACCCCTGCATAACCGTGCTCGGTCGCGCCGGGGATCACGTTGACCGCGCGGATCTGCCTCTCCAGCGTGCCGACCGGCCGCATCACCTCGAACTGCAGGAGCGGAATGCGGTTGCCGAAATCGTCGAGCGGCAGCCGTTCGAAAACCACATAGGCGAGCCCGCGATAGGCCGGTGCCCTGCCCTCGCCCTGCTTCGCCTCGATCAGCGGATCGGCAGACTGGGTCGCGCTTCCCGTGTGGACGCGCATCTCGATCCCGGTAAGGTCGAGTTCCTGTCCGTCCGCCCAGACCCGCCGGACACCGGCAACCGGCCCTTCGCAGAGCCCGACCGCGAGATTGGCGAAATAGCGATAGGTCTTCACCCGCGTACCGCCCGCCTTGCCGCCGGTCCGCTCCGTCGTCGCCTCCTCCTCGAAGCGCGTCGCCCAGATCAGCGTGCCGCCGATCCGCGTCGTGCCGTAGACGCGCGGGATCGCCGTGCCCTCGCTCGCACCGGGCAGCCGTGCCGTCGAAAGCCGCGCGCCGCTGACGGTCCGCGTCCCGGAAAGCAGCGCCCGGTCGAGCGCGTTGCCGGCGAGCGCGCCTGCCGCGCGCCCGAGAACCGCCCCGAGCGGTCCGAAAATGCCGCCGACGGCGGCACCCGCCGCCTGGAACAGAAGCGTGGCCATGCCTCACCTTTCCGGAAAACGATAGATGCCGGCGATCCGCCGCGCCCACGGAGGCACAAGCGGCGAGCGCACGACGCCCGCCTGTTCGTAGGCGTGGATGAACCGGCCCCCGGCCCCAAGAATGCCGGCATGTTTTGCCGAAAACTGCGGCCGGAAGCGGAAGAGCAGGAGGTCGCCCGGCACCGCGCTGCCGCGGTCCGCCACGCTCAGGAAATGCCGTTCGGCCGCCGCCGTCAGCCGGTCCTCGCCGCTCCGCTCCGCCCAGTCGGGCGCATAGGGCGGCGGCACCTCCGGCTCGCAGCCGTAGAGTTCGCGCCACACCCCGCGCACCAGCCCGAGGCAGTCGCAGCCGACGCCGCGCAGCGACGCCTGATGCCGGTAGGGCGTGCCGATCCAGCCCTCGGCGCAGGCGAGCGCCGCCCCGGTGATCGAAGACATCGAGCCTCTCCTTCGGTGCTATTCGAACAACGGCCCGCCGTCGTGCAGGCTTTCTCCGCTCACGTAGGAATAGGCGAAGTCGCTGCCCGGCATGTGCGGGAAGCCTCGAAAATTCAGCGCGTTGGAGAACTTCTCTCGACAGGTGGAAAAGGCCTTGTCGCAGCCGACCGAAACCGCCACCGCCTCTCCCGTCGCAGGCAGCGCCGAAAGCGGCAGCCAGAGCGACAGCGCCGTTCCGCCCTCTGCCGCGCGGCTCTCCTCGACCAGCGCCGTCGTCCCGTCGGCAAGCGTCAAGCTGCCCAGCCGGAAATACCCGTCGGCGAAGGCTTCGAGCCCGCTCACCAGCAGCCGGTCGCGGGCCGGCACCGCCGTCACCACGGCCTGCGCCCGCCGGCTGGGCACCGAGAGATCGACGCCGCAGCGCCGGTCGCCGAGGGTGGCGTCGCAGCGCCGGTTGTAGATCCGTCCTGTCTCCTGCGAGAGCCGGTGGGCGAAGCTCCGGAGTTCCGCGGTGAATGCGCCCGCCGCCCGCGTGACCTCGCCGATCTCCTGCACCTTGATGAGCAGCGCCCCGTCCGGTGCCTGCCAGTCCACCTTGAAGACCTCGACGCGCGCGCCGTCATAGCGGCCGGCAGCGAGATCCGCCTCCGTCACCGCCTCGCTCGAAAAGCCGCCGGTCACCTCGCTCGCCGGCGCCGCCAGCCCCTTTTCCTCGCGCATCTCGCTCGCCTGAAATCCGCTCGCCGCGCGGTAGCGCGTGCCGCCGAAGTCGAGTGCCTCGTCGTGGTCGGTGAAGCCGAGCACCACGCCGTCGCGCCGCGTCACCCGCCAGCAATGGCAGAGCGTCGTCGCGTCGCCTTCAAGATGTGCGGCAAGCGCCGGCGAAATCTCCCTCATGGCAGCACCTCGACCAGCGGGATCGCGGGAATGCGCCCGGCATTGAAGGCTTCGAGGTTCACCTCGATCCGGTCTATGTCGAAGCGCACCGGCACGTCGAATTCGAAGCCCGCCGTCACACGGCTACCCACCGCCGGCGCCTCGGCAAAAGTCACGATCCCGGTCGCCGCATCGCAGGTGACGCCGGCTTCCGCTTGCACCCCGCCGATCCCGACGAGAACCGAACCCGCGACCGGCTTTTCGATCCGCCGCCGCCATTCCCCGCCGGCATCGCCATAGGTCTTGCGAAGCGGGAAATCCCGCGTCTCGCCGTCGCCCGTGCCGATCTCCTGGTCGAAGGCGGTGATCGCCGCCCCCGGTGGCCCCGAGCGATGGTCGAGCGGGTCGCGGAAGCGAAAGCCGTAAAGCGCCCCGCTGCGCGCCTCGAAGAAGGCGAGCACCTCGTAGAGGTCGCCGACCGAACGGATGCCGGAGCCCGCATCGTAGCGCCGGCGCGAGTTGCGCCAGCGGGCGTTCCGTGCCTCCCGTCCGTTCGAAAGGCTGGTGATGTCGACGCGCCGCTCCGGCCCGCCGCTCGTCGAAAGCGAAAGCCGCATCGGGAAGCGCACCTCGTGAAATCCGCCGGCCATGCTCTCCTCCCTGTCATATCATCGAGACTTGGTATCAGAGGTTCCGCCGGCCGCGCGCCACACTGCGCGCCAGCATCGCGGTCACCTGTCCCTCGCTCTTGCGGAAGCTCTCGGCGTCGCTCGCCGTCACGTTGAAGACGATCTGCGTCGTGCCGCCGCCGCCCGAAACGCCGAGCGTGCCGTCGGCACCGCGTTTCAGCGGCAGCACCGCCTCCGCGCCCGCCTCGCCCATCAGGCCGAAGTCACCGCCCATCGGAAAATAGGTCGGCGCCGAGACCACCCCGCCCGCGGCAAAGGGCGTCACCCGCCCCGGCACGCCGCCGTCGGCAAAGGCGAAGAGCGAGCCGAGCCCGCCTGCAAGCCCCGACGTCAGCTGCGCCATGAGCGTGTCGAGCGGCTTCAGCCCGGCCGACAGCGCAACGCCCGCCAGCCGTTCGCCGACGGCCTTGAGCGTGTCCTCAAGCCCCTTGCCGCCGAGGGTCGCGCTCTTCAGCGCCCCGGTCAGTGCGGCGCCAAAACCCTGCGAACGCCGCTCCAGCTCTCCCAGCACGCCGATCGCTGCCGACGCGTCGAGCGAAAGCCCGAGGGTCACCGTCTCGTCCTCGTTCATCACCTCATCTCCTCATCGGGAAAACGGCGCATCAGCGCCTCCAGCCCGGCGCGCGCGAGCCGGGGTGCGGCCGGCGCGAAGGTGCCGGTGATTGCGGCAAACTCGCGCGGCGAGAGCCGCCAGAAGTCGTCGGGATCGAGCCGCAGGAGGCCGAGGCCGGCATGCATCGCCGCCCGCCAGGGAAAGGCGACCGTCGCGGCCCTCTCCGTCCCCTCGCCTGCGGCTCTCAGCGCTCCGGGCGCACGCCCTCCTCGTCGAGGAAGGTCGCCGTCAGCAGGTCGCGGACGAGCGCCGCCGTCGCGCTCACACCGCCGTCGATCGCCATCTCGGCCACCGCCTCGTCGGAGAAGCGGTTGCCGCCGCCGCGAAGCCCGGCACCGATGATGCGGATCAGGTCCTCCGCCTTCAGCTTCCCCTCGGAAAACCGACCGGCGAGGCCTGCGAGGCTCTCCGCGCGGAAGGCCGTCTCCAGTTCCGCCAGCGCCCCGAGCGTCAGGCAGAGAATGCGCCTCTCGCCGTCGATCATCGCCTCGACCTCGCCGCGGTGGCGGTTCGCCCGCCGGACCGTCGCGCCCCCTCTCATCGAAGCCCCCATCAGAGCGCCCCGAAGGCGAGCTGACCCGCCGATTCGAGCGCCAGATCGAAGGTCAGTTCCCCGTCATGGGCGCCGGCATATTCGAGCGCGGTGATCTGGAAGGGGCCGGAAACCGTGCCGAAATCGGGGATCACCACCTGCCAGGCGAGGATCGTGCCGTCGAAGAAGGCCGCCCGCACCACGGCATCCGAGCTCTGGTCCTTGAAAAGCCCGCTGCCCGAAAGCGAAGCCCTCTGCACGCCTGCACCGCCGAGCAACTCGCGCCAGCGCCCGGCACTCTCGGCATCCGTCACGTCGACGGTCTCGGCATTGAAGGCGAGCTTCTTCGACCGCAACCCCGCGACCGTCGCATACCCGCCACCGTCATGGACCTTCAACAGCAGGTCCTTGCCCTTCTGCGCCACCATGGCCTCGTTCCTTTCGGTTGTTGGAATGTGGGGGTGAGGTGAGGGAAATCTTGTGACGGACCCACCCCTCCCAACCTCCGTCATGCCGGCCTTGAGCCGGCATCCAGTCGCGCGATGTCCATCGCGCGGGAAGACTCATCGTCTCGTCGGACATGCATTTTTTCGGCTCGCCGACGCTCGCCGGCTGGATGCCGGATCATCCTCGGGTTTAACCGAGGACGGGCATGACGGAGGCGATGTAAGGTCCACCCTCTCCCCCCTTGAGGGGGGGGAGATCGACGCGCGGCACCGCGCCGGCCACACCTCTCCCCTGGCGGGAGAGGAAGCGATTTCGGCATCTTAGGCCGAAGGCGTAAGTGCCAGAAATCGCAGGTGAGGGGACATCTATGCAAACGCCTCGCGCCAGAACCGAGCGGAAGCAGGCCTCCGCGATCTCAGCGGCGCGCCTTGACCCAACCCGCCGCGCGGGCCTCGTCTTCAGAGCAGAACCAGCGTTCGCCATATCGCGGCCGGACGGTGGTCTCGTGGTAAAACATCTGCCCCGGCACATGATACATGCGCCGCCCGGAATCGATCGAGATATTGCCTTTGATGTTGCAGGCCGGATCATACAGAGACCGCGGCAGCAGAGTATAGCCACCGCCTCCAAGGAAGGCGGCGAGGGACAAGGCCATGACCGTGAGTGCGAACTTGCTCATAGAAGCAACTTGCCGCAACCACCTTGAACTCCGGTTTATGAAAACCTTAAAATGCAACCTGCCGGCGATCCGCTTTCGTCCGAAGAGGGGGAGAAAAGCCCCTCACTCCACCACCGCGCGGAACCGCATCTCCGCCACGTAATGCCGCGTCGCCGCCACCCGCCTACTCGCCGTGCGGCGATGGGAAAGCGAGATGAGGTGCGCACTGGCAAGTGCAAGATCGGCGTCGTCGAGCAGTGCCCGCACTTGGGCGGCGATTTCCTCCGCCTCCCGCCGGCCGGTCGCCGACCACGCTTCGAAGTCGAGGAGGCATTCGAGCCCGTCCTCGCTCGCCGTGCCGTAGGCGCGCGTCTCCACCGTCCCCGTCACCAGACAGGGCAGCGTGCCCGCGTCCCGCCGCCGGTCGACGATGCCGTCCGGCCCGAGAAGGGCGACAAGCGCCGCGTCGCCCGAGAGCCGCGCATGCACCGCCTGCAAAAGCTCATTGACCGGCGCCATCGCCGCCCTCCCCGTCCTTGCCGGCGTCCGCCGCCTCCCGCGCCTTCGCCGTTCGCGCGGCAACTGCAGCCGCAAGCGCCCGCGTCAGCGCCTCCCTGAAATCCCGGTGGGTCACCTGCAGCGCGAGCTTCATCGCCCCTCCTCCCGGCAGCGGCAGAGGAGATAGCGGCCGCTCTCGTCCGGATCGTGCGCCGTCTCCACGACAAAGACCCGCCCGCCCTTGACGAGCCGCATGCCGGACGAAACGTCGCCGCGGTGGCGCATCCAGATCGCGTGGGTGATGGTCACCCACCCGCCCGCCTCCTCGCCGACCGACGCCGTGACCGGCTCGATCCGCGCCCAGAGGCCCGCAACCGCGGACCATGTGACGGTTGCCCCGCCCTGCCCGTCGGGCGTGTCCACCGGCGCTTCCAGCGTCAGCCGCGCCGTCATCCCGCCGGGGTCGAAGGCCGCCGTCGCCATCAGAGCCTCCGCCGGGCGAAGGGCGCCACCAGCCGGTCGTAGCCGGCCGGGATCGCCGCCGGCTGGTCGGCCGGGGCGACGGCGCCGCGATAGGAAAACATCAGCGCCACATGCATCAGCATGGCGCGCTTCAGCGTGTCCGGCACGTCCACCCCGGTGTCGCCGAAGCCGGCGCGAAAATCGATCTCGATGCCGTTCATCGCCCGGCCCGGCGCCGGCGGATCGCGCAGCCAGAGCCGCGCCGGCCGGCTCTCGCCGTCGAGCAGGTGATCTTGAAGCGATACGTGAAGGGGGGTTCCGGCGCCGTCATAGACGGTCACGTTTTCAATGGCTTGCACCGGCCCCCTGTCAATCTGAATCACGCCGCCCGCCGGCCAGTCGTCGCGGTAGAGCCGGTGGCCTTGCGTGATCAGCATCAGGCCGGTCTGGCGTTCGAGATGCTCGCGCGCCACCGTCACGAGACCGGCAAGCAGGCCATCCTCATCGGGATCATCAAGGCGCAAATGCGCCTTCACCTCGGCAAGCGTCAGCGGCTCCGCCACCGGCGGAGTGATCAGGGCGTAGGTCATGGGGGCTCCGTCGTTGGGGCGAACAGCGAGTAGCGAACAGGCAGTGGGCAGTAGACCGGCCACGGATCGGTCTCCCCCCTTGTGGGGGAGATGCCCGGCAGGGCAGAGGGGGTATCACTGCAAGCGCTGCGGTGGGTCACCCCACCCCGGACCTGCGGTCCGACCCTCCCCCTCAAGGGGAGGGTGAACTGCCCACCGCCCACTCCCCACCCCCCTCATCGTCACCCGAACTTCACCAGCTTGATCGCCTCGAAGTTCTGCACGCCGCCGCCGACGCGCTTGGTCGTGTAGAAGAGCACGTAGGGCTTGGCCGAATAGGGGTCGCGCAGGATGCGCACCCCGGTGCGGTCGACGACGAGATAGCCGGCGCGGAAGTCGCCGAAGGCGATCGACAGCGCGTCCGGGGCGATGTCCGGCATGTCCTCGGCCTCGGTCACCGGAAAGCCCATCAGCGCCGCCGCCTGGCCGGCCCCCGCCGGGGGCTGCCAGAGGTAGTTGCCGTCGGCATCCTTGAACTTGCGGATCTCGCCCTGCGTCTTGCGGTTCATCACGAAATGGGCGTTCTGCCGGTGGCCGGCCTTCAGCGCGTAGATCGCCGAGATCAGCACGTCCGAGGCGCCGCTTGCGGCAAAGCCGCCCGCCACCCCGGTGCCGACATGGCCGAGGCTGCCCCAGGCCCAGTTCGCCTCGGCGACCGTCGCGTAGCTCAGGAACCCCTTCGGCCGGTTCACCCCGTCGCCGGCAACGAAGGCCGCGCCCTCCTGTTCGGCGAAGGCCACGTCCACCTCGCCGGAAATCCACGCCTCGATGTCGACCGCCGCGTCGTCGAGCAACGCTTGCGTCGCCGCCGGCATGGCATAGAGCTCCATGGTCGGGAAGGTGAGCTCGGCAAGCTCCGGCGTCGCCGTCTGCGGCCGTGCCGCCGTCTCCGCCACCCAGCCGGAGGCCATGCCGGCCGGCGCGAACGGCTTCTTCAGCACCGCGCCGGAGACCTGACGGACGGTCGCAAGTGCCCGGATCGGCGAGACCGAGGCAAGCCGCCGGCCGATCTCGGTATCGGTCTCCGGCGGCACCAGATAGCCGCCGTCACCCGGCACGCCGGCCGAAAGCGCCTTGGCCTCCAGCTCGCGCAGCCCCGTCTCGTCGCCGCGGCGGATATAGCTCTCGAAGGCCGCCTTCAGCTCGGCCGCCTCCGCGCGGCCCATCCCGTCGGCCGTCCCGCCGGTCGCACTCCCGCCCGTCCGTTCGAGCGGCGGGCGCAGCTTCTTGATGACGAGCTGGTCGAGAAGCCGGCCCTGCTCGTCCATCGCCCGGTTGATGCGCTCCACCTTGTCGCGGGTGACGGTGTCGGCGGTGAGCTTCCTCTCGACCTCCGAAAGTCTCTCGTCGTTCGCCTCGCGGAATGCCTCGAAGGCCTGCATGAAATCCTCGAAGGCCGCCGAGACTGTGTCCGGCACCGCCTTCACCTCGGGTGCCGCGCGTCCCGGCACGCCGCCCTCGTCCGCCGCACCCGTCCCGTTCGCCTGGTTCTCGTTCATCGCCTCTCACCCTTCGTTGACGTTGCTGGATCTGAAATTGCCGGCCGCCATCCGCCGGGCCGCCCGCCGCATGATGCGGACGAGTTCGGTTTCCCGGTCGCGGAAGAACCGCGCGTTCTTGACGTTCGAGACCCGCGCCGAGGGCTGCATCGGAAAGGTCACGACGGAGATTTCCCAGAGATCGGCCTCGAGGATGCGGCGGATGCCGCTCGCCCGGTCGCTCTTCGCCCGCACGGTGCGGAAGCCGATCGACAGCCCGTCGAGCGCCCCGCTCTTCAGGAGCGCATGCACCTCGCGGGCACGCGCCACGCCCTTCGCCAGCTCGCCCTCGACATAGAGGCCGCGGCCGTCCTCGCGGATCACCCGCCAGGCGCCGATCGGCTCGGCCGGGTCGTGCTGGTAGAGCATCCGCACGCCGCCCGGCCCCCGCGCCGCAAGCGAGTGCTCGAAGGCGCCGGCCATCACCACGTCGCGGCCGAGATCCACCTCGCCGAAGACGCTGGCATAGCCGGAAAAGACGCCGTCGCCGGTCACGCCGGCCAGCGTCAGGCTCGCGAATTTCTCGGTGAGCGACACCGGGTCACGATAGGCCGGGCCGCGACTGGCCTGCCCGCGATAGGCACGCATCGGCATTCTCCTTCGATCGATGGAATGGGTATGGAAGCGCGGGCCGCTCGTGGCCGTTACCGGCTCGGGCGGCCGCCGCGGTCGAGGAAGCGGACCAAGAGGCCGAGGCTCCACCAGGCGAGAAGGCTCGCGGCGGTTGCACCGGCAAGCACGATGTCCTCCGGCGAAAGCCTCGCCAGCAGGTCCAGTTTCTGGGCGAGCCACAGGCCCGCCGGATCGCCGAAGATCAGCCCGCAGGCAAGCCCGGTCAAGAAGCGGCCGGCCGCCTCCTGCCTGCCCTTCGGCAGCATGTAGACGAGCGAGATCGCCGACCCGGCGAAGGCGCCGAGCACCTTCGCGGTGAATTGCGCGCCGTCCTGGCTCCAGTCGGTCATTTTATTAACCTCTTCTAATTAACATGGAATCCGCGTCGCCCGCAGGCCTCTGCAGGCGCGAAAGCGCTCCTCGCGCGCCGCATGAAGAGCGTGCGAATTACAGAGTCGGATGAATCCCTTGGCCGGCGTTCCTGCGATTTCGATTCCGGTTCTTCAGAGACCGATTCAAGCTCTTCGCAGATCGCTTGAGGACGCTTCCCGACTGTCTCAGTCGGTCTGCGGACCGTAGCCGACCGCCGCCCGCTTTTCCGTGTCGGAGAGGAAATCCGCACCGCCGAGCCGCGCCCAGAGCGCGTCCCGTTCGGCGGCGAGGCCCGCCACCTGGTCGAGGTCGGGGGCAAGCGTCAGCGCCTCGCCGAAGAGGCCGGAGAGGAAGCCGGAAAAGCTCTTCGCCGTCCGGTTGACCAGCGGCAGCACGGTCAGCCGGAAGAAGGCGCGGTTCGCCTCCTGGTAGTTGGCATAGGTGTTGTCGCCGGGAATGCCGAGCAGCATCGGCGGCACGCCGAAGGCGAGCGCCACGTCACGGGCCGCGCCGTTGCGCGCCTCGACGAAATCCATGTCGCGGGGCGAGAGCCCCATCGATTTCCAGTCGAGCCCGCCTTCGAGCAGCAGCGGCCGCCCCGCCCGCATCGGCCCGGAATAGCCCTCGTCGAGCTCCCGCTTCAGCCGTTCGTACTGGTCGGGCGCGAGATTGCCGCCCTCCTTCGGCTGGTAGACGAGCGCCCCGGAGGGCCGGGCGGAATTGTCGAGCAGCGCCTTGTTCCAGCGTGCCGCGGCATTGTGGAGATCGAGCGCGACCTGCGCCGCGGCAAGCGGCGGAAAGCCCAGATGATCGTCGAGCGGATGGAAGAGTTTCAGGTGCAGCAAGGCGCCTTCGCCTTCCGCCGCGATCCGCCGCACCGCGCTCCCGGCGCGGTATTCATAGGCCTCCGGCCAGCCGTCGCGGCCGGCCACCACGCTCACCCGGTCGGGGCGGAGGAGGTGCAGTTCCGCCGCCCGTCCGCCAATGACCAGCGGCTCGACGAAGGCATTGCCGGCAAGCAGCAGATGACCGTAGAGCGCCTCCAGGAAGTCCGCCCCGCCGGTGCGTCCGTTCGGCCGCGCCATCAGGGTCAACGCCGGATGTTCACCGACCTCGCTCTCGCCGTCATAGAGCAGCCACGGCACGGCGGCCGCGGCTTCCGAAATCAGCCGCACCGTGCGGTGGGCGACCGGGTTCCTCATGAAGCCCTCGCGGGCGAGCGTACCGTAGGAACGCCCGCTCCACTGCGCCCGCCCCTCGCCGGCAACCAGCGCCAGCCCACCGCCGCCCGCCTTCCGTTCGGCCACGGCTCCCTGATCCGCCGCGGCTCCCCACGGCAGTCGAAACGGCAATCTCATCGGATTTTTCCTGTTGTTTGATGTCCGTGCGCGGGGGGCGCCTCTTCTCCCCTGGAGGGAGAAGAAGCGAAATCAGCATCTTGAGCCGAAAGCTAAGTGCCAGATTTCGCAGATGAGGGGGCCGGACCGCCGCGAGCGATCTGCAACGCCCTTTGCGCAGGTCGCATCCCCGACTCTCCGGGAAGGGCCATCGTATCGATCCGCCCCCTCACCAACAAAATCTGAGGTTTAGCCTGCGGCTAAGCCCTCGATTTTGTATCCTCTCCCTCGCTGGGGAGAGGAGCGGCGCGACTGGACACGGGACCCTCTTCTCCCCGATGAGGGAGAAGACGCGAAATCGGCGTCTTAGCTTCAGCTAAGTGCCAGATTTCGCTGATGAGGGGGCAGCAACGGCGTCACGCTCGGCCCTCCAGAACCTCGACGACATGGACGAGGGCCTGGCCGACATCCGCATAGATCTCCTGGTTCCAGAAGCGCAGAATGCGATAACCGAGCGAGGACAGATAACGGTCGCGGTTTTCGTCGCGAGAGTCTTCGGCATGCTGAAAGCCGTCGAGTTCGACGATCAGTTTCCTGTCGGCACAAAGGAAATCGACAATGTAGGGGCCGATCGGGACCTGAGGTCTGAACTTGTGGCCGTTCAGCAACCGGTTGCGGACATGCGACCAAAAGATCGCCTCGGGATCGGTTGCGTCGACCCGCATTTGCCTGGCCCGCCTTCGGGCCAAATCGGGAAGCTCTCTGGCCATGGCGGCTCTCCGGAAAGCGCCAGATCATGCCGTTTCACCGCAGACCACGCAAGGCCGCGCCGCTCCTCTCCCCTCGAGGGAGAGGATACAAAATCGAGATCTTAGCCGGAGGCTAAGTCTCAGATTTTGTCGGTGAGGGGCCCGGTTCCCATGGCACGATCCTGACGGAGCCCCTCTCTTGGAATTTCTAGCACTTGGCGATCGCCAAGATGCTGAAATTCCATTCTCCCCCGCAAGGGGGGAGATGGAGCCCGTCTCACCGGCGCCTCGCCCCTACCCCCGCGGCTCGATGATCGCCGTGGCCGTATCGTAGTCGCCGGCAAAGCGCTTGTCGCGCAGCGGCCGCACCCTGTCGATCGAGGCCTGGTAGAGCGGATGGGCGTGGTAGGCGGCGAGCGCCGCCTCGTCCTCGAACTCGCCGTAGACCACGATGTCGATGCCGTCGTCGAAGCGGTCGGCCTTCATGTTGGTCGCGATCTCCAGCCGCGTCGCCGCGGGAATACCGGTCAGGATCGACAGGCCGTCGAGCACGGCTTCGAGGTCTTCGTGCTTCGGCACGGTGAAGAGGACGATATGGCGGATCACGAGCCTTCGCTCCGGCTTGGTTGACGGCGGGCGCCTCTGGATTCGGGCAGCCGCCGGATAGCATGGCCGCCCGCTCCGCTCAATCGCCTTCTGCCGACGTTTTCGATCGGGCCGTCACCTGAGCGCCTTCAGGAAGGCGCGGCCGTAGCCGGCAACGAGTTCCGCCCGGTCGAGGCCGTTGACGATGCGCCGGGCGCCGGTCCAGTCCTCTCTGGTCGCGGAAAAGACGTCGGCGAGCGAAACGCCGGTGAAGAGCCCGCGCATCATGCCGGTCACCAGCACGCTTGCTGCGACCTCCATGTCCATCGCCCGGGCCGGGTCGCTCACGAGATCGATGCCGAGCGCCTCGGAGAGGCGCCGGTAGTTCCGCCTGTGGGTGATCTGCACGAAGCCGCGGCCGAGGAAGGTTCGCCCCTTCCCGTCGCGGCGCCAGTATGGCCGGGCAACCTGCGGCAGCCGGCCTGCGGCATAGGCCCGGTCGAGGATTGCGATCGCCCGGTCGTCGGTCGAGGCAAGCGTCTCGCGCACCGGCCGCATCGTCCGCGCCGTCTCGTGGAAGGCGGTCGCGAGCATGTAGGCGAGATGGCGCGGGTCGCCGTCCGGCGCAGTCTTCATCCATGCGCCGCGGATCGCCGAAATCCCCCGCACCTGGCCGTCGGTCAGGCGTCCGCCGAAGGGATCGGCCCGGATCGCCCGGTAGAAGTCGCGTTCATCGTTCATCGTCGATTCGCCCCGCCTTCACGCCGCCGCATGGGCACGACGCTCATCCCACCCACACCTTTCCAGGGGTGCGGCACCACGCGCGTCAACCATGTTGTGAAAAACCCCGGAACTCTAATCGTTTTAAAGAATTTCAATCGTTTAGAGCGCCCGGACGGCGTATTTACAAAAATTTAACAGTGTGAAAATTGGACCCGTCCCATGTCGGACGCGCCCATTCATTGAGGAGAGATCCGGATGCAAGTGAAGCCCACTCAGCCCCAGACCCCTGCCCAGATTCCGGCCCAGACCATCCCGGCCCATGTTCTCGAACGCATGGAAAACGAATGGCGCCAGATGCGCCAGGGCGCCGGCCAGCCGTCCTCCCGATAAGCCCCTAGACACCCCTGACGCGCGGCTCGCCCGCGCGTTCCAGCAGCAGCGCCGTCAGCGCCCAGACCAGCGCGTCCAGCCGGTCGGGCGAGCGGCCTGACGAGAGCCCGTCGGGCCCGAAATCGCACATCTGGTCTTCGAGCGCCGAAAAGCGGCCGGCGTGTACCACCCGGCCCTGCTCGTAGAGGGCTGCCACCGGCTCGGCCCTCAGATACTTGCCCCGCGTCGCGCGCACCAGCGTCAGCGGCAGGCCGGCATCGATGCTGCGCAGCACCGCCGCCACCATCTCGCCGCCCTGGTTTGCCTCTGCCACCACCCGGTCCGCCTCGAAGCGCCGGTAGGCGCGCACCACCGCCTGCGCCCATTGCGCCGGGCTTGCCGCCTCCACCGAGACGTCGGCGAGCACCGCGGCGCGGCCGTTCTCCTCGAGCCCCGCCACCACGATGCCGCAGCAGCTTTCGCGTCCCGTGCCCGCCGGCGGATCGACCGCCACGACGATCCGCCTCAGCGGCCCCGTCAGCTTCACCGTCAGCGCCTCGATCCGCTCGCGTTTCCAGAGCGCGTCCTCGCGGTCCTCGATCAGCTCGCCGTCGAGTTCCTGCCGGCCGAGCCGCGTGCCGCCGTAGCGCTCCTGAAGTGCCGCGATGAAGCCGGGCGCGAGGTTCTTCGCATTGTCCGCCGTCGAAAGCCGGCTCACCCGCGTCGCCTTCGCCGCGATCAGCCGTTTCAGAAGCGGCAGCGGCCGCGGCGTCGTGGTCATGAGCTCCCGCGGCGCAGTGCCGAGTCTCAGCGCAAACTGCAGCATGTCGTAGGTCTCGTCGGGATATTTCCATTTCGCCAGCTCGTCGCACCAGGCAAAATGAAACTGCGGCCCGCGCAGGCTCTCCGGGTCCTCGGAGGAGAAGAATTGCGCAATCGCCCCGTTCGGCCAGACGAGCCGCCGGCGCGAGATTTCCACCTCCGGCCGCATCCGCCGGGCGATCCGCCAGATGCCCGACGCCCCGTCGACCATCACCTCGCGGGCATCGCCGAGCGTTTCGGCGACGAGCGCGATGCGCAGATCGGAGCGCGCCCCGGCGCCAAGCGCCAGCGCGTGCACCCATTCCGCGCCGGTGCGGGTCTTGCCCGAGCCGCGCCCGCCGATCACCAGCCAGGAGCGCCAGTCGCCTTCCGGCGGCTTTTGCTCCGGCCGGCCGGTGAATTCCCAGCTCCGGCCGATCCTCTTCAGCACCGCCGGATCGCAGAGCGCCAGCCGCTCGATGACGGCGTAAACGTCCGGATCGGCGATGATGCCTTCCGAGGGCGGCGGTTCCTGCGTCTCCGGCGGCAGGCTTGCGGCGATGCTGCCGGCGAGCTTTCCCGCCGAGGCGATACTTTGCGCCCTCAGGTCCTCTATGCCGTCGAACCCCTTTCGGTTCTCGTCGAGCGCCGTCGTCAGGCCCTTTCCCGCCTTCTTCACCACCCGCCTGTCATCCGCATTCTGCGCCCGGCGCGCTTTCCGGTTCACCGGAAGCGCCGGGACTGTCTCCGGCCGTGGCGGGAGCGCCGTCGCGGGCTGCGGTCCAGCTCTGAAGCAAGCGTCTTGCACGCGCATCGGCCTGTGCGTCGATGATGGCCCGAAGTTCTGCCCGGATTGCCGCATCGCCACCCTCTTCCTCGGCCAGGAGTTCCGCCGTCTCGCGGTCGCGCACGATCTGCCGCTGCAGGCCGTCGATCTTTTCGAGCGTCCGGACGAGCAGCGCCATGGCATCGGTCGCCGCCTTCGCGTCAGCCCGCGCGGCCTTCGCCGCCGCCTCGTCCTCGCCGGCGATCAGCGCCTCCGCCGAGGCCCGCAGCCTTCGGAAAAGCTCGAACTGGTCGCGCATCTCCGCCGTCAGGTCGTTCAAAAGCCTCTGGAATTCGTCGACAGGCGACGGCCGGTCGGCCGATTTCAGCTCGAGGAACAGCCGACCCACCGCCCGGCGCACCCGTGGCGCGTCCCTCGCCGCGGCCTCCGCCGCGGAGTCCGCACCCACCTCGCCCGGCGGCCACGGGCCGAAGACCGAGATGTCGAATTCGCCTGCCCCGTCCATAGCCTGCTCTCCCTGCCGGCCCGCGCCGACGAAAAAAGGCCCGGGGCGAACCCCGAGCCTCGAATGACTGACAATGCCCCGGCATCGTCCCTGACGACATACATGCCGGTGCTTGCGGCGCCGGCCGGAAATACCTCTCTTCTCCCCGCCGGGGAGAAGGTGGCGCGCAGCGCCGGATGAGGGGGCGGAGAATGCCGGCGGCAGAATCGGACGTCTTCTCCCCCTTGGCGGGGGGTGAGGAGCGGTCGGCGAAGCCGGGCAATCGATCCAGTGAATCGATTGCAGCGACGAACGCCTTGAGCCCAAGCGAAAGGCCGGTCAGGTCCCCAAAAGGGGCAGAGGGGGTCGGTTACATAGATGCCCCTCACCTGCGATTTCTGGCACTTAGGCCTTCGACCTAAGATGCCGAAATCGCTTCCTCTCCCGCCAGGGGAGAGGCGTTGCCAGCGCGGTGCCAAGGGGCGTTCTCCCCCCTCGTGGGCAGGGCTATCGCATATGGGATACCGGTGGCGGCTGCGGCCTCCCTCTTCTCCCCTCGGGGAGAAGTGCCGAGCGTATGCGAGGCGATGAGGGGGCTGCCCGGCACGGCTTTTGCGCTTCGCGCCCCCCTCATCCGGCCCTTCGGGCCACCTTCTCCCCGCTGGGGAGAAGAGGGAGCCCGCTTCGTGCGCCGCTCAAAATTCATAGGCAATTGCCCTGCCCTCAAGGGGGGAGATCGGCGCCATACACACCGCGGCCTCTCATTCCTTATTCTGGCACTACCTCATCGGTACTGCGGCAATCGCAAACCCATCTCCACCGTCATGCCGGGCCTGACCCGGCATCCAGCCCCGGCGCGTCCGCGCCGTGAAAGACTCTTTTGCGATCAGTGACTTGTTCGCACCGGATCCCGGATCACCCTCGGGTTCAACCCGAGGACGGGGATGACGGCGACCTTTTGTGCCAGGAGCACCACCGGGCCACCCCGGCCGCACTTCTTCGACCATGACCGAAGACTATCAAACGACCGTCACGCCGTCAAGGATTATTTTCCTATCCATTGCCCCCCCCACCGCTCTCCCCTATCCTCCCGCCAACGGAGGACGGAGGCCACCATGACCGAGGACGAGGTTGCCGCTCTTGCGCTGGCACTGCCGGAGACGGAGGAGAGTGCCCATTTCGGCAAGCGGGATTTTCGCTTTCGGAACAAGATCTTCGCCACCCTGCCGCGGCCGGGCGAACTGGTGCTGAAGCTTGCCCCCGACCGGCAGGCGCTCGCCGTCGCGGCGGCACCCGACCTGCTTTTTCCGGTCCCCGGCGCCTGGGGTCTCAAGGGCTGGACGGTGCTGCGCTACACGGACGCCGCCCCGGCGGACGTCGAGGACCTCCTGCGCGCGGCATGGGAGACGGTCGCGCGCAAACGCCCGCGCGGCTGAGGCTATCCCCGCACGGGGAGGCCCCTCGCCTACACCTCGCCGCCGGCGATGGGCAGCACGCCGTCGAGGTCGTCGGTTTCGAGTTCCACCACCCAGTAATCGGGATCGAAGCGGCCCTCGCGCGCAAGAAGCGTATCGACCTCGCCCGCCTCGACGCGCGTCAGCCGCACCTCGAAGGCGCGAGCGTCGCGCCGCTCCTCCGCCATCAGGCTCTGCGGCGCCGGGCCGTAGAGCGTCTCGAGCCCGTCGCGAAAACGCTGGCGCACATAGATCGCCCCCGCCTCCTCCGCGCCCTTGCGCGCGACGGCGGCAAACCCGCCGGCGGAAAACACGCGGCGGACGAGCGCGGAAACGAAGATATCGGAACGAAGACGCATCCGCGCGTCATAGGGCAAGCGGGAGGAGAAGGGAATGGGGCGAGAGGCCCGCATACAACAGGCGCGGGGCGACATCACCGACAGGGCACTGTAGCGTTGACGCGCCGCGCGCGTGATTCCGGCCGGCGAAATCCGGCGCAATCCGCTCCGGAGCGGATCGGCGGAGCGCTGTAGCGAAGCAGAGGAGGAGGGCTCGGGAATGAGGATCATGTCTCTCAACGGTTGGGGCGGCAAGCTGCACGAGCCGTTGACGCAATATCTCCGGTCGGAAGCGCCTGAGGTCCTGTGCCTGCAGGAGGTGGTCTCGAGCCCTGCTTCGGCCAAGGACTGGCTGATCTACCGCGACGGGGAGACCGTCCTGCCGCAACGGGCGAACTTCTTTCACGACGTGGCCGCCGCCCTTCCCGACCATACGGCCGTTTTCTGTCCGGCAGCCCAAGGCGTCTTGTGGGATGGCGGGACCGCGGTGCCGTCCCGGTGGGGATTGGCGACCTTCGTGCACAAGTCGCTGGCGATCACCGGCCAGGTCCAGGGCTTCGTCCACAAGGCGTTCTCGCCGCACGGCTATGGCGAGCATCCCCGTTCACGAAATGCACATGCGGTACGCCTCTATGATTTCGAGAACGACCGTCCGGTCTCGATCGCTCATATGCATGGCCTCCGCGATCTCGACGGGAAAGGCGACACGCCGGCAAGAACCCGGCAGGCTCGCAGGCTGGTCGATCTGGTTTCCCAGGTCGCCACCCCGGGGGATGCGCTGGTCGTTTGCGGCGACTTCAATGTCGAGCCGCAGAGCGAGACCTTCGACATCCTGGGCACCTTGGGACTAATGGAGCTGGTGACGGCACGAGGGTTCGAAAGCACCCGCACCTCGCACTATCGCAAGCCCGGACGCTTTGCCGATTACATGCTGGTCAACGAGCGCGTGGAGGTGCTGGACTTCTCGGTCGTCACGGACCCGGAAGTCTCCGATCATTGTCCCCTGGTGCTGACGATCTAGCGGCACAGGCCACCCTCTTTCCCGGGCGGCCCCCTCCTCACACCCTCACCGCCAGCCTCAGCCCGCCCCAGTGGCGGCCGGAGACGGTGATCGGGGCGGAGATGTCCTTCATCACCACGAAATTGCCGCCGCCCATGTCGCGGCGGTAGGTCTGGACGAGGAAGGGGGCCGTCGAGCGGCCGGCGGCAAGGCCGACGCGATCGGCGAAGATGCGGCGGTTGCGGCAGTTGGCGGTGTTCCACACCGCATCGCCCGGCCGCTGCGGCTCGGAGAATTTGCGGTTGTGGGTCGGCAGGTAGCCGTTGACGTCGACGGCGGCGCAGAAGCCGACGCGGTCGCTCAAGGACAGCACCGGCTCGAGGATCGGCGGCAGCACCCTGTCGGAGAATTCGGTGAAGCGGGTCATCATCTGCACCGGGTCGGTGCCGGGGATCGGCCGGTACTGCCGGTCGAAAAGCGCGTCCATGGCGATGCGGCCGGCGCGCACGCCCTCCTCGAACACCGCCGAGATGCGGTCGGCGAGGTCACGGGCGGTGCGGATCCAGGCGCTGTCGACGGTCTCGATGCCGGCGCTCGCGGTCAGCTGGATCAGCGTCTCGGAGAGGTTCACCACCTTGTCGACACGGGCGGCGGCCGCCTGCAGCGCGCCGTCGGAGCTTCGCACCTCGCCGGCCATCTCGCCGAGGGTGACGACGAAGGCGGAGCACTGGCCGTTCACCGTCTCGGTGGTCTTCGCCATCACCGAGGCGCTGTCGAGGATGCGGGTAATCACCCCTTCCATGGTGCCGAAGGACTGGTTCATCGCCTGCGAGGTCTCGCGCACGTCGAGCGCGCTTTCGCTCGCGCCCTTGCCGGCGGTGGCGAGCTTCTCGATCTTGCTGCGGATGTCGTCGAGAATCGCCTGGATCGAGGCGGTCGCCTGCGAGGTCTGCAGCGCCAGCGCCCGGATTTCCGAGGCGACGACGGCAAAGCCCTTGCCGGCCTCCCCGGCGCGAGCCGCCTCGATCGCGGCGTTGAGCGCAAGCAGGTTCGTCTGCCGGGCGATGATACCGATCTCGCTCGCCACCTTGTCGACGTCCGAAAGCGAGCGCGAGAAGGTGCCGATCTCGCTGCTGATCTCGATCGAGGCGTTGACCATCTGGTCGATCTTGCCGACCGCGCCGGTCATGCGGCCTGCCGAGTCCGACAGCATCCGGCGGGCTTCGCCGGCGGTGGCGTCGGTCTCGCCGAGGGCAGCGGCGACGTTATTGTTGGTCTCGGCGATCGAAAGCGCGGTGCGGGTGATCTCGTCGAAGGTCACGGCATGGCGCTTCGACATCGCCGCGACATCGGTGATCGCGCCGGCGATGTCGACGAGGTCGATGCCGAGTTCGGAGGCCTCGCGGGCCATTTCGGAGACGATCCGCTTGAGGACGGCGGCATCCGACGTGGCCTCCTCGGGCACGTCATGCTCTTCACTCACGGCGAGCGCATTCGACATGGTCATTGCAAACCCCTCCCAAGATTTGGAGGATCATCGCCAATCATGGTTAAGGTTTTGCAAATATTCGTATATAGACGAAAGTCTAATGTGGCCGGCAGATCAGAGCGCGCCGATGTCCTTGAGCTTCTTCAGCACCGCCGGGTTCGGCTCGCCGGTTTCCGGCAGGCGATAGTGCCGCTCGAAATGGCGGATCGCCGCCCGCGTCTCTTCGCCGGCAACGCCGTCGACCTTGACGTCGCTGTAGGCGATGTTGCTCAGCCCCTGCTGGATCGCCATTACCATGTTCGGGTCGGCGCCGCCGGCGATTGCCTGCGGGATGTCCCTTGCCGGCCGCAGCACCGCCTCGACGGCGCGCTCCTCCGTCTGCGCCTTGCGGCGCTTTTCCGATACGGTGGTGACGGTGCGCTCGGCGCTGCGGATCGCGGCGGCGACCGGGTCCTCGCCGGCTGCGGGCGAGATGTCGCCGGCCGGGCGCTGGGCCGGACGAACGGCGACGGCGCCGCTTTCGACGGTAAGCGCGGCAAGCAGTTCCGGGCTCGGACGGCCGTCCGCCGGCATGGCGACGGATTTCTGGAAGGCGGCGATCGCGGCTTCCGTGCGCGGGCCGGTCACGCCGTCGACGGTGCCGTCATAGAAGCCGCGGCGGGCGAGCGCCTCCTGCACGGAGCGCACAAGGCCGGCATCGGCAGCGGCATCAACGGGGGGAACGGCGGCGGTCGTCTCGTTCACGGCCTCGCCTGCAGGCATGACGCCATCCGCCGTCGCGGCGGTATCCTGGCCCTGCGGCTCCTCGGCCCGCTCGATGCGGAAGGTCGTGACCCGCGCGGGATCTTCCATCAGCGGATTGCGGGCAATCCCGGCAAGCGCGTTGAAATCGGCCCTGTCGCGGGTGCGCCAGAAGGGCGAGGGATGGACGCCCGGCTGATACCAAAGGGCGTTCGCGGCGATCATGCCGAACACGACGCAAAAGGCCGCCGCCCCGCCGACACCGACGGGATGGCGAGCCGCGAAACCGGCGAGCGCGCCGGCAGCCCGCGAGGCGAGGCCCGGCGCGCGGCGCGCGGGCTTCCTCTCAGGCGATTTTCGCTTTCGCTTCGTCATGCACCCATTCGTCCTTCGTTCGCGCAGCCACGGCGTTCTCCGCCTTCAGCCGCGGCGGGAAGTCCACCCTGTTGTCTGCGCCGGCCGTATCGCCGGCAGCGATGATTCCGGAGCCGTCCGCCGGCAGCGTGACGGTCACCACAGTGCCCTCGCCCGGCCGGCTCGTCATTTCGAAACGGCCGCCATGCAGTGCGGTAAGCCCCTTCACCAGCGACAGCCCGAGCCCCGATCCGTCGTAGCGGCGGTTAAGCTCGCCATGGATCTGGGTGAACGGCTTGCCGATCAGCGACAGCTTCTCCGGCGCGATGCCGATGCCGGTATCGCTGACGACGATCTTCAGTTCGCCGCCCTCGATGCCCGCGTCGATGGTGACCGCGCCGCCGGCTTCGGTGAACTTGATCGCATTGCCGACCAGATTGATCAAGACCTGGCGAATGGCGCGCTCGTCGGCGACGACCTCGCCGAGGCCGCGGCCAAGCCGGCTCGTCAGCGTCACGCCGCGGGTCTTTGCCTGCAGCGAAAGCATGTTCTCGCAATGGCTGATCGTCTCGGCGATGGCGAAGGGCTCGAGCGTCAGTTCGTAGCGGCCGGCCTCGATCTTCGACATGTCGAGCATGGCGTTGACGACCGAAAGCAGGTGGGCGCCGGACTGGTGGATGAGGCCGACATATTCGCGCTGGCGGTCGTTCTCGAGCTTGCCGAAATATTCGCCCGCCAGGATGTCGGAGAAGCCGAGGATGGCGTTGAGCGGTGTGCGGAGCTCGTGGCTGACGGCAGCGAGGAAGCGCGACTTGGTCTCGTGCGCGTCGGCCGCCTCGCCGGCCATGCGGCGGGCCTCGTCACGGATGCGCATCTCGCCGGCGATATCGAGGATCTGGGCGTGGACGGCGGAAAGCGCGCCATCGGCACCGCGCACGGCGGTCATGTCCATGCGGACGTTCATGAATTGCGACTGTTCCAGCCCGAGCATCGGCCGGTCGAGGCGGAGATCGATCGCCACCGCATCGACGCCGGCGCGCAGGTCGGCGAGCGCCTCGACGAAGCCGAGCCGGTCAGAGACATGCACATGCTCGACGAAGGGGCGGTCGATCGGATCGCGCAGGAAGGAGAAGAAGACTTCGCGGTCGCGGCCGCCGGCGGCGCGCACAAGGCCCCTGGCATCAAGCCGGAGGAGAAGGCCGGGGCAGGCCTCGGCGGAGAAGCCGTCCGCGGCCGGCGATTCGGCCGTCTCGTCCGGACGGCCGGGCGCGCGGGCGAAGGCAAAGGCGACGACGCTTGTGACGAGGAAGAGCGAGAGCACGAGCGCAAAGCCGAGCGGCAATGCGACGGCGGGACCGGCGACGAAGAGGAGTGCCACGGGAACGGCCGGAACGAGCGGCAGGAAGGCCAGCATCACCCGGCGAAGCAGCACCACGTCGGCCGCTGCAACGGACCGTCCGGCGCCGGTGCGCGCAAGGCAGGCATGCGCCGCGTCATGCAGCATCGCCACCGTCATCTCAGCCATTTTACTCAATACCAGCACGCCAAATTTCCGCGAACGCTTGCACTCTCGAACCACCCCGACCATAGGCGCCGCGCGCTTAAGGAAAAGATAAAGGAAGGGGCCGGAACAGCGCCGCGAAGGCCCGGTTTGCGCCATTCCGGAACAAGCCGGCCAAGCTTTCGCATTCATGGTTAACAGCGCGTAAGCGACGGAAATTACGGCATTTTCTGGACCGCGTTAACCTTTGGCCAAGGGCCGCGCGGCAAATCGCCGGGATTTCGGGGATGGCCCCCCTGTTTATGCTTAACGGCGATTGCTAAAACTTGATGCAAATGGTGCGTGAGGGCCGGATCGTTAGAATTTTAGTCAATTTCGCCGAAAAACCGAGCGGGTTTTGCAAAGCGAAATTACCAACCCGCGAATAGGCTCCCCTCACACGCCGGGAAGGACCCGGCAGCCGGCACGGACCGGTGATGCTCGGACGGGTAAACGCAATGTGGTTTCTGATCAAAGGAACGTTCTGGTTTTCGATGGTGCTGGTGCTCTTGTCGTATTTCGGCACCCGGCCGGAGGCGCAGGACGCCGGTGCGTCGCTCAACGTCGCCGACGCAATCTCGGCGGCCACCGACGCCTATGCCTATGTGAGCGAGATCTGCAGCGTGAAGCCGGATGTCTGCGTCAAGGGTGCGGAAACCTTCGCCGCGCTCGGCGAACGGGCCCGTGAAGGCGCGCTCGTCGCCTACCAGCTCCTCGACCGCCAGTTCGGCGACGAGGCCAAGGAAAAGGCCGCCGCAGCCGGCGAAACCGCCGACGACGTCTCGGACATCATCGTGACCGGCACCGTCAACACGTCTGCAGGCGCCGTACCGACGCCGCGGCCGAAGCCGGCCTCCTGATTTTGAAAGCTTGCCCGGCGCGCTTGCCGCCCCGGGCCTGATGACTGCCCTACTGCCATACTGTCGACTTGTGCCCCTTTCGGCCGACGCGGTGCCTTTTCACAAGGTGCCGCGTTTTCTTTTCCGGCGGCACGACAGTTCAATTCGCCGCCGAGATCGCCTATATCGGACCCATAGCGGCAATGAGACAATAAACGGAGCCGGGAATGACCACCCTGCAGCACATGATCGACGATTTCGCCTTCCTCGACGACTGGGAGGACCGCTATCGTTACGTGATCGAGCTCGGCAAGGCGCTGCCCGATCTGCCGGAGGCGGAAAAGACCGCCGAACGCAAGGTGAAGGGCTGCGCGAGCCAGGTGTGGCTGGTGACCAAGGTCGGCGAAGGCGACGACCCGGTGATCGAATTTACCGGTGATTCGGACGCCCATATCGTGCGCGGGCTGGTGGCGATCGTGCTCGCCGCCTATTCCGGCAAGCGCGCCTCCGAGATCGTCAAGTTCGACGCGATCGACCTCTTCGGCAAGATCGGCCTCATCGAGCACCTGTCCGCCCAGCGGGCGAACGGGCTGCGCTCGATGATCCAGCGCATCCGCGAGGAAGCTGCCCAGGCGCTGGTGGAAGGCGCGCCCGGACGCTGATCCTTTCGCGCCCGCGTCGCCTGCCTTGCCGCCGCTCGTCTGCTTCGACGGTTTGCGTTTCTGCCCTCAGGTCACCCCCCCCTCAAGGGCAGGGCAATTGCATGGGAATTTTGAGCGGCGCACGAAGCGGGCTCCCTCTTCTCCCCTCGGGGAGAAGGTGGCCCGAAGGGCCGGATGAGGGGGCGCGAAGCGCAAAAGCCGTGCCGGCCAGCCCCCTCATCGCCTCGCATACGCTCGGCACTTCTCCCCGAGGGGAGAAGAGGGAGCCCGGAGCCGCCACAGGTATCTCACATGCGATAGCCCTCCCCTCAAGGGGGAGATCGACCGTGGCACCGCGCCAGCCGCTTCCGCGCGACGCGAAGGGAGAGGTGGGCGTGAAGGGCGAAGGTAAGGGACGCCCCCTCCCAAGCCGGCAGAGGGGGGTGAAGGCCTCGTTCAACGATGGCCGACCCCGCTACCCCGAACAGAACCACGCCTCAGCCGATCTCGGGGCGATAATCCTCCGCGCCCCAGTGGCGGGTGTGCCGCGGCGGGCGGGCCGGCGGGGCATAATGGCGGGCGAGCGCCATCAGCGCGGCGCGCAGCATCAGCTTTGCCGAGCGCACCGGCCATTGCCGCTCGCGCTCCACCGTTTCCAGCCCCTTCATGAAGCAGCAGACGTCGAGCGCCACGCCGGCGAGCTCCGGCCCCATGGCCTCGACCGCCGCCGTCACCCGCCGCCTTGCGGCAAGGGCGCTGTCGCCGAGTTCCGCGGCGCCGCCCGCCGCCCCCTTCGTGCGGCTTGCAAGCCGCGGCTCCCAGGAGGAGGTGATGCGCGGCTGCAGGCCGGCGCGGAGGAAATCGGCGGCAAGCCGCTCGCCCGCGTCGATCGCCTGCGCATCGAGAAAGGGCCCGCCGTCGCGCCCCTTGAGGCGGGCGAGCGGACCGAGCGGCGATTCGGCGAGATTGCGCCGCACCGTGGCGGCCGGCCGCCCCGCCTCCCCCTCCCCGCCGTTTTCTCCCGGCAGCGCGCAGACTTCGATCTCGCGGTGCTGGTCGGCAAAGCCGCCGGCCTCGGGATCGGTGAGCGCCCGGCGGAGGAAGGCGCGTGCCTCGTTGCCGGCGACGACCGCACGGCCGCGGCGCTTCAGGAGGCCGCGGGCGACGGCGAGCCGCAAAAGCCGCTCGGCGAGCACGATCTCGCCGCCGCTTCCCGAAAGACGGCAGGCGCCGCCCTCCTCGCCCGCAATCCGCATCGGCCCGGAAAGGGCAAGCCGCATCAGCCGCAGGAGCGCCCTGCGCTCGGCCGGCACCAGACTGCCGTCAGCCATGCGGGTGACCTCCGGGTGCGAGGAAGAAGCTTGCCGTCAGCCGCTCGGCCGCGCCGACGAAATCGTCATAGGCGCGGTTCTCGCGCCGCTCCTCGACGGTGCGGCAGGCATGGGAGACGGTGGAGCGGTCGGCGCCGAAGGCGATCGCGACGTGCTGCATCGGGATCTGCAGCACGACGTGGCTGACATACATGGAAATCTGGCGGATGTGCTGGACCGAGCGGCGGCGGTCACGCCCGGCCGTACCGTCGTAGCCGGCGAAGGCCAGCAGCTCCGCCACCACCTGCCGCACCATCATGCAGCGGAAGCGCAAACTCTGCCGCTCGGCGGAAGACAGCAACGCCGCCGGATCCGGCGGCCGCGGCGCGGGCTGATACTCGACGGGAACGGCTTCATGTGACAGCATGGGGCTCTCCTCGGTATATAGGTTTTTATTCCTATATCCTTTTAGCCCAAGTGCCGGACGAGAAAACCACAGGGATTTGGGGGAGGTGTGTTTTGTTTGGGGTGTGGAGGAGCGGCCGGTGGGGCCGGGAGGGGGACATGGCGGCTTTCTCGCGAAAGTGGAAGCGTCCTGCGGCCATCGCACCTAGGTGTCGTCGTACTACGCCGCGCAGGTTTTGCTTCGACCTTCGCGACGATAAAGACACAGGTTTGTGGGCTCTAAGTCCTTTCGCGACTTTGAAAGGAAGCCGCTCGCCGCGTGCTTGCCAAAGCCGAAAGAGGTTCTTGTGAGGATTTCAGTCGATCGTCTTGAGTTGTGGGTGACATTGGCACCACACTTGTCGTGGTGCTAGTAATCGCGTCAAGGTAGCTGCTTTAAGAGGACGCTCGACAACGTCATGATTGGGGACATGGTGAGGTACTATGACAGACGCCGGCTGGACAGTAGATCAACTACTTATTGAAATTGAGAAGGCAACCACCGAACAGTGGTCCAAACATCAGCGTCCGCTGCTCCTCAGCGAACTAGGCATGGACCTGACGAAGAAGCAGGGGGATTATCGGCCTGCAATTGCACCGCTGAAGTTAAGGCAGTTTATCGCAACACAACTTTCCAACAAGGTTGTGATCATCACCCATCCGCGTCAACTTCAGAAAATCGCCCTCATTCCGGCGGGCGAGGATTTCTCCTTTGAACCTGTAGGCGGGGAGAAAGCCGGTCCGTTGCTCCGCGAGGCAGGGGAACGGATCAAAGCATCCATTTGGGCGGCGTTCGTGAAACCGCTCGCACCGAATTGCAATCGCTATCTCGATGTCGAAGACAAGGCCTTGCGCTTTCAAGACATCCCCAATGGATCAAATTCCCGATCGAAGAGTGCGCGTTCTATTTCAAGCGAGCTAATCGTGGACGGCCAAAGTAAAGAGTACAATCCGGAAGAAGTTGCGGGTCGCATCAAGACTTGGGCAGCTGAAAATGGCTTACTGGAAGAGCACTTGTATAATCGTGAAGCGAGTGGTGGATTGCCAAAAAATAGCTTCTTCGACGTTTTCAAAGGCCTGAGTGACAGCGATCTTCGTCGAATTGAAATACCTTTTGACATTGTGATGAAGCTCGCACGCCAATGAAAACAGCGTTCCTTCTGTTCGCGAAGGATCAGCAGCTTCGAAAGCATTTCACGGTTTCAGACGAAGCTATGATCCCGAAGGAAATCAGAGACAAGCATGGCTCTGGTTTCAAGTTCTTCACTAACCCGCCTCATCTCAGCGCTGAGGAATTCTGCGTCAAGATCAGCAATGAAAACCCGGAACATGCGCTTGTTCTTCTCGTGGAACACGGCTTAGGTTACTCGCTGGATGGGCTTGGCTTGCCGTTAAGTGTCCTGCAAACTGACGCGAGAGCAATGGGAATTGAGTTTTCCCGAGTGCTTACGTTCTGGATCAAACGCTTAAACGCGGTTGAGCAGATATTTAAGCCAATGGGAAACAAGAAAGCGCTTCTTCTCCCGTTCGGAAACTTCAGAGACGAAAAAGCCAATGAAATCTGGGCTTCGATCGCGTCAAATCTTAGCGAAAGGACGTTCGGCTTAACGGACGAACTAACTCGGCTGATTACCCATCTGAAAACGCGGGAGTTCCCCAAGCGAAGAGGCGGCGACTACAAAGACAAATATTTCGTCGATGAAAAGGGATATTATTTCCAATATGGGCATGAGGTTCATTCCAAACCCGTTACTGTAGGCGATGGACATACGGTCCGCTGTGCGCTGAGTTCGCAACTAAGGCTGGGCCTGCCTTATGACCGAGAGCGCCACTACAATCTTTCGCTTGAAGATAACGGCAATCTCAAAGGCAGAACTTTTGTGAATTGCCATGGCCTTGATCACACTGCCGAAAGCTGTGATCATCTCAACGTTTTTCCGAACGACTTCATAAATTGAAAAAAATGGGCGCTTTCGCGCCCATTTGACTCAAATATCTAAGCCTAACTACCTCACACCGGCTCGGTAATGTCAGATCACGACTAGGTCGATCTCTCCGACACCCGTCATTCCTGCAGTTGGCCTCCAAATGCTTACGGCTGTAAGTTCCACCTGGACGCATGCAAAGAGCTTACTTAGATACGAGCATGTCTCCTATGAAGCCAATTAGATGGCTTTTCCCGAATGAGTCAACACGTCCTTTCGGATTACGCCTTCATTAAACCAAACCAGTTAACAAAGGTTCCACGCCGACCACTCGCCGCTTCGAACAAAGCTATTTCAAATTAATTGGAAATTCGCAAGCGAAATTTCCAGCGCGTCATCCGTCGAACAATTCACCACTTCTCGATGCGTGCTACCTCAGTGTGGCTGTTGGCCAAATGCGCTTTCGCGATAGGCCGCCGATGGTCCGGTTTTGGAAAGCTCTTAGCGCAGCTTAAATGACTGACGGAAGCCGCCCCGCCGGCCGCCGCCCCCCTCCGCCTCCCTCCCACCACCTCCCCTCCCTCCCCCCTCACGCCAACAAAAAACCCGGCCCCGCGCGCAGCGGGACCGGGTCTCGAAGAACAAGGCCTCCGGCCACCCCTTCAGGGCCGGGAGATCTTTATCGGGCGGCGTGCTGCGGCCTGCACCTTGTCGATGCGGCCGCGGCGGTGCCGGGCTTAGCGGCCGCGCTTGCGGCGCTGGCCGAGGCCCATTTCCTTGGCAAGGCGCGAGCGGGCCTCCGCATAGGCCGGGGCCACCATCGGGTAGTCGACCGGCAGGTCCCACTTCTCGCGGTATTCTTCCGGCGAAAGGCTGTGATGGGTCATCAGGTGCCGCTTCAGCGACTTGAAGGCGCCGCCGCATTCCAGGCAGATGATCTGGTCGTCCTGCACGGACTTGCGCACCGAAACCGCCGGCTTCGGCTTTTCGACGACGGCGGCGACAGGCGCAGGCGCGGTCGTGTTGCTCAGCGCCGCGTGCACGTCGGCGATCAGGTTCGGCAGGTCGCCGACCGGGACCACGTGATTGCTTACGTAGGCCGCGACGATGTCGGCCGTCAATTCCACGAAAAGGTCATGGCCGGAGCCATGGGCGGAATCACTCATTGTCATTCTCCTGTTCAACATGTCTTGCCAAGCGCCGCCCTCATGGCCGGCCGCCACTCACCCAGCAAACCAGAACATGACCGCCGCTGCCGCCCTGTTGAAACAACATGAAACCCACCCCTAGATTTCGAGTGGCAACGTCGGTCCCGCCTGTCTGGAAATGATGGTCCAGCATAGAGGCTGCATTAGAAAATCAACCTGTTGCAGTATTCCTGCAAAAATAACTTGCGGAAGATTTTCGACACAACCTCGGAACGCCAGTTCTCAAGTCCAGTGCTCCACTTCAGCGATTATCATTGTTTCGCCGAATATCCAATTACTATTTTTACCCATTGGGCGCAGTCAAAATTCCGCTCTATTTCAGAGCAATTGCGACGCTTGTGCTTTCGCACTGCAAATGGAACCGCAAAATCCGCCGGCGGAAATGCGTCACGAACCGTCTTTCTTCAGATCGTCGCAGACGGACATCCGCGTCAGCGGATAGCCGACCTTGTGGGCGGCGCGCGCCAGCAGATGCGCGGAAACCGGCGCCGTCAGGATGAAGAAGAAGAAAGCGGCGAGCGCGCGGGCGAGCGTTGCGACGTCGCCTGCATGCAGGCCGACGGCGAGCAGCAGCAGGCCGGAGCCGACGGTGCCCGCCTTCGAGGCGGCGTGCATGCGGGTGTAGAGATCCGGCAGACGGTTGATGCCGATCGCGGCGATCAGCGCGAAGAGCGCACCGCCGACGATCAGCGCCGCGGTGACGAGGGCAAAGAGCACGCTCATGCCTTGCCTCCCTTCGCTGCCTGCTTCTTCGTCTTCTTGCCGGCCTTCAAGCCCCCCTTCCGGGTTTCGTCGGCCGCCGTCTCACCGACCAGCCCGCGGGTGAGGATGAAGCGGGCAAACGCGACCGTCGTCAGGAAGCCGACGAGGCCGAGCGAGATGGCGATGTCGATATAAAGCGTGTAGCCGGTGCGGATCGCAAACGCGGCGATGAAGCCGAGCACGATGCCGACCAGCATGTCGAGCGCCAGCACGCGGTCGGGCAGCGTCGGGCCGACGACCACGCGGAAGACGGTGAGGATGAAGGCGATGCCGAGCACGATCAGCGCGAAGGTGCAGGCGGTCTGGATGATGGCTTCGGGTGCCGTCATTGGAAGGCCTCCCTGATCTTGCGTTCGAAGCCGTCGGCAATGTCGCGGCGGGCGGCCTCCGGGTCGGAACAGTCGATGGCGTGGACGTAGAGCGTCTTGCGGTCCTCCGAGACGTCGACCGAGAGCGTGCCCGGCGTCAGCGTGATGAGGTTGGCGAGCAGCGTGATCTCGAAATCGCGCGTCACCGTCAGCGGATAGGCGAAGATGCCGGGCTTGATGTCGACCTTCGGCGAGACGACCATGACCGCCACTTTCCAGGCGGATTTGGCCAGCTCGACGAAGAACAGCCAGGCGAGCGAGGCGACGCGGAAGGAACGGGTGAGATAGCCGGTGCCGTTCACCTGCTCGCGGATGAGGCCGAGCGTCAGCGTCGAGAGCACGAAGCCGAAGATCAGGTTGTGCAACGTCGCGCTGCCGGTGACCGCGGCCCAGACGATCGCCATCAGGAGGTTGATCGCATAGAGGATCATTGCGCGCCTCCTTCGGGGAAGACGGACTGGAAATAGGCGGCGGGGTTCAAGAGCCCCTCGGCGGCGGTCCGGGTCCAGCCGATCATCTGATCGGGGAAGAGGCCGAACCAGACGACGAAGGCCGACAGGAGAAGGATCGGCGCGAGCGCGGAAAAGCGCGGCGCCTCGACCGGCGGCGAAAGCGCGATCGTCTCCATCGTCACCGGCAGGGCCTCCGGCGCCGGCCGCCAGTAGGCGAGGAGGAAGACCCGACCGAAGGCGATGGTGATGAGGAAACCGGAAAGGAGGATCGAACCCGCCAGCCACCAGGCGCCGGTGTCGATCGCCGCCTTGACCAGCAGCGCCTTCGGCCAGAAACCGGACAGCGGCGGCAGGCCGCTTGCGGCGAAGAACAGCGTCAGTGACAGCGCGGCAAAGCCCGGTGCCCGTGCGTAGAGGCCGCTCAAGCCGGAGAGCGAGAAGCTGCCGCCGATCCGTGCGGCCTCACCGGCCAAGAGGTAGAGCGCCGTCATCAGCACGATCGAATGGAGCGCATAGAAGATCGCCGCCGAAAGCCCCGGATTGCCGCCGATCGCGACACCGGCCAGCACGTTGCCGATGCCGGCGATGACGACGAAGCCGAGTATGCGGCGGATGTCGGCCTGGGCGAGCGCGCCCATGGCGCCGAGCACCATCGTCGCGGCGGCGGCGATGCCGACCACCAGGCCAAGCGCCTCGGCCTCGACGGGGAAGAGCATGACCATGGTGCGCAGCAGCGCATAGACGCCGACCTTGGTCAGCAGGCCGGCGAAGAGCGCCGAAACGACGATGCGCGGCGTGTGGTAGGAGGCGGGCAGCCAGAAATTGACCGGAAAGGCCGCCGCTTTCATGCCGAAGGCGAGCACGAAGAGCGCACCGAGCGTCATCAGCGGCGCGGTGCCGCGATGCTCGGCCGCCTTGCGGGCGATGTCGGCCATGTTGAGGGTGCCGAAGATCGCATAGAGATAGCCGACGGCGATCAGGAAGAGCGTCGTGCCGACGAGGTTCAGCACCGAGTATTTGAGGGCGCCATCGATCTGCTCGCGCTCGGACCCGAGGATCAGCAGGCCGAAGGACGAGATCAGCAGCACCTCGAACCAGACATAGAGGTTGAAGATGTCGCCGGTGAGGAAGGCGCCGGAGACGCCGGCCATCAGCACCATCAGGAAGGGATAGAAGCCGTAGCGCCGGCCGCTGACATTGATGTCCTTAGTCGCGTAGACGGCACCGGCGAGCGCCACCACCGCGGCAGCAAGGGCAAAGAGCGCGCCGGCGACGTCGACGGTAAAGGCGATGCCGAAGGGCGGCAGCCAGCGCCCCATCATCATCGTCACCGGACCGCCGGCGAGCACCCGGCCGAGCAGCAGAAGATCGACGGCGACGAGGATCGAAAGGCCGATGATCGCGACGATCGCATGGAGGCGGATCGTGTGGCGCATCATCATCAGCGCCGCGCCGAAGGCGAGCGACAGCGCCACCGGCAGGATGGTGAGCCACTGGTCCGCCGCAGCGGGCGCCATGACCCAGGCCCGGGCGAGATCGACGGAGGAGGAAGCGGCCATCAGAAACCAACCCCCTCACGGCGAGAAGCGAAACGACCCGGCATTTCCGTCAACAGCATCATCACACTCAATATCCCATCGGCGGCAGCGGCGGGTTTTCCGGCTCGGCCACGCGCATTTCGTCGGTGTCGTCCGTCCCGAGGTCCTGATAGGCGCGGTAGGTGAGCACCAGCAGGAAGCAGAAGAAGGAGAAGGAAATCACGATCGCCGTCAGGATGAGCGCCTGCGGCAGCGGATTGGCGGCACCCGCGGCAAGCGTCTCGGACCCCTGGGGAATGATCGGCGGCACCGCGGCGGTGAGCCGCCCGGTGGTGAAGAGCAGGAGGTTCACCGCATTGCCGAGAATTGCGATGCCGAGCAGCACGCGCACGATGCGCTTCGACATCATGAGGTAGAGCGCGACGGCGAAGAAGATGCCGACGAGGCCGGAAAACAGCGCTTCCATCAGTCGTTTTCCCTTTCCTCGAGCGCCAGCGCGATGGAGGTGATCGCCCCCACCACGACGAGATAGACGCCGACGTCGAAGGACATGACGGTGGCGAGCGGCACCTCCACCCCGAAGAAGCTCGGGTAGATCCAGAGCCCGGTCATGAAGGGCACGCCGAAGGCCGCCGAAACGAATCCCGAGAGGCAGGAGAGCATGAGGCCGGCGCCGGCGATCGACATCGGGTGGAACCAGAGTGCGCGGCGCACCGCCTGCACGCCGAAGGCGATGCCGTAGATGGCGAAGGCGGAAGCCGCGATCAGCCCGCCGATGAAGCCGCCGCCGGGCTCGTTGTGGCCGCGCAAGAGCACGAAGATCGAGAAGAGGATCATCAGCGCGGTGAGGAACGGCGCGACGGTACGGAAGATCAGCGTGTTCATGCCTTGCCCTCCTTGCGCGCGCGTTTCTTCAACGGCGGTTTTGCCGGCTCGACGGGGGAGACGACGGCGGCCGTGACCGGCGGGACGGGCGCGATGCGGATGCGGATCAGCGCCAGAATCGCAAGCCCGGTGATCATCACCACCGAGATCTCGCCGAGCGTATCAGTGCCGCGGAAGTCGACGATGATGACGTTCACGACATTGGCGCCGTGGGCGATGACCTTCGAATAGGCGTTGAAGAAATCGGTGAGAGCGCCATTGAAGGGAAGCTGCGTCGTCTTCAGCAGAAGCAGCGCGAAGCCGAGGCCACCGGCAATCGCGATGGTGCCGTCGACGATGACCTGGCGGAGCGGACGGTGATCGGAGGGCGAGAGCCGCAGCCGCGTCATGACCAGAGCCAGGATGACGACCGAGAGCGTCTCGACCATGAACTGGGTGAACGAGAGGTCCGGCGCGCCGAAGAGCAGGAAGATGACGGCGACGGCGAAGCCCTGGATGCCGAGCGAGACGATGGCGGTCAGCCGGTCGCCGGCCGTCACCACGGCGAAGAGGCCGATGATCGCAATGGCGAAGAAGGTGAGCTGGTGGAAGCCGACATCCTCCGGCCAGGCGGGCATCGCCGGCAGTTCGCCGTAGACGAAGGGCGGCACCAGCAGCACGACGGCGAGCAGCACGAAGGTCGCCGTCACGTAGACGTCGAGGCGGCCGTCCTGCACGATCCGCGTCACGCGGAAGGAGAGCCGGACGAGCCCGCGGATGAAGGCGTCGAAGCCGCGATCCGGCCCCGGCCCGAGCAGCTCGAGCAGGCGCGCCATGCCGCCGCGGACGGCCGACAGCGACAGATAGAGGCCGACGCCGATGGCGATCGTCAGCACGGACAGCGCAAGCGGCACGCCGATATGCGGCATCAGGCCGATGGTGACCGTCTCCGTCTCGCCGGCGACGGCGCTCGCCATCGGCGAGGAAACGTAGGCGTGCGACAGGCCGGAGAGCACGGCCGCGGCAAGGCCGGAAAGCGCAAGCACCGCCGGACCGAGCCAGAGCAGGACCGGGCCTTCATGGGCGTGCTTCGGCGTCTTGACCTCGGGCCCGAGGAACGGTTTCAGCGCCACCGCGAAGGCGACGGCGAACATCAGCGCATTGCCGGCGACGGCAACGGCGGTGAAGAGGATGGCGCGCGGATCGCCGCCGGCGAGTGCCGCATAGATCTCCTCCTTGGCGAGGAAGCCGAAGAAGGGCGGCAGGCCGGCCATCGACAGCGCGGCAAGCACCGCGGCGGCGAAGGTGACCGGCATAGCTTTCCTCAAGCCGCCGAGCTTCGTCACGTCGCGGGTGCCCGATTCGTGGTCGATCAGGCCGGCGACCATGAAGAGCGCGCCCTTGAACATCGAATGGGCGACGAGATAGAGCACCGCCGCCTCGACCGCATAGGGCGAGCCGAAGCCGGTCAGCATCACGAGAAGGCCGAGGGAAGCGACCGTCGTATAGGCGAGCATCAGTTTCAGGTCGGTCTGGCGCACCGCCAGCAGCCCGCCGACGAGGAGCGTCACGCCGCCGAAGAGCGGCAGCAGCAGTTCCCAGGCGGGCGTTGCCCCCATCACCGGGTTGAGCCGCATCAGCAGATAGACGCCGGCCTTCACCATGGTCGCGGAATGCAGGTAGGCGGAGACCGGCGTCGGCGCCTCCATGGCGTTCGGCAGCCAGAAATGGAAGGGAAACTGCGCCGATTTGGTGAAGGCGCCGCCGAGGACGAGGAAAAGTGCCGCCGCATAGAACGGGCTTTCACGCAGCACGTTGCCGCCATGGACGAGCAGCGAAAGCCGGGTGACGCCGGACATGTCCCAGAGGAAGATGAGGCCCGCGAGCAGCAGGAGCCCGCCGCCGCCGGTCACCACCAGCGCCTGGAGCGCTGCCCGGCGCGAGGCCTCGCGGGCATGGTCGAAGCCGATCAGCAGGAAGGAGGTGATCGAGGTCAGCTCCCAGAAGACGAAGAGCATCAGCAGGCTGTCGGAGACGACGACGCCGAGCATCGAGCCCATGAACATCAGGATGAAGGAGAAGAACCGCCCCTGCTGCGGGTGGCCCTTCATGTAGCCGCCGGAATAGAGCACGATCAGCGTGCCGATGCCGGTGATCAAGAGTGCGAAGGTGAGCGAGAGCCCGTCGAGGAACCAGGAGAAGGTGAGATCGAGGCTCGGCACCCAAGGATAACCGCCGGTGACGACCTCGCCTGCCGCGATTACCGGCAGGAAGCCGGCGAAATGGACGAAGGCGAAACCCGGAACCAGCGCCAGCAGCCAGGCGGCATTGTGGCCGAGTCGGGCGGTGAGAACGGGCGCGAGCGCCGCGCCGGCGAAGGGCAGAAGCATTGCGAGCAATGTCAGGCCGACTCCATCCACGGGCATCTGTTCTCCTTCTTCACGCAGCGCGGCGGGACCTTTCGGCCGTCGCCGGAGTGGCAACCCTGTTAGGGCAAAGACGCCCCCGCCTCAAGAGCAAAGGGCTATCGGCCGGCGACATGCCGCCGGGCCATTCGCGCGGCAGTGTTGGAAAATGCGCCCGCCAATGCAAGCGGGGGGCGCCTGATGTGGACGGGCAAAATTCCGTTATCCCCCGGAAATCGGAGGGAGGCGATACATGGCGCGGCTGGCGGTCGAGCCCGCGAGCCGCTCCATTTCACCGCATGGAGAAGAGTTCCTGATGGAAGCGCCTCTTCACGTCGAAGCCCTGGCCGGCGAAGTCGCGCTTCAGTGCATCCGCAAAGCCGACGGGACCGCAGAACCAGATGCTCGCCTCGCGCCAGTCCGGCACCGCGGCACGGATCCGCTCGGCGGTCAGCAGGCCGTCGCGGGCATCGACGAGGATATGCAGGCGCACACCCGCGGCCGCAGCATCCGCCGTCAGACGCGCAAACGCATCCTCGTCGAGCTCGGCCGAGGAGTGGAAGAGGTCGATCGCCTGACCGCCACGGCGGTCGGGCTGCGCCGCAAGGTATTTCATCCGCGCGATGAAGGGCGTGATGCCGACGCCGCCGCCAATCCAGATCTGCCGCGGACATCCGTCGTCGAAGGTGAAGCGGCCATAGGGACCCTCGACCCTGACCTCCTGGCCGACGCTCAGCGTATCCGGAAGGCGGCTCGTATAATCCCCGAGGGCCTTGGTGATGAAGGTAATGCTGCGGTCGGTGGCATTCCACGCCGAGGCGATGGTGAAGGGATGCGCGCCCTCGCCCTTGTCGGAGGTGACGAAGGCGAACTGGCCGGGCTGGTGGCCGCACCAGCCGGGCTCCATCTTCATGCCGATCTCGAGCGCGCGGACGCCGGGATATTTCGTGAGCGCGGTGATGTTGCCCATCGCCTGCCGGCTGATGCCGACCCGCCGCAGGAGGACGATGACGGCGGCGACGATGCCGCAGGCAAGCAGCACGGCGAGCACGACGCCGACCGGCTGCGTCCAGTAGGCGAACTCGGCGAGCACGACTGTATGGAAGGCGAGCACGAGATAGGTGACGGCAAGCAGCCGGTGGGTCTTGAAGAACCACCAGTAGGAGAAGCGCGGAACGAGCGCCAGCACGATCAGCAGGACAGAGATGTAGAAGGCCCATTCGCCGAGGCCTTCGGCGGGATCGCGCAAGCCGGCGAGGAATTGCTGGACGGGGTTTTCGATTGGCGGGCGCGGCCCGCGCTCCGGCCGCGTGACGAGGCCGAGGTCGATCGCCCAGCCGGCGCCTTCGAACCAGAGCCAGTGGGCGAGCGAGAAGACCAGGGCGGAAATGCCGAGCCACCTGTGCAGGCGGTACATCTTGTCGAGCCCGTCGAGCCAGGTCTCCGGCCAGCCGGGCCTCAGCGCCAGGACGAGCGCGATGCTCATCGCGCCGATGGCGAGGACGCCGCTGTACTGGATCATCGCAGCGCGCAGCGCAAAGACGTTTTCCGACTGGAACACATCCGGCTCGGCGGCGAGCCAGAGCAGGCTCAAAAGGACCAGTATTCCCCACAAGGCAAGCTTGATATTCCGCATGGCACGCTTCCCCTCTTGGCGGAAGAGACCGGCAGCCGGAACCGAAGAGAGAGTGCCCCCTCGGCTTCCCCGGCCCGTCTCCCCGACTGCGGATGATTCCGCACATCTCCTTATACAGGCAAAGCGTGCCGCCGCCGAGGGAGGCGATGCGAGCGCGATTGTCGCGGCGGCTCCGCCGCCCTATCTTTGGCAGGACGAACAGGGAGACGAGTGATGACCAACGACGTGACGACGACCCGGATCGAGAAGACCGACGAGGATTGGCGCGGGCAGCTGACGGCGGAGCAATACCATATCCTGCGCGAGCACGGCACCGAACGGCCCTTCACCGGCCCCTACTGGAACACGTTTCAGCACGGGCTCTACCGCTGCGCGGCCTGCGACACGCCGCTCTTCCGCTCCGACACCAAGTTCGACGCCGGCTGCGGCTGGCCGAGCTATTTCGCACCCGTCCGTCCCGGCGCGCTGACCGAACACCGCGACACCTCGCACGGCATGGTGCGCACCGAAATCCGCTGCGGCACCTGCGGCGGCCACCTCGGCCACGTCTTCCCCGACGGCCCGAAGCCGACAGGGCTGCGCTACTGCATCAACGGCCACGCGATGGTGTTCGAGCCGCAGGGGTGAAGGGAAAGGGACGGCACCCACCCACCTCCACTAGGCCTCCTACGCTCCCGCCGTCTTCGGCTTCAGCTTGAAGGTGATGCTCGCTTCGGCGCCGGCTTCGGCGATGAAGAGAAGCTCGCCGGAGGCGCTGAGCGTGAAGCCGACTTCGATCTCCTCGACATGCCAGCCTTCTGCACGCTCGGAGACGGTCGCGCCGAGGCCGACCAGCGTGTCGACGGTGCCACGCCATTGTTCCACGACCTTGTCGGCGCCGACCCTGGCGATGCCGCCGACGGCGGCGGCAAACCCCTTGGTGAGCACGTGTTCGCCGATCTCCTCGCGGGAGAGCATCGGGGCGAACGCGGGCGCCTTCTGCGGAACGAAGATCGAGATTTCGAATTGCTTTTCTTTCGGCACCGGATGTTCCTCCTGCCGGGTTTGCGGAGACGTCAATTATCTCCAGTTGCAATCATTACAGCGAAATTCCCTGAAATTGCATCTGTGCCAATTCAAGGGTTTGTCCCCTGAAAGCCGGAGAGACGCGGGCGCGGGCGCCTTGCCACATTTCCGCTACATTGGCGGATGAGCTTGTGCTCGCAGCGGCACGGGAGGGCCGGCCTGTCCGCCCCGGGGGCCGATCGACCCTGTCCCGTCAAGAACCTCATTGCGTTTTTTTTGCAAGAAGGACCGCGGATGCTCGACGCCGAACGCTCCAACCCCCGTGACCTCGAATGGGTCGCCCGGAACGGTGGCCTCGCCAGCCGCATCGCGGCCCGCATCCCGACCTATCTCGCCGACCTCAAGGAAAATCCCGCCTGGCTTGCCATGTTCGTGCTCGCCCGCACCATGCCGGCGCGCAAGGCGCACTGGCTGACGGCGCGGCCGGCGCCGCCGGAGAGCGGGACGGAGAGCTCGATGTTCGGCGATCTGCCGGCCGAGACGATCGCCGCAAGAATCCGCCGCGACGGCATCTTCACCGGCTTGCAGCTGCCGACGGAAATCCATCAGGAGATCGGCCGCTTCGCCCGCGAGACGCCCTGCTTCGGCAATTTCGAGCGGCGGCTCGAGTTCCTCGCCGACGAGCACGGCGAGGCCGAGGCCCGCTTCGGCCGGCCGATCCTGAGCGGACATCATTTCGAGCGGGTGCTCTCCTGCGAGGCGGCGCTTGCCGTGCAGCGGGACCCGCTGCTGCAGGCGGTGGCGCAGCACTATCTCGGCGGAGAGGCGCAGCAGGTGACGCTCCGCACCTGGTGGAGCTTTCCGGCCGCGGGCGCGAGCGAGGCGGACCTGAACCGGCTGTCGTTCAAGTACCATTTCGATCTCGACGACTGGCGGATGCTGAAATTCTTCTTCTACATCAACGATGTCGGCGTCGATACCGGCCCCCATGTCTATATCCGCGAGAGCCATCGCCGGCGGCGGCTGAAGCACCAGCTGACGCCCGTCGTCGGCCATCCGGCGGACGAGGTGCTTGCCTATTACGGCCGCGACGCGGTGATGACGCTGACCGGCCCGGCCGGCACCGGCTTCGTCGAGGACCCCTTCGGCTTCCACATGGGGACGCTGCCGAGAGCGCGTCCGCGGCTGATGATGGAGGTGGCCTACGGCGTCTCGAAGCCGTCGCGCCGGCGCTATCACGGCGAGCCGGTGATCCGCTGACGCCGCGTCAGCGGGCGAATTTCCGCGCCGCGGCGACACAGCCGACGACGCCGGTGGTGACGGCGAACATCAGCGGGCTCACTTCCTCCCCGAGGAGGAGGCCGGCGAGCGTCAGCCCGAGAAAGGGCTGCAGGAGCTGCAGCTGGCCGACGGCGGCGATGCCGCCCTGCGCGAGCCCGCGATACCAGAAGATGAAGCCGATCAGCATGCTGAAAAGCGAGACATAGGCGAGCCCGCCCCAGGCGGCCGGGCTGACGCCGGCAAAGCTTTGCGGCAGCCGCAGCACCAGCACCGCCGCCATCACCGGCAGCGACAGGACGAGCGCCCAGGAAATGACCTGCCAGCCGCCGAGCCGGCGCGACAGCGCCGCCCCTTCCGCATAGCCGAGGCCGCAGACGAGGATCGCCGCCAGCATCAGCAGGTCGCCGGTGGAGGTGGTGCCGAGCCCCTGCCCCGCGGCGAAGCCGGCGATCAGCAGGCTGCCGAGGCCGGAAAACAGCCAGAAGAGCGGCCGCGGCCGTTCGCCACCGCGCAGCACACCGAAGATCGCGGTCGCAAGCGGCAGGAGGCCGATAAAGACCACCGAGCGGGCGGAGGTGACAGTCTCCAGCGCGTAAGCCGTCAGCAGTGGGAAACCGACGACGACGCCGAGCGCCACGACGACGAGCGGCAGGAGATCGCCTGGCGCCGGCCGCTTCTGCCGGAGCAGGAGGAGAAGGGCGAGCGCCAGCCCGCCGGCGATCGCCGCGCGCGCCACCGTCAGGAAGACCGGATCGAAGCCGGTGACGGCAAGCCTCGTCGCCGGCAGCGAGCCGCTGAAGATCGCAACCCCCGCCATTCCATTCATCAAGCCGCTGCGTGTCGCCTGCATCCGGGATTTTCCTTTCCGTTCGTCCTGACGGTCTTTTTCCGTCGCGCGGGCTGGAAGAACCAGAGACGGTGCAGTACAATTTTCTGAAACTGTTATGGTATGATGGACAATACGGATGGATGTTTCCAGCACGGCGGAGAAGACGGCGGGCACGCGCATCGACCAGGTGATGGCGGCGGTAAGGGCACGGATAGCCGCGCGCAGCCTGACGCCGGGGGCGCGGCTTCCCTCGGTGAGAGCCTTCGCGCGCAGCCAGCAGGTCTCGGTCTCGACGGTGGTCGAGGCCTATGAGCGGCTGGCGGCGGAGGGGGTGATCCGCTCGCGCCCCGGCGCCGGCTTCTTCGTCTCGGCACCGCTCGCACCGCTCTCGCTTGCCGAGATCGGGCCGCGGCTCGACCGCGAGATCGACCCGCTCTGGGTGTCGCGGCAGTCGCTCGAAAGCGGTGAAACGGTCGCGAAACCCGGTTGCGGCTGGCTGCCGCCGTCATGGATGCCGCAGGCCGCACTTGCCAAGGCGCTCAGGGCCGCCGCCCGCGGTCCGGAGGCAGGCCTTTCCGATTACGGCACGCCGCTCGGGCTTGCGGGGCTGCGCCAGCTTCTCGCGCGGCGGCTTGCCGAGGCACGCGTGACGGCGCCGCCGGACCAGATCATGCTCACCGACTCCGGCACGCAGGCGATCGACCTCGTCTGCCGCTTCCTGCTGGAGCCGGGCGACACGGTGCTCGTCGACGATCCCTGCTATTTCAATTTCATCGCCCTTCTGCGCGCCCACCGCGTGCGCATCGTCGGCGTGCCCTATACGCCCGAGGGGCCGGACATCGCGCGTTTCGGCGAGGCGCTCACCGAGCACCGGCCGCGGCTCTACATCACCAATTCGGCGATCCACAATCCGACCGGAGCGACGCTCTCGCCGGTCGTCGCCCACCGGCTGCTGAAGCTCGCCGACGAGGCCGGGCTGACGATCGTCGAGGACGACATCTTCGCCGATTTCGAGGAGGTGCCCTCGCCGCGGCTCGCCGCCTTCGACGGGCTCGACCGGGTGATCGCGATCGGCAGCTTTTCCAAGACGCTCTCCGCTTCGGTGCGCTGCGGCTTCATCGCCGCGCGGCCGGACTGGATCGAGGCGCTTACGGACCTGAAGATCGCGACCAGCTTCGGCGGCGGGCGGCTTTCCGCCGAGCTCGTGCTGTCGCTCCTGACCGACGGCAGCTACCGCAAGCATGTCGAGGCGCTCAGGGTGCGGCTCGCCGCCGCCCGCGAACGGGTCGGCCGGCAACTCAAGGCCGCGGGGCTCGAGCCGTGGATCACGCCGAAGGCCGGCATGTTCCTCTGGTGCCGGCTGCCGGAGGGGCTCGATGCCGCCGAAATCGCCCGCACCTGCCTCGAAGACGGCGTGATTCTGGCGCCCGGCAACGCCTTCAGCGTTTCGCAGACGGCCGGGGAATACCTGCGCTTCAACGTGGCGCAGTCGGAAGACCCGCGCATCTTCCCCTCGCTCACCGCCGCGATGGCGCGGGCCGCCCGGCGGTCGGCTGGCCCGGAGACCTAGGACCGAGGCGCAACAAGGCGGCTCGAAACGAAGACACCGGCCTTCCCGAAACGGGAGGACCGGTGCTGCGGCTCTCCCCCGGAGGGGGAGAGCGTCGAGGCGGGGCGCCCCTCGCCCCCGCCCCGAAAGGCGTCAGGTCGTCTGCATGGCGCCCGGGCCGGGGATTGCGGCCGGCGGGCACTTGCCGAGGATGATCATGCCGAGCACCTCGTCCTTGGTAACGTCGGCGGTGCGGGCTTCCCCCACCACCTTGCCGTTCTTCATGACGAAGACGCGGTCGGCGAGATCGAAGACGTCGTGGATGTCGTGGCTGATCAGGAAGATGCCGAGGCCCTCCCGCTTCAGCTGCTGGATGAGCTCGCCGACCTGGGCGGTCTCCTGCGGTCCCAGCGCCGCCGTCGGCTCGTCCATGATCAGGATGCGGGCGTCGAAGAGGATCGCGCGGGCGATCGCCACCGACTGCCGCTGGCCACCGGAGAGCGCCTTCACCGGCTCCTTGAAGCGGCGGAAGTTGGGGTTGAGCCTCCCCATCACCTCGCGGGCCTTCGCCTCCATCGCCACGTCGTCGAGCGTGCCCCAGGCGGTGCGCAGCTCGCGGCCGAGATAGAGGTTGGCGGCGGCGTCGACATTGTCGGCGACGGCGAGCGTCTGGTAGATCGTCTCGATGCCGTATTTCTTGGCATCGCGCGGGTTGTTGATATCGGCCTGTTCGCCGTCGATCAGGATCTCGCCATCGTCGCGCCGGTAGGCGCCGGAGAGGATCTTGATCAGCGTCGACTTGCCGGCGCCGTTATGGCCAAGCAGTGCCACGACCTCGCCGGGATAGAGATCGACCGAGGCGTTCTCGACCGCGTGGATGCCGCCGAACGAAATGGAAACATTCTTCATTTCCACCAGCGGAGTGCGTTTTTCCGACATGAGCGTACTCCTTCTTACTTGGCGCGGGCGCGATAGACGGTGTCGAGCCAGACGGCGACGACGAGGACCACACCGACGACGATGCGCTGGAACGGGCTGTCGATGCCGAGGAGCACCATGCCGGATTGCAGCGACTGCATGACCAGCGCGCCGATCATGGCGCCGGCGATCGTGCCGACGCCGCCGGCGAGCGAGGTGCCGCCGATGACGGCCGCGGCGATGGTGTAGAGCTCGTCGAGCTCGCCCTGCGCATTGGTCGCGGCGTTGAGGCGGGCGGTCGAGATCGCCGCGGCGATGGCGCAGAGGATGCCCATCAGCGTGAAGATCCGGACCGTCACCCAGCGGGTCTTGATGCCGGCGAGTTCGGCAGCCTCCGGGTTGCCGCCGATGGCGAAGACGTAGCGGCCGAAGCGCAGGCGCGTCGAGATGAAGGTCATGACGATGCCGACGACGACGGCGATCAGCACGGGTATGGCGATGCCGTGCGAGATCAGGAGGCCGCCCTCAGGCCAGGCGATGCCGTTGGCATCGGCATATTTGCGGGCGATGTTGGTCGGCCAATAGTAGCTGTTGGCGATCGCGACGGCGCCGAGCACCAGAACGCAGCCGAGCACCGAGAGGAAATATTCGGCCCAGACCGGGCGCAGCGGAAAGCCGAAGCGCTTGCGCTGCTTGCGCGAATTCAGGATGGCCGCGACGATCGCGAGGCACGCGACGAGGCCGACGATCCAGCTCGCCGTGGCGCCGATCGAGCCCTCGGTGCCGCCGCCCATCAGGCGGAAGGTAGCATCCATCGGCGCGACCGTCTGGCCGGAGGTGACGAACCAGGTGGCGCCGCGCCAGACGAGCAGGCCGCCGAGCGTGACGATGAAGGCAGGCACGTTGAGGAAGGCGATGATCGCGCCGTGGAGCGCGCCGATCGCCGCACCGACGATCATGCCGGAGGCGAGCGTCAGGATCCAGATCGCCGGATGCTCGAGGCCGAGATATTGCGGCAGGATCTTCGCCTGCATGACCCCCATCACCATGCCGCAGAAGCCGAGCACGGAGCCGACCGAAAGGTCGATGTTGCGGGTGACGATGATCAGCACCATGCCGCTCGCCATGACGGCGACCGAGGAGGTCTGCACGGTCAGGTTCCACAGATTGCGCGGTTTCAGGAACAGGCCGTCGACGAGGCCGCCGGTCATGAGCTGGAAACCGAGCCAGATGAGCACGAGCGCGCCGACCATGCCGAGAAGACGGGTGTCGATCTCGGTTGCCCGGAAGAAGCGCTTCACCGCGCTCTCGTTGACGTTTCGCGCGGGATTACTCTGGGTAGCATGTGTGATGTCGGCCATGTAGGTGCCTTCTCCCCACTTGTTCTTTGAGAGCCGCCGTCCATGCGGCCAGGGGCCGGAGCGTCATGCGGCTGGTCTGATGATACGGTCCGGATCGCGCCCGCCCCGCTCCCCCGAGCGGCCGACGGAGCGACTGCGGACGCCATTGTCCGCCTCGCACCGACCTTGTGCAAGCGCCGCAACGGGGTGCGTCGCGGCGCTTGCGAAGGTTCGGATCACACCGCGTTCGGGTGCTTACTTGCAGGCAGCGACGTCGCCCTTGACGCCCTGGCAGGCTTCGTCCTTGGAAATCCAGCCGGCGTCGATGACGACGTTCAGATTGTCCTTGGTGATCGGAAGCGGAGCGAGGAAGACCGACTGCATGGCGACGCCCTTCGGGCCGCCGTTGAAGGAGGTCACGCCTTCGATTTCGGTCATCTTCTTGCCGCCGGCAAGTTCGGCCGCGATTTCAGCGGCGCGCTTGCCGAGTTCGCGGCTGTCCTTCCAGACGGAAACCGTCTGGGTGCCGAGAGCGACGCGGTTGAGTGCCGCCTTGTCGGCATCCTGGCCGGAGACCGGAACGGAACCGGCGAGGCCCTGTGCGTCGAGGGCAGCGACCGCACCGCCGGCGGTGCCGTCGTTCGAGGCGACGACCGCGTCGACCTTGTTGTCGTTGGCGGTCAGGAACTGCTCCATGTTCTTCTGGGCGATTTCCGGCTTCCAGCCGTCGGTATAGGCTTCACCGACGTTCTTGATCTTGCCGGCGTCCATCGCTTCCTTCAGCACTTCCATCTGGCCGGCGAACAGGAAGTCCGCGTTCGGGTCGGAGGACGAGCCCTTGATGAAGACGTAGTTGCCTTCCGGCTTCACCTTGAACACTTCGCGGGCCTGCATGCGGCCGACTTCCTTGTTGTCGAAGGTGATGTAGAAGGCATCCGGGTTCTCGATCAGGCGGTCGTAGCCGACGACCGGAATGCCTTCCGCGACGGCCTTTTCGATTGCCGGGCCGATGGCGTCGGAATCCTGGGCGAGAACGATGAGCGCGTTGGCGCCCTGCGAGATCAGGCTTTCGATGTCGGTGAGCTGCTTGGCGGCAGACGACTGCGCGTCAGCGGAAATGTACTTGTCGCCGGATGCTTCGAGCGCAGCCTTGATCGCCGCCTCGTCGGTCTTCCAGCGCTCTTCCTGGAAGTTCGACCAGGAAACGCCGACGACCAGGTCCTTGGCGGCGGCGGCGGAATGCATGGATACGATGACGGCAGCGCATGCCATCAGCTTCGAAATGGACTTCATTTAAGCCTCCCTGTTGGATGCAGGCCGGCGGTGGAACTCCCTCCCCCCCTCTCAGCCCTGCGGAAATCACTGTCTCGTTTGCCGGTCTCACCGGTTTTTCTCGACAGTCGAGAAAATAACTGGCAGAAGATTCCGCAGCTGTCAACAGCCCCCGTCCGGCAGGGGCGAGGGCTTGCCAAGACGCCGGCCGGATGCTTTGGGAGGAGCATGTGCTGCAGACGACCGACATGACCGGAAAGCCCCGATGCTGACGAAGTCCAGCACCGAAATGGTGCGTCAGCAGAACAGCGTGCTCGTCCTGTCGTCGCTCCGGCGCCACGGGCCACTCGCCCATACCGACATCGCCGCGGCGACGGGGCTCGCATCGGCGACCGTCTCGGCGATCACCGCCGACCTCGAGCGGACCGGGGCGCTCGAACGCCACGAGCAGCACGTCTCCGGCGGGCGCGGCCGGCCGCGGGTGCTCTTCGCCCGAAGGCGCGACCACCGCTACCTGATCACGGTGCGGATCTCCTCCGACACGCTGCAATATTCGCTCGCCGACTATACCGGCACGCTGATCGACCGCTTCGACGAGCCGCGCGACGAGGCGGGTCCCTCGACCGCCCAGTTCGTCGAAGCCTTCCGCGAGGCGGTGCTGCGGCTGATGCGCCGCTCCGGCCTCGACGCCGACCGCATCGCGGCGATCTCGATCAGCAGCAAGGGGCTGGTCGATCCGCATGGCTCGCGGCTCCTCTGGTCGCCGATCTTCGGCTACGAGCAGATCGATTTTTCCGCCCAGCTCGCCCTTCCGCCGTCGATGCGGGTCCGGCTCAACAACGAGACGCCGCTGGTGGCGCAGGCGCTCGCGCGGCGGGCCGACCGGGACGGCGACGCCCCCTTCCGCTCGCTCGCGGCGCTTTCGCTCGGCCACTCCATCGGCCTCGGCATTGCCCGGCGGGGCGCGGCGGGCGACATCGAGGTGAGCGCGCCGAATTTCGGGCACATGCTGAACGCCGCCGACGGCAAGCTCTGCCGCTGCGGCTCACGCGGCTGCATCGAGGCGTCGGCCGGTTTCTACGGCATCCTCAGAACCGCCTTCGAAGTGCCGCCCGATACCATACCGGCGAAGTTCGTGCCGCTCGCCGAGATGGACAAGATCGCGCTTCGGGCCCGCCAGGGCCACCGCATGTCGGAATATGCCTTCCGCCAGGCGGGGCTTGCGATCGGCCAGGGACTTTCGCGGATGCTGAGCCTCTTCGGCAACATGCCGGTGGCGATCGCCGGCCACGGCACGCGCTACATGGACCTCCTGTCGCGCGGGCTCGAAGAAGGGCTGCAGCAGTCGCTGCACGTGCGCATCTACGGCACGCCGAAGATCACCGTCGTCGCCGACGAGGCGACCCTCGTCTTCGAGGGCCATGTCGAGCGGGCGCTCGCCGAGATCGACCAGGACGTGGCGGGCCTGCGGGCCGACGAGGCGACGGCGTGATCGTGCACGACGTCCGTCTGCAGCCTCTCGCGGTCTTGCCGCCGCCTGTATCCGGACGTAAGACTTGCCACACGGAATGATCGTCCTTTTCCCGTGATTCCCGCCGCACCTGCGGCCGGCGGAAACGGTGCGGGCGGCGACGTCAGCGGAGGAGGACCGATGTCTACGGCAGCCTATGTCTTCGACGCCTACGGCACCCTGTTCGACGTGCATGCGGCGGTGCGCCGCCATGCCGAACGGGCGGGGCCGGACCACCAGATCTTCTCCGAGATGTGGCGGGCGAAACAGCTCGAATATTCCTGGGTGCGCACGCTGATGGGCGCCTACCGCGATTTCTGGAGCCTGACGGAAGAGGCGCTCGACTATACCTTCGAGCGCTTTCCGGGCGTCGACCGGACGCTCCGGGCAGACCTGCTGGCCGCCTACTGGACGCTCGACTGCTATCCGGAAGTGCCGGCGGTGCTGAAGGACATCAAGGCGCGCGGCGCGAGGGTGGCGATCCTTTCGAACGGCTCGCCGCTGATGCTCGCCGCGGCGGTGAAGAACGCAGCCCTCGAAACGGTGATCGACGACGTCTTTTCCGTCGATACGATCGGGCTCTACAAGACGGCACCCGCCGTCTACGAGATCGTCACCACCACCTACCGGCTCTATCCCGACGCGGTCTCCTTCCAGTCGTCGAACCGCTGGGATGCCGCCGGCGCCAAGAAGTTCGGCTTCCGCACCGTCTGGGTGAACCGCAGCCGGATGCCCGACGAGTACCGGGATTTTCCGCCCGACCTCATCCTGCCCTCGCTCGAAAGCCTCTGATCATGGTGTGGTCGGCGGAACAATACCTGAAATTCGAGGACGAGCGGACACGGCCCGCGCGCGACCTGCTGGCGCATGTGCCGCTCGCTGAGGCGAAACTCGCCTTCGATCTCGGCTGCGGGCCGGGAAATTCGACCGCGCTCATCGTCGAGCGCTTCGGCGGCCACGCGGTCACCGGGCTCGACAGCGACGCCGACATGCTGGCGAAGGCCCGTGTGCGCCTCCCGGAGACACCCTTCGTCACCGCCGATCTCTCGACCTGGGAACCGCCGCGCGACGTCGACCTCTTCTATGCCAATGCCGTGCTGCAATGGCTGCCGGGCCATCTGGCCCTGATGGAGCGGCTGATGGCGCACCTGGCGCCGGGCGGCGTGCTCGCCGTGCAGATGCCGGACAATCTCGACGAGCCCTCCCATCGCGCGATGGAGGCGACGGGGGCCGCCGGCCCCTGGCGGGAGGTCTTCGCCGGCGGACGCTTCCGCCGCACGCCGCTCCCCCCGCCTGCCGCCTATTACGACCGGCTGTCGCGCCATGCCCGCCGCGTCGACCTGTGGCACACGGATTACTACCACCCGATGGAAAGTACCGAAGCGATCGTCGAATGGGTGAAGGGCACGGGGCTTCGCCCCTATCTCGATGCGGCCGGCGCGGAGCATCGCGACGACTTCCTCGCGGAGTACACCGCCCGCATCGAGCGGGCCTATCCGCCGATGGCCGACGGCCGGCGGCTGTTGCGCTTTCCCCGGCTCTTCGTCGTCGCCGTGAAGGCGTGAGGGAGGTTCCGTGCCGGGCTCCTCTTCTCCCCTCGGGGAGAAGTGCCGAGCGCATGCGAGGCGATGAGGGGGCTGCCCGGCACAACTTTTGCGCTTCGCGCCCCCCTCATCCGGCCCTGCGGGCCACCTTCTCCCCGCTGGGGAGAAGAGGGAGCCCGTTTCGTGCGCCGCTCAAAATCCATATGCAATTTCCCTGCCGTGAAGGCTGAGGGGGATTCAGAACGCCGACAGCCCTCTGGCTGAGCTTTTCGGCCGCTTGTGGCAGACACTCCGAGCCGGTATCCTGTGCGATCACGTCCTTGATCGCAAAAGGACTCGTTCACGGCGCAGACGCGCCGTTGCTGGAACCCGGATCAGGTCCGGGGTGACGGAGGATGTGGAGCCGCATCAAACAAGGCGAGCCTTGTCAGAAAGCGTGCAAACCCTCACGCCCGCTTGCGGTCGGGCACGCGGGCGGCGGCGAGGCGGATGTCTTCGCCCGGCTGCGGCTTGCCGAAATAGTAGCCCTGCCCTTCCTCGCAGCCCATGGCGGCGAGCATCTGCCATTCCGTCTCGCCCTCGATGCCTTCGCAGACCACTTTCGCGCCGAAGCCGGCGGCGAGCGACTTGATGGCGCCGACGATCGTCAGGCTCGCCGGGTCGGTCGCGAGCCGGCGGACGAAGGACTGGTCGATCTTGATGAAATCGAGCGGGAAGCGGGCGAGATAGCCGAGCGAGGAATAGCCGGTGCCGAAATCGTCGAGCGCGATCTTCACACCGAGGGCGCGCAATGCGGCGAGCTGTCCGAGGATCTCGTCGGAAACCTCGAGGAAGGCCGATTCGGTGATTTCGAGGTGCAGCCGTTCGGGCGAAAGGCCGCTTTCGGCGAGCGCCTTCCTCACGACCGCGACCATATCGGTGCGGATGAACTGCAGCGGCGAGACGTTGACCGAGACGCTCAGGTTCTCCGGCCAGCCGGTCGCCTGCCGGCAGGCCTCCTCGACCACGAAGGCGCCGAGTTCGCAGATGAAGCCGCTCGCCTCGGCGATCTCGATGAATTCGAAGGGCGGGACGACGCCGAATTCCGGATGGCGCCAGCGCACCAGCGCCTCCGCACCGGTAAGGCTGCCGCGGGCAAGCTCCACCTGCGGCTGGTAGAGCAGGAAGAACTGGCCGGCGGCGAGCGCACCCTTCATCTCCGCCTCCAGCGCCCGGGCGCGAATCTGGCGGCGCGCCTCATCGGAATCATGGAGGCTGTAGCCGGAGCCGGCGCTCTTGCGGGCGTGGTCGAGCGCCGCTTCCGCCGCAGCCACGAGGCCGGCCGGATCGCGGCCCTCGCCGGAAACACAGATGCCGATGCGGGCGCCGATCTCGGCGACCGAAGGACCGAGCACGAAGGCGCGCGACAGAAGGCCGATCAGGTGCTCGGCGTATTCGGCCGGCGGCATGGCAAGGGCTGCCGAGGGTACCGCGACCGAGAAGCCGTCGCCTTCGCTGCGGGCGACCAGCGCGCCGCGCGGCGCATTCTCCTTGAGCCGCGCCGCCACCGCCTTCAGGAGGTCGTCGCCGGTCGAGCGGCCGAGCACCATGTTGATGGCCGCGAAACGATGGAGGTTGATCGCAAAGACCGACCAGTCGTCGCAAGCGGCGGCCTCCATCCGGCGGACGAGTTCGTCGCGGCGAAGCGCGCCGGTCAGCTCGTCATATTGCGAGAGCGCCTTCAGCTTTTCCTCGTAAGCGCGCTTGGCGGTGACATCGCGCACGGTCACGCAGGCGACATAGGGAACATCGGCGGGGTCCGCGGCCTCGTCCGCGGTTTCGAGGAGCGACACGGCAACGTGGCCCTCGAGATAGCGGCTGGCGCCGGCCTCCCGCAATTCCAGTTCGAAGCCGACCGGAGCCGAGCCCTTTTCCTGCCGCGCCCTTTCGAGCGCCGCCTGCATCGGCAGCGGCGCATTCGCGGTGAAGTCGGCAAGCAGGGCCCGATGAAGGCCGGGGCCGAAGATCGCCTCGGCGGAACGGCTGACCTCGACGAGGCGGCCCTCGTGGTCGAGGATCACCACGCCGTCGACGCTGTCGTCGATCACGCGGCGGAGCAGGGTCTGCGAATTGCGGCTCTCGAGCTGGGCGAGTGCGGCGAGCCAGTGGCCGATGTCGACATGCTCGATGAGGTAGAGCAGCAGGCCGGTCGCGAGCACGAGCTGGATGCCCGCGGTCGGCAGGACAAGCGAATAGTGGTGTTGCAGGAAGAAGGCCGCGCCTTCGACCGCGGCGGCCGTCAATCCGAGAAGCGGCAGCAGCAGCCAGCCGGACAGCGGCCGGCTGGAGCGGATCGACAGCACGAGGAGGCCGGCGATGACGAGCGCATAGGGCCTCGGATCGAGGGGGACGGGCACGCGGTCCTGCGCGAGCGTTTCGGCGCCGAGGATATGCAGCATCGGCCCGCCGAGCAGGCCGTAGACGGGGACGGCGAAGACGTCGTTCAGCTCCGCCGCATAGGCGCCGACGACGACGGAGCGGCCCGAGAGGGCATCCGCCGGCACCCGGCCGGAAAGCAGATCGGAAACGGAAAAGACCGGCACGCTCGCAGGCGAGATCGAGAAATCGATGCCGAAGCTCGCGGCCCGCGGCTCCGGCTCCCCGGCGAGCAGGGCTGCGACCGACTGCACCACCTGACCGTCGAGCATCACGCCATGGGGCAGGCTGCGCACGACGCCGTCGGGATCGGCGGCGACATTGGCGGCGGCGAGCCAGGCATTCGCCTCGAAATCCGGGAGCGGCCGCGAGACCACCGTCTCCGGCGTCTCGCCGGCAGCGGCGCGGTATTGCACGAAGGCGGGGAGCACGACGCCGCCGCCGGCATCGGCGAGCGCCTTTGCCAGCCGGTCGTCGGCCGCGGCGGTGGAGCGGGCGCTGAAATCGATGTCGAGGAAGATATCGGCGGCGCCGGCCGCGACCAGCCGGTCGACGATTTGCGCATGAACATCGCGCGGCCAGGGCCAGACGCCGACCGCGTCGAGGCTGCCCTTGTCGATGGCGACGAAGACGAACTTGCCGCCCGCCGCGCGCGGTGCCGCCGCCGCACGCCATTCGGTGAAAAAGAGATCGACGCCCCTGAGAACGCCGAGCGGAGGCAGCGCCAGCGGCATGACGAGAAGAAGGAGCGCGGTGAGCACGCTATAGGTGCCCGCCCGTCCCAGTCGCCGTGTCAGCCTGCGCAGTGCTTCCATCATCGTCAGCCGTGTTTCGGGGGCTTTTTGCCGTGGCCGCCCTTGCCGCCGTGGTCATCGCCACCCTTGTCGCCATGGTCATCGCCACCCTTGCCGCCGTGGCCGTCGTGGTCATCACCGTGACCGCCCCCTTGGCCGCCGCCGTGGCCGCCGCCATTGCCGTTGCCACCGGCGTTGCCATTGCCGCCACCATTGCCACCGGCATTGCCGTTGCCGCCGGCATTGCCACCAGCGTTACCCTTGCCGCCGCCCGCATTGCCGCCAACGGCATTGCCTGTGCCGGTGGTCGCTGCGGCCTCGTCGCCGCCGGTATTGCCGGTATTGCCGGTATTATCGGCCCTGTTCGTCTTCTCAGCCGCCGCGGCGATCGCATTCGGGCTCTTCGGCCCGAGCACGGCGACCTTGGCCGCTTTCGGCCCCACGGCGACGACGGCATGTTTCGGCCCGACGCCGACGACCTGCATGGCCCTGCGGCTCTTCGGATCGACGCTGACTCGCTGGCCCGGGCTCACATGGGTCTGCTCGCCGCGGGCGAAGCCGGTGACCTCGACGAGGCCGCGCTCGACGCCGACCGAGGCCTTCGTGCGGTCGACCCTGACCTCGAATTTCGTGCCCTTGACGACGGCCGCCAGGAACGGCGTTTGCACCGAGGTGTGCGGCACGCCGCGCGTCTCGATGTCGAAGAGCATCGATCCGTATTGCTGGGCGACCTCGGTCTTGCGCACGAAGAAGCCCGAGGTGGTGATCGAGGCGAGGCTGTTCGGCTGGAAGGTGATGCTTTCCTTGTTGCGCGTGAGGACCAGACGGCCGCGCGCGCCGGTGACGACCAGGGCCTTGTTCGGGATCGTCGTGCCCACCGTGACGGCGGTCCAGCTCTTGTTGTCGAGCGTGTACTGCACCGGCTGGCTCACCTTGGCGGCGACCCACTCGGCGGCATTGACGGCACCTGCGGAGACGAGAAGAAACAGGAAAACGGAAAACAATCTGGCCGAAAGAGACATAAACACCACTCCAATCTCAGGGGCATTGGAGGTAAAGCCCCTTAATCTTCAGTGAAGACAAGCGGGCTTCGGCGGACCTGCTTAAAACGGCGTAAACGGAACCTTTCGCATTCTCGCGAAGTCTCGGTCCTGACGGGCGGGCGGCCTTGATCCGGCGGCCAAAAACCGCGACCATGGCCCCAATCCGCCCGATGCCGCCGCAAGACCATGGAGAAGCCCATGCAGATCGTTTCCGCCAACGGCGCCGCCATTCCCGCGCTCGGCTTCGGCACCTTCCGGATGCCCGGCCCCGACGTGATCCGCATCCTGCCGCTCGCGCTGAAGACCGGCTTTCGCCACGTCGACACCGCGCAGATCTACGGCAACGAGGCGGAGGTGGGCGACGTGATCGCGACCTCCGGCATTCCGCGCGAGGAGATCTTCCTCACCACCAAGGTCTGGGTGGACCGCTTCGCGCGCAAGGATTTCCTGCCCTCCGTCGACGAGAGCCTGAAGAAGCTCAGGACCGATTATGTCGACCTGCTGCTCCTGCACTGGCCGAGGAGCCCGGTGCCGCTTGCCGAGCAGATCGGCTGCCTGAACGAGGTGGTGAAGGCCGGCAAGGCGCGCCATATCGGGGTCAGCAACTACAATTGCGCGCTGATGGGCGAGGCGGTGGCGCTTTCGCAAGCGCCGATCGTCACCAACCAGGTGGAATACCACCCCTATCTCGACCAGACGGAGGTCATCGCCGCCGCCCGCTCCTACGGCATGGCGATCACCGCCTATTACGCCATGGCCGACGGGCGCGTGCCGAAGGAGCCGCTGTTGCAGGACATCGGCGCCCGCCACGGCAAGACGGCGGCGCAGGCGGCGCTGCGCTGGCTCTTGCAGCAGCAGGGCGTGGTGGCGCTCACCAAGACGGCGACGGAAAGCCGCATCGCCGAAAACTTCGCCGTCTTCGACTTCCACCTCGACGCGCAGGAGATGGACGCGATCTCCGCACTCGCCCGCCCGGATGGACGGATCGTCAGTCCGGCGCATCTGGCGCCGAGGTGGGATTGAGGGGGCCTTGATCGGTCGACCGAGTTGGAACCGTGAGCTGATTGTCGGTTTGTTGGCGAAGGGCGGCGATTTGCTGCCCTTCCGCTGGGTCGAAATACCCAGTGCGCGGTAACGCCGCCGGCGTAGTTACCCCATACACAACTTCTTCGCCGCGTTTCTGGTGTGCCGCGGCCTCAATGCCTGCTTATTCGTTGCCGAAATATCGTGTCCTGATTTCCTCAAGTCGGCCGCTTTCATGCAGTCCGATGATCTCAACCGACAGCGGGCGCGTCAGTGCGCTGTCATTCGGCAGGCCAAAGGCATATTTGTCAGGCGCAAAGATCGGCCCGACCACTGTCAGCCCCCGCCCCGGGTTGTTGTGCGTATAATATTCCAGCACCGGAGCATCCCCCAGGACGGCGTCGACCGCACCGTCTGCAAGCGCATCGGCGGCCTCCTCGATATGCTGGACTGGCCGTGTATTGAGGCCCGCCTGCCGCGCATAATCTTCAGACACGCTGCCCGGCTGAACTCCGACAACCCGGCCGGGAAGATCGGCCACCGAATTGATCTGGTTGGTCAGCGTCAGGGCGGTCATCACGCTGGTTGCCGATGAGGTGACATAGGCAAGCACCGCGATGCCGCAGACAAGCCACAGGCCCTGCCATATCCGGCCCACCCAGCCAAACAGGTTCTTGCGCCATGGGGCCTTGCCGGATGTCGCCACCGACATGACCGTATAGAAGCTCTCGGCGATGCCATCGCGCCAGCGCTTCGGAGCATCCTGGTCGAATTTGCGGTCGAACAACGTGACGAGAATGGTTGCGAGAAGGATAAGGATCCCGATGCCCGCATAGGTCTGGAGGTGGCCGGATTCGTTCAGCCCTCGCAGCAGGTCGCCTGCGCTCGCGCCGCCATCCTGCCGGACCAGAATGCGCTGTCCGGCATCGAACCATGGATGCGTGAAATCGATGCGCTCTGCCCGTTCGCGTGTGACCGTCATGTTGCTGACGGCGATATCGACCGCCCCGGAAGCGGTCGCATTGACCAGCTCCCCGATGTTTTCATATTCGACGTAACGGCTGGCAATCCCAATCCTGCCGGCTGCAAGCTCCCACAGGTCGATTGCCATGCCGCCATAGCTGTCGCCCGATTTCGTCACGAAAGGCGGGTGCACATAGACGCCGACTGTCTTCACCCTGTCATTGTCCGGTTCCGGAACCATGGCCTGCTGGGCTGAGGCAGGGATGCATCCGAGCAGCGCAACAAGCAGAATGAGAGAGCGGAAGGCAGGCAGGAAAAGGCGACAGGTCATCAGAGGTGGCTCGGTTTGTCTGAACGGTTTCGGGCGTTTCGCTAAGTCGATTTCCGCCTCGATTGTGCTGCCACCATCATCGGTGTCAGCGCGTGGAAGCGCCATAGTGAGTATGCGACGATTGCCCCTCCGACGATAAAGGCCACGAACCACTTGAAAGTCATTCTTCCTCCTGCCTCGAGATTGCCGCTGTAGTGTCGGCAGGTCTATTCCTACCATCGGTAGAATATTATACGGTTCTTTGGCTTTCGTCGAAACGTCTGCGTGAAACGCGCGGCAAAAGATCACTACCGATGCGGAGGCCTGGATGTCAGGCGCACATTATAGGCGGATTTCACTGAGAATGGCGCGCCTCCACCTCCTCCGTCACTCCGGCCCTGAGCCGGAGTCCAGCAGCGGCGCGTCCGCGCCGCGAAAGAGTCTTTCGCGATCAAGGACTTGATCGCGCTGGATGCCGGATCAAGCCCGGCATGACGGCGGGTTTGTGCGTGCGCCGCGAACGCCCCCACCCCCCACCAAAAAAAACCGCCGGATCGCTCCGGCGGTTTCGTTCATTCCGGGAGGTTTCCGCCCCGATCAGACGAACTGGCTGAGCCCCGGGACGGAGGCGACGACTTCGTCGACCACCTCGGAGCCGGCGTATTCGCGGGCGGCGGCGATGGTTTCGCGCGAGAGCGAGGTGATCTCGCCCATGCCGAGGCCGAGCGACATCAGCTGCTGGCCGAGCCCCATGATGCCGCCGCCGCCGATTGCGCTCAACAGTCCGCCGATAAGGCCCTTGCCCTGGCCTTCGCCGTTGTGCTTGGCGACGAGGTCGACGGCGCCGGGGATCGCCTCGATCATCTTGGCGACCGGGCCGTCGGCCGCCTCGCGCTGGAGGAAGCCCAGCATCATTCCGACCGCCTTTTCGGCGACATCGGCGTCGATGCCGACATTGGTGGCGATGCGGTTTACGAGTTCATTCATGGTCTGCCTCCGTTTGAAATTCTGACGTGAACGTCAACGTAATTAATTCCGCCTGTGAACTCAAGCGCCGGAACCGCTCCCCACAGGCTTTTTCGCGCGCCGCGTCGGCTGCGCCGGGGAAGCGCAAGGTGAGCGCCGGGGGAAATACCGGGCTGTTGTCATGTTCCATACTATCCTTATAGTTACAACCTGTTGTTTGGATGAATGCGGGAATGCCGGGCGCCGCCCTCCCCCGCGAAAGACGAGGCCCCATGCTTGTTGACGGAAAGCTTTTCATCGGCGCCAGCCGCAACCCCGACGACAGCCTCAACAAGCCGGAATATCTGGAGCTGAAGTTCGGCAACCGCCACGGGCTGGTGACCGGGGCAACCGGCACCGGCAAGACGGTGACGCTGCAGATCCTCGCCGAAAGCTTCTCCGAGGCCGGCGTGCCGGTCTTCTGCGCCGACATCAAGGGCGACCTTTCCGGCATCGCAGCTAAGGGCGAGGCGAAGGATTTCCTCCTGAAGCGCGCCGAGGCGATCGGGCTTTCGCCCTACGAATTCCGCGCCGCGCCGGTGATCTTCTGGGATCTCTACGGCGAACAGGGCCACCGGGTACGCACCACCATCGCCGAGATGGGGCCGCTCTTGCTCTCGCGGCTGATGGACGCCTCGGAGGCGCAGGAGGGCGTCTTGAACATCGCCTTCAAGATCGCCGACCAGGGCGGGCTGCCGCTTCTCGATCTCAAAGACCTGCAGGCGCTCCTGAACTACATGGGCGAGCATGCGAGCGAGCTTTCGAGCCAGTTCGGGCTGATCTCCAAGGCCTCCGTCGGCTCGCTGCAGCGCGGGCTTCTGATCCTCGAGCAGCAGGGGGCGGAGAATTTCTTCGGCGAGCCGGCGCTTGCGATCTCCGACATCATGCGCACGACGAGCGACGGCCGCGGCACGATCTCGGTGCTCGCCGCCGACAAGCTGATGATGAACCCGAGGCTCTACGCCACCTTCCTGCTCTGGCTGCTCTCCGAACTCTTCGAGGAACTGCCGGAGGTGGGCGATCCGGAAAAGCCGCGGCTCGTCTTCTTCTTCGACGAGGCGCACCTGCTCTTCGACGACGCGCCGAAGGTGCTCGTCGACCGCATCGAGCAGGTGGTGCGGCTCATCCGCTCCAAGGGCGTCGGCGTCTATTTCGTCACCCAGAACCCGCTCGACGTACCGGAGACGGTGCTCGCGCAGCTCGGCAACCGCGTGCAGCACGCGCTGCGCGCCTATACGCCGCGCGAGCAGAAGGCGGTGAAGACGGCGGCCGAGACCTTCCGCCCCAACCCGGCCTTCGACTGCGAAACCGCGATCACCGCGCTCGGCACCGGCGAGGCGCTGGTCTCGACGCTGGAGGGCAAGGGCATTCCCTCGATGGTCGAGCGCACGCTCATCCGCCCGCCGGCCTCGCGGCTCGGGCCGATCACGCCGGCCGAGCGCCAGCAGCTGATGGCAACGAGCCCGGTTTCCGGCGTCTACGACCGCGATGCCGACCGGGAATCGGCCTACGAGATCCTCACCGAACGGGCGCGCAAGGCGGCAGAGGCGGAAGCCGCCCGCCGTGCCGAGGAAGAGGGCAAGGAGAGTGCCGGCGGCCGCTGGACGCTGCCGGGCTTCGGAGACGAGACCGAAGAGCAAACCAAGACGGCGAAGAACGGCACCCGCCGCAGCTCCGGCTACCAGCGGGAATCGGTACTGGAGGCGGCGATGAAGAGCGCGGCGCGCTCGGTCGCGACCTCCGTCGGCCGGGCGCTGGTGCGCGGCATCCTCGGCAGCCTGAAACGGTAGAGGATTTCCGCTTTCCGGCCTCAGTCGAGATTGCCGTAGACCACCTCGTCGCCGCCGATGTGGTGGCTGCCGCCGACATTGCCGTAGACCTTCGCGTCGCCCTCGACGACGGCATGGCCGTGCAGGCGGCCGTGGATCACGGCGTGCCCGCGGGCGACGGCGGAGCCGGAAACGATGCCGTAGACCTGGGCCTCCTCCTCGATCCGCGCCTCGCCATAGGCGAGCGAATCGCCGTGCAGCCAGCAGGTGCCGGCCTGCGACAGGTTTTTTTCCGACTGGACGAAGCCGCCGCTTCCGCCGTCGGTGCGGACGACGCGGTGGAGGATTTCGCCGCTTTCGAGCCGGCGGGTCTCATCGGTGATCCGGTATTTCATGGCACCCTCGACAATCGGTTGTAGAGACGGGTCGTGATACTCTCCTCGCCCCAGGGGGCGAGGTCGTAGCCGTGGTAGCCGGGCATGGGGTTCACCTCGATGACGAAGGGCCCCTCCCCGGTCAGGATGAGGTCGATGCCGGAAAAGCGCAGCCCTTCCGCCTCGGTCAGGTCGCAGAGGTCGGCGGCAAGGGCCGCGTCGATCGCCGCCGGCCGCATCTCGGCGCCGCCCTCCTTGCGGTAGTCGAGCGCCGTCGTCACCACCTCGACTGCAAAGCAGACGCCGTCGAGCACATGCACCCGAAGTTCCCGGCCGCGGAGCCGGGCCTGCGAGAGCACCGGCTCGGAGACGTCGGAGAGCGTGTCGCCGTCGAGGACGAAGCTCGGGGCGGAGCTGCAGTTCTTGATGACCCGGCCGGCAAGCGCATGGCGCGTCGTCATCAGCGTCGGCGGCAGCCGCACGACCCGGCGCGGCACCGCTGCAAGGGCGGCGACATGGAAGGGCTTGCACCAGTTGGTGCTCCGTTCTTCGGCGCGGATGACGTTCGGGTGGGCATCGCAAAGGGCGGCGACGACGGCACGCAGGGCCACGCCGCCGGCATCGGCGCTCCAGCCGTCGCGGATGTAGACGCCCGGCGCCGCCGCGATCCATTCGGCAAGCAGGCCAAGCGGAAGCCTGCCCTCCGCCACCGCCTCGATCGTCACCCAGCGCAGCGGCAGGCCCTCATCGGTCACCCGCTTGTGGAAGGCGGCAGCCGTCGGATCGCCGCTGACGCTGATGAGGAAGGGCGCACCGGTCGCTTGCGCCCCGAAATCCTCGGGCGGCGCCTCTTCGGACTGCCGCGCTCGGCCCATGCGATCCGTCCAGCCGTCGCGAAAGAGCACCGTCATCGGCTCACCATGTCGGCCAACGCCTCGGCAAGGCTATCGCCGGCCGGCCCCTCCAGAATGTCCGGGGAAAACTGCGGGACGACCGACCAGAAGACCGGTTGCCCGAGATAGCTGAAGACCAGCTCGCCGTAGTCAATGCCGAAGACGTGCCGGACGGCGGCGGTGAGTTCCGCGACCTCGTCGAGCGCCCGGTCCGGCAGGTGCATCTCCACCAGGCGGTCGCCCTCGGGGCGGAGAAGCGTAAGCACATCGCCGGCGAAGGCGCAGCACGCCGCTGCACCGCGTGGGCTTTGCACCGCCAGCCGCACCTCGTCCTCGCCCTCGCCGTCGTCGACACGCCGCAGCGAGCGGTCATAGAGACCGGAGACGAGAAGCCAGCCGTCGGCAAGCGTGCCGCCGTCGTGGACCTGCCATTGCGGGCAGGCAAGCCCCGCCCGCGCGCAGCGTGCCCATTGTTCCGGCAGAGAGACCATGTAGGCGCAGGCGCTGCCGGAGGTGCCGCGGTTCAGCGGGTTGCCGCAGGCCATGCGCAGCATGTGCAGGACGGCGGCGCGCTCGCAGGCGGAGAAGACGTCGCCGGATGCACCGGGATCGAGATCGGCAAGCGTGCCGGCGACCTGGCTCAGGAAAAGTGGCTGCATCGCACCCCGCGGGCGGATCCAGCCCTCCCCCGCCGGATCGCCGATCGGGACATGGATGTCGCCGAGGACGATCGCGTCGGTGTCGAGGGAGCGGCTTGCGAGGCCCCGCCGGCCGAGGTTTTCGCGCAAGAGCCGTTCGAGCGGCTCCGCGAGGTTCAGCAGCAGGACAATCCGCTCGTCGCCGGGACCATCGCGCATGGCAGGTTTCAGATCTTCGTGTGCCCGCTAAGGGTGAAGGCGCCCGCCGCAATGCCCGGATCGGCGGCGACGAGGTCCTTGATCTCGCCTTCGTCCTTCAGCGACAGGACGAGATGCACCGACCCGTCGGAAAGCCGCGTCACCGAATCCACGAGGCCGTAGGCGGAGGCCGCCTGCCAGTACTCGTCGCTCTTGCGCAGGAGATCGGCGGATGCGTCCGGCTTCTGCTTCAGGTCGACGCGGAAGAAGTGCCGCTTGAAATCCACCCGTCCCGCTCCGAACCGTTCCATAGGAAGGCTGATCGCCGCGATCCCGGCGAGCCGCGCGGCATCGTCCTTGCCATCTTTGCTGCCTTCCTTGCCGTCACTGCCGTCCTTGCCATACTGCGACATGTCCGTGCCCTCCGTTTGACCGACAAAGGCATAGCAAACAACGCGCAGCACGTAAACTTTTTAGTTGTATTAGCTTTTCATTTATCAATTTTGACGAGTCTATTTTTCAACCCCTCACGACGCGCGGCGGTCGAGCGCCGGGGCGAGCGGCTGCAGGAGGCGATAGAGCCGCGCTCTCAAGGCCGGCATGGCCGAGCGCTCCACCAGCACATGATAGGCGAAGGCGAAGGCGAGGATGCCGGCGACGGAGACGAGGATCGCGACCTCCGGCTGAACAAGTGCCGCGAGCGGGGGGATTGCGACATAGCCGACATGCTGGTGGACGAGATAGATCGGATAGGTGGCGCCGCCGGCGAGCTTCAGCGGTCCCCAGAACCGGCGCGGCAGGTCCATGCGGGCGATGAGCGCAAAGAGAGCGGCCCCGCCAAGGACGGCGACCGCGATCACCGGTCGCGACAGCGCACTGCCGTATTCGGCCTCGAACCAGGAGGCGGCGCTGAGCGACGTGAAGACGCCGTATGAGAGCGAGAGGCCGAGGAGCAGAAGGCGAATGGGCGTGACGCCCTTGCCGAGACGCTGGAACGCGATGCCGGCGACGAAGAAGCCGCTATATTCGGTAATCAGCGCATCCAGCAGCAGACGGACCTGGAAGAAGGCCTCGTTGGCGAACGAGAGCGCCAGCCAGCCGAAGGCGATCGCCTCGATGTCGTCCAGCCGGCGGATGACCAGCAGCAGGAAGACCCAGCCGTAGAAGACGAGTTCGAGCACGATCGACCAGTAGGCGCCGTCGACGAATGGCTCTCCGAGCAGCAGAGAGAAGACCATGAGATTGGCCCCGTACTGCTCGAGGCTCACCTCGAAGCGCGGATTGGCGGCAATGACGACGACGAGCGCGGTGACGGTCATCATCACGATGAAGGTCGGATAGATGCGGACGAAACGCGAGACGAAGAATTCGAGCGGCGTGCGGCCTTCGGCGGAATAGAGGATCACGAAGCCGCTTATGATGAAGAAGATGCTGACGCCGAGATAGCCGTAGGCCGCGGCACTCTTGAGCAGCTCCGGCAGATCCATCTGTGGCAGGTCGCCGACCGCCTCGCCGCGGAAGAGAAAGTGGAAGCCGACCACGGCCAACGCGGCGAGAAACCTCAGCCCATCAAGCCCGAAGAGGTGCCTTTCCATGGTCCTGACGCCCCCCGGCCGCAATCCGCGCCGCGCACGGGCGCATTCCCCCGCATCTTCTTTAGCGGGGGAATGTTAACAATCTACTTTGGGTGGAAACATTGAGACACCCGGACACGACTGCAACCTTTGCGACACAGGGAAGGCTTCGTCCCGAACGTGATCAGGATCAATGTTCTTCGAAGAAGCCTAATGTTATAAGGTGCTGATGGAACAGACTTTCCCGCAGCCGCCGGCGTCGGGCCTCGCCCTACCGGCATTTCGAGGACGTCCGGCATGGCGCATAAACAGGTTCTCTTTCGTGACGAAGCGCGCGCGAAAATCCTGCGCGGGGCAAGCCTCCTCGCCGACGCGGTGCGGATCACGCTCGGTCCGCGTTCGAAATCGGTGCTGATCGAGAAGAAGTGGGGCGTGCCGATTGTCTGCAATGACGGTGTGACGATCGCCAAGGAATTCGACCTCGAGGACGCCGAGGAAAACCTCGGCGCCCGCATGCTCCGGGAAGCGGCGGAAAACACCGGCGAGATGGTCGGCGACGGCACCAGCACGGCGACGATCCTCGCGCATGCGATCTTTTCCGAAGGGCTTCGCAACGTGGTCGCGGGCGCGAGCGCCGTCGACATCAAGCGCGGCCTCGACCGGGCGACGAAATGCGCGGTCGAGGCGCTGAAGACGCTCTCGCGGCCGGTCGCCACGACGCTCGAAAAGCAGCAGGTGGCGGCGATCTCCGCTCATAACGACGAGGCGATCGGGGCGCTGATCGCCGAGGCGATCGAGAAGGTCGGCGACGACGGCGTCATAACCGTCGAGGAGGCGAAGACGACGGAGACCCACCTCAACGTCGTCGAGGGCATGCAGTTCGACCGCGGCTATATCTCGCCCTATTTCATCACCAGCGCGGAAGACATGGAAGCCGTGCTCGAAGATGCCCGCATCCTCCTCTTCGACCGGAAGATTTCGGCGCTGATGGACCTCGTGCCGCTGCTCGAGCAGATCGCCAAGTCCGGCCGGCCGCTCTTGGTGATCGCCGAGGACATCGAGGGCGAGGCGCTTGCCACCCTCATCGTCAACCAGATCCGCGGCACCTTCCACAACTGCGCCGTCAAGGCGCCGGGCTTCGGCGACCGGCGCAAGGCGATGCTGGAGGATATCGCGGTGTTGACCGGCGCAAAGCTGATCTCCGAGGAGATGGGGGCCAAGCTCGAAAACGTGACGCTTGCCGAGCTCGGCTCGGCCGCCCGCGTCGTCATCGACAAGGAGACGACGACGATCGTCGGCGGCGCCGGCGATCCGGCACGGATCAAGGGCCGGATCGAGGAAATCCGCCGCCAGATCGACAAGACCACCAGCGACTACGACAAGGAGAAGCTCGAGGAGCGGCTCGCCAAGCTCTCCGGCGGCGTCGCCGTCATCCGCGTCGGGGCGCCGGCGGAGGCGGAGATGAAGGCGAAGAAGGACGCGATCGAGGATGCGATCAACGCCACCAAGGCGGCGGTCGCCGAAGGCATCGTGCCGGGCGGCGGGCTGGCGCTCCTGCGTTGCATCGGCACGGTGGCGGCGGAAGAGGAGAAATGCGCGGGCGACGAGCGCACCGGCGTCCAGATCCTCAAGCGGGCGCTGGAAGCCCCGGCGCGGCAGATCGCGCTGAATTCGGCGGTGGACGACGGCGTCGTCGTCGACCGGATGCTGCAGGGCTCCGGCGCCTATGGTTTCGATGCCGGGCGACGGGACTATGTCGACCTGATGGAGGCGGGCATCATCGATCCGACCAAGGTGGTGCGGGTGGCGCTCGAAAACGCCGTCTCCGTCGCCGGTATCCTGCTGCTCACCGAGGCGACGATGACCGAGGTGCGCGAGCCGGCGAAGCCGCCGGAAGCCGAGATGGGCGGCGTCTGAGATTCATCTCGGATCGCCGGACCTGCTCCTCCGCCACGCCCTGAAGAGCGCGATGCCGACGCCGATCGCGAAACCCGGCAGCGCCATGGCGACGGCGGAGGTCGCGGCCCCCATCTCGCAGCCGCCGGAATCGCCCGGCGTGCCGCAACGTGGGTCGAAGAGGTAGCCGAGCGACAGCGCCAGGATGCCGGTCAGGATCGGCAGGCCGATGAGGCCGATGAGCCCGAAGGCCAGCGATTGTGCAATCGTCTTCAGCATGCCACGTCCTCCCCCTTGCTTTCATCCGCAGACATAGCGCAATTCCGCGTGCCGGTGAACGGCGGATGTCGGCATGGCCTTGACCTCCCCGCCGTTCGCCGCCATCTGCAGGTTCGGGCTCAGGCAAGCGAAGACGAGGAGACGAATGGCCTTTCGCATCAACAACGGTTCGCTCTACCCCTATGCTGCCGGCGCCGTCGTCGCCGGCCTGCTTGCCGCCTTCGGCATGATCGCCGACGAGGTGAGCGAGGGCGAGACGCTCGGCCTCGACGAGGGCGTGCTGATGGCGCTGCGCACGCCCGGAAATCCCGCCGATCCGATCGGACCTGCCTGGCTCGAGGAGGCCGCCCGCGACGTGACCGCGCTCGGCAGCTTCTCTGTGCTGACCATTCTCGTGCTGGTCGTCGTCATCCATCTCTTCCTCATCGGACGGCAGCGGACCGGCTGGTTCGTCGCCTTCTCGGTGATCGGCGGGACGATCATGAGCACGACGCTCAAATCCTTCTACGACCGCCCCCGCCCCGACATCACCGGCATCGCCCGCGTCTTCACCGCGAGCTTTCCGAGCGGGCACGCGACGATCTCGGCCGTCGTCTACCTGACGCTCGGGGCACTGCTCGCCGAAATGGCGGAGCGCACCAGCCAGAAAGTGCTCTACCTCGGCTCGGCGATCTTCCTCACCGTCATCATCGGCGCAAGCCGCGTCTATCTCGGCGTCCACTACCCGACGGACGTCATCGCCGGCTGGTCGATCGGCGCCGGCTGGGCACTCGCCTGGACGCTCGCCGCCCACCTGGTGCGCAAGCGGATGAAGACGGAGGGGTGAGAAAGGGCGGCGGAGGGGATTGCCCTCCACGTTTCGAAATCAGGCGGCAAATGCCGACAAACGATACCGGCATGGGGTGGGCAGCCTTGCGCCAAGAGGAGACATTCGAGGACTGGATGGGCTAACCTGAACTGCCGCCCACATCACGGATGCGCTCATGCCGACCTTGGTT